>NZ_JBWMAU010000009.1:0-166940 GCF_056521445.1 Rhodoferax sp. LB1P47 | reverse complement strand
GCTGACAGTCCCAGTGCTTGGCAAAATAACGCTTCTTGCATTTGTGTTTCTCCTTTGGGATTGGATGTCAACACAATTTTCTAGCCCGTGGTGCGCCACCCGAAACGGAAGAGAGCCATTTTTACTTGAAAATCAACGAACGGCCGCGATCACCATAATTTCCACCTTGATCTCGGGCCGTGCCAACCGCGCCTCCACCGTAGCCCGCGCCGGGCCGATGCCGGTGCTGCCGATCCAGGCATCCCACACCGCGTTCATGGCGGCAAAGTCGCCCATGCTGCTTAGGTAAATGGTGGCGCTCAGGATGCGCGACTTGTCGCTACCGGCCAAGGCCAGCACGCTGTCGATCTGGTCCAGCACGCTCTGGGTTTGGGCGGTGATGGGCAGGCTGGCATCTTCTGGGATTTGTCCGGCCAGGTAGGCCACGCCGTTGTGGATCGTGGCGTCGCAGAGTCGGTTGCCGGGGTGGATGCGTTGGATGGTCATGGTGTGGCTTTCTAGAAAGTGGAGAGATAGCTTACCGGCTGTGGATTACTACAAAATAAATAGCTGCCAGCGCAGGTTCAATATGCGCGGGATGCCGATTGGATGCCTAAATATTGCCGCGCCCATGCTGTGCCAATAGCTTGCCCACCCCCGCCTTGGCGCAGCGCTGCACGGCCATCAGCAGCGGGCTGTGCGGCGCAGCCACGCCCCAGCGCTGGCGCAGGTCGTGCTGGATCTGGCCCAGCAGGTGGGCGGCCATTTCGGCATCGGCCAGGGCGCGGTGGGCTTGGGCCGCAGGCGGCAGGCGGTGGTAGTCCACCAGGGTGCCGAGTTTGTGGTTCGGGGCCTGCGGGTACAGGCGGCGCGACAGCAGCAGGGTGCACACAAAGGGCTGGTCGGCGGGGTCATCGATGCGGGCCAGCTCGGCCTGCCAGAACTTGCGGTCGAACGCGGCGTTGTGCGCCACCAGCGGCAGCTTGCCCACAAAGCGGCTGGCCTCCGCCATCGCCTGGGCGGCGCTGGGCGCGTGGGCCAGCATGGCGTTGCTGATACCGGTGAGCTGGGTGATGAACGCAGGGATGCGCACCCCGGCGTTCATCAGGCTCTGGAAGCGGTCCAGCACCTGGCCGTGCTCGACGATGACGATGGCCACCTCGGTGGCACGGTCGCCCTGGCCGGGGGAGATGCCGGTGGTTTCAAAGTCAATGACGGCTAAACGGGTCATGGCAACTCTCCGGGCAGCAGGGCCCACAGTGGCACGGCTTGCACACCATCGGCCAGCGTAAACCGGTGCTGGCCGGGGTAGACCACGTACAGCGCGTCCAGCTTCAAATCCCGCTGGGCGATGCGCATGGATTGGGTGACCTTGGGTGCGTCGGCGCGCTGGAATTCCACCCCGATGCGCTGGCTGCCTTTGAGCATCAGCAGGTCCAGCCGGGCACCGGCGTGGGTGGACCAGGTCCAGGCGCTGTCGGGTTTGGCGATGCGCAGCACCTGCTCCAGCGCAAAGCCGGTCCAGCTGGCACCGCACAGCGGGTGCGCCAGCAGCTGCGGCAGGGTCTGCACGCCCAGCAGCGCATGCAGCAGGCCGGAGTCGCGCAGGTACAGCTTGGGGGCTTTCACCTGGCGTTTGCCCAGGTCTTCAAACCACGGCGGCAGCTGGCGCACCATGAAGGTTTGCGTCAGGTGGTCCAGGTAGCGGCGCACCGTGGTTTCGCTGCTGCCGAGGGACCGCGCCAGCGGGGCGGCGTTCCAGGTCTGGCCGTGGGTCTGGGCGGCCATGTGCCAAAAGCGCAGCATGGTCGGGGCGGGCACGCGCATCCCGAGCTGGGGCAGGTCGCTGTACAAAAACCGCTGCATGGCCGCCTCGCGCCAGGTGGCGCTGACGGCATCGTCCGGCTCCCGATACGCCTCGGGGAAACCGCCGCGCAGCCACAGGCGGTTGGCGGCATCGGTGTCTGCGCCCACCTCGTTGAGGTTGAAGCCGGTGACCTCCAGCGTCACCGCCCGGCCCAGCAGCGACTCGCTCTGGTGCATGGCACGCGGCGTGGCGCTGCCCAGCAGCAGGTACTGGCCTTTGCGCTGGATGTGCGTAGGGCGGTCGATCAGCACGCGCAGCACCTCGCACAGTTCCGGCATGTGCTGCACCTCGTCGATCACCACCAGCCCTTGCAGATCGGCAAGCGCGGCCATCGGCTCGGCCAGGCGGCGGCGTGCGGCGGCGTTTTCCAGGTCGAAGTAGTTGGGCGAGTCGGTGGCCACGAAGTGGCGTGCCAGCGTGGTTTTGCCCACCTGCCGGGGCCCCACCAGTTCGACGGCGCGGAAGGTTTTGAGGAGCTGGCGGAGGCGGTTTTGGAGGTCGGTGCGGGCAATCATGGAGGCGCGATTTTAAAGACAAACTACTGGCTATTTGCATGTGCGATGCAGGATATTCAAGCTAACTATTTTTATAGTCTTGAAAATGGAATATGCGATGTTGGAATATCTATATAAATGGCAATGCATTTCTTTTCAGTAGAGGCCGCTGTATTAACCCCAGCCCGGCACGTGCCCGCCAGAGCGGCTACATTTTTTGCATGCCCGACATGATCCCTTCCTCTTCTTCCCCCGCTGCCATGCCACCCCGCAGCCCCACCGACACCCGCTTCCACACCCGCGAATGGCTGGCGCTGGTGGCCATCATGCTGGGAGTGGCGCTGGGGTCGCTCGACACCGCCATTGCCAACACCGCGCTGCCCACCATTGCCGCCGATCTGCACGCATCGGCGGCCACCTCGATCTGGATCATCAACGCTTACCAGCTGGCCGTGGTGGCCAGCCTGCTGCCGTTTGCCGCACTGGGTGATGCGCTGGGGGCCCGGCGCATCTATATCGGCGGGCTGGCGTTCTTTACGGCCGCGTCGCTGCTATGTGCGTTTGCCGATACGCTGCCCTTGCTGGCGGGGGCCCGGGCGCTGCAAGGCATTGGCGCGGGGGCACTGATGAGCGTCAACATCGCGCTGGTGCGGCAGCTGTACCCGGCGGAGCGTTTGGGCCGGGGCGTGGGCTTGAACGCGCTGGTGGTGGGGCTGGGCTTCACCCTCGGCCCGGCGGTGGCATCGCTGGTGCTGTCGGTGGCAACCTGGCCTTGGCTGTTTGCCATCAACGTGCCGCTGGGGCTGATGGCGCTGGCCTTCGCGGTGCCCACGCTGCCCCACAGTGCCCCGCGTAGCCACGGCTTTGACCGGGTGGCCGCCGTGTTGACGGCCACCACATTTGCCGCGCTGATTCTGGCCTTGGGTAACGCTGCACAGCGCGAGGCCTGGCCGTGGATTGCCGCCCCGCTGGCCGTCACTCTGGTGGCGGGCGGGTTGCTGTTGCGCCGCCAGGCCGGGCACCCGGCCCCCATGTTGCCGCTGGATTTGCTGCGCCGCCCGATGTTTGCGCTGTCTACCGTGACGGCCATTGCTGCGTTTGCGGCGCAGGGTTTGGCGTTTGTAGGGCTGCCGTTTTATTTTGAAGAGGTGCTGCACCGCGACCCCATCAGCACCGGATTTTTGATGATGGCCTGGGCCATCGTGGTGGCGCTGGCTGCCCCGATTGCCGGGCGCATGTCCGACCGCCACCCACCGGGCCTGCTGGGCGGTGTGGGGCTGGCGGTTTTGAGCCTGGGCATGGTGTCGCTGGCCCTGCTGCCCAGCGAGCCGCAGACGCTGGACATCGTGTGGCGCATGGCGTTGTGCGGCGCGGGGTTTGGCTTTTTCCAGTCGCCCAATCTGAAGGCGCTGATGTCCAGCGCCCCGCCCGAGCGCAGCGGTGGCGCCAGCGGCGTGATCGGCATGGCCCGGCTGCTGGGCCAAACCACCGGTGCAGCGCTGGTGGCGCTGTGCTTTGGGCTGATGGGCCATCTGCATGGCCCGATGTGGGCGCTGGGGCTGGGGGCAGTGTTTGCCGGCCTGGCCTCTATGGCCAGCTTTGCCCGGCTGTGGGCGGTAGAAAAAGCGGTATAAAAAACACACAAGGACTTGCGTAAGTTCTCCGCAATTCTCTGGTTTCTCGTCCCGCGTCTTTACGCTTTCCATACACCCCACCCCCCGCTCTCTACCCCATCTTTACGCCCGTAAACCTACCCTTACCCCATCAATTTTTCAAAGAAAGCGGGATGGTATGGATGTGCTTTGGATTGCGGGCCTGGGCCTGCTGTGGGGTGTGATGGTGTTGCTGGTGAAGGGCTTGCAGAAGCTCGAAAAACCCCAGGGAGGCCGTGCATGATTTCGCTCGAAATGCTGTATGGCCTGGGTGGCGTGTGCGCCGTGCTGTTGCTGGCGTATTTGGTCTATGCGCTGATTTGCGCGGAGGAGTTTTGATGTCCTCCAACGCCTGGATTTTGCTGACCGTCTATCTGCTGGTGCTGCTGGCCGCCGCCTGGCCGCTGGGCCTGTGGCTGGCGCGTTTGGCCCACGGCAACGTGCCGGGCTGGATGCACAAGCTTGAAGCGCCTTTGTACAAACTGGCGGGCACGTCGCCGACCCAGTCCATGCATTGGGCGCACTACGCGCTGGCGTTGCTGGCTTTCAATGCGCTGGGCGCGCTGGTGGTCTATGCGCTGCAGCGGCTGCAAGTGTGGCTGCCGCTGAACCCGCAGGGCATGGCGGCGGTGTCGGCCGATTCGTCCTTCAACACCGCCATCAGCTTTGCGGCCAACACCAACTGGCAGGGCTACGCAGGCGAATCCACGATGGGCTATTTGACCCAGATGCTGGCGCTGGCGGTGCAGAACTTCTTCTCGGCTGCCACCGGCATTGCCGTGGTGTTTGCGTTGATGCGTGGCTTTGTGGCGCGCTCTACCGCCGTGATCGGCAACTTCTGGGCCGACATCGTGCGGGTCACCGCCTGGGTGCTGGTGCCGCTGTCGCTGGTGTTCGCGGTATTTTTGGTCGGCCAGGGCGTGATCCAGAACTTTGACGGCTACAAGGAAGTCACCACACTGGAAACCACCGGTTACCAGGTGCCCAAGCTGGATGCCGCAGGCGCGCCGGTGCTGGATGCCAAAGACCAACCGGTGCTGGAAGATGCCAAGACCCAGACGCAAACCCTGCCGATGGGCCCGGTCGCGTCGCAAGAGGCCATCAAAATGCTGGGCACCAATGGTGGCGGCTTCTTCAACGCCAACTCGGCGCACCCGTTTGAAAACCCCTCGGCGCTGAGCAACTTCTTGCAGATGCTGGCGATCTTTGTGATCCCCGCCGCACTCTGCTTCACCTTCGGCAGCGTGGTGGGCGACAAGCGCCAAGGTTGGGCCGTACTGGCCGCCATGACCATCATGTTCGTGCTGGCGGTCATCTCCATCACCCCCGCCGAGCAAGCCGGGAATCCGCTGCTGCACCCACTGGGTGTGGACCAGCTGGCCAGCAGCCTGCAGTCGGGCGGCAATATGGAAGGCAAGGAACTGCGCTACGGCATTACCGCCAGCAGCCTGTTTGCCGTTATTACCACCGCTGCGTCCTGCGGCGCGGTGAACGCCATGCACGACTCGCTCACACCCCTGGGCGGCATGGTGCCGCTGGTGATGATGCAGCTGGGCGAAGTGGTGTTTGGCGGTGTGGGCACGGGGCTGTACGGCATGCTGGTGTTCGCCATCCTGGCGGTGTTTATCGCCGGGCTGATGATTGGCCGCACACCCGAGTACCTGGGCAAGAAGATCGAGGTGCATGAGATGAAGCTGACCTCCATCGCCATTCTGGTCACCCCCATCGTGGTGCTGGCAGGCACGGCGGTGGCGGTGATGTCGGGTGCAGGCACTGTGGGTGTGGCCAACCCCGGCGCGCATGGCTTCAGCGAAATCTTGTACGCGCTGACCTCGGCGGGCAACAACAACGGCAGCGCCTTCGCGGGCCTGTCGGCCAACACACCGTTCTACAACACGCTGCTGGGCATTGCCATGTGGCTGGGCCGTTTTGGCGTGATTGTTCCTGTGCTGGCGATTGCCGGGTCGCTGGCCGCCAAGCAGCGGCTGCCGGTGACGGTGGGCACCTTGCCCACGCACGGGCCGCTGTTTGTGACCCTGCTGATCGGCACCGTGCTGTTGGTGGGCCTGCTGAACTACGTGCCCGCGCTGGCTTTGGGCCCGGTGGTCGAACACCTTGTGTTGTGGGCGAAACCATGATTGCTACTATTTTTATAGCTATCTGCGCAGGTAGCACCTGCGCTAGAGGCCAATTTGGCTTAAATTCTCGAAAGATCTCCGTATGAACACCCCTCAATCTTTGGTGTTGCTCGACCCCGCCTTGCTCAAGCCCGCGCTGGCCGCCGCCTTCACCAAGCTCAACCCCCGCGTGCAGTGGCGCAACCCGGTGATGTTTGTCGTCTTTATCGGCAGCATTTTGACCACGCTGTTCGGCGTGCTGGCGCTGCAAAGCGGCGACGGCACGGCCAGCTTTGTGCTGTCGGTGGCGGTGTGGCTGTGGTTCACCGTGCTGTTTGCCAACTTTGCCGAGGCCCTGGCCGAAGGGCGTGCGCAAGCGCAAGCCTCGTCGCTGCGCGGCCTGAAGAAAAGCACCATGGCCAAGAAACTGCGCGTGCCCAAGCACGGCACGACCTGGCTCCCAGAGGAGGCTGAAAACCTGCGCAAGGGCGACGTGGTGCTGGTGGAAGCGCATGATTTGATTCCGCTGGACGGCGAGGTCATCGAAGGCGTGGCCTCGGTGGACGAGAGCGCCATTACCGGGGAATCGGCACCGGTGGTGCGCGAGTCGGGTGGCGACTTCTCCAGTGTCACCGGCGGTACGCGGGTGCTGTCCGACTGGCTGGTGGTGCGCATCAGCGTGAACCCCGGCGAGTCCTTCCTGGACCGCATGATCAGCATGGTCGAAGGTGCCAAGCGGCAGAAAACGCCGAATGAAACCGCGTTGACGATTCTGCTGGTGGCGCTAACCATCGTGTTCCTGGTGGTCACCGTGACGTTGCTGCCGTTCTCGATGTTCAGCGTGCAGGCGGCAGGCACAGGCACCGTGGTGAGCATGACGGCCTTGATCGCGCTGCTGGTCTGCCTGATCCCCACCACCATCGGCGGCCTGCTGTCGGCGGTGGGCGTGGCTGGCATGAGCCGCATGATGCAGGCCAACGTGATTGCCACCTCCGGCCGCGCGGTGGAAGCCGCTGGCGACGTGGACGTGCTGCTGCTGGACAAAACCGGCACCATCACCCACGGCAATCGCCAGGCATCCGCCTTCTTCCCCGCTCCCGGCGTGCTGGAGTCCCAGCTGGCCGCCTGCGCCGCCCAAGCCTCGCAAACCGACGAAACGCCCGAGGGCCGCAGCATCGTCACGCTGGCCCAACGCTTGGGGTTTTTACAGGCTCTGGTGGGCAAAACAACCGACATGCCGTTCACCGCCCAAACCCGCATGAGCGGCATCGACGTGGTGGCGGGTGGCCAAACCCGCGTGCTGCGCAAGGGCGCGGTGGACGCGATCCGCAAATATGTGCAGGCGCAGAACGGCCGCATGCCCACCGAAGTCAGCCAGCAGGCCGACGACGTAGCCCGCCGGGGCAGCACGCCGCTGGTGGTGGTGGAAGGCAACACGGTTTTGGGCGTGGTCGAGCTGAAAGACATCGTCAAAGCAGGCATCAAAGAACGCTTCGGCGAGCTGCGCCGCATGGGCATCAAGACCGTGATGATCACCGGCGACAACAAGCTCACCGCTGCGGCCATTGCCGCCGAAGCCGGAGTCGATGACTTTTTGGCCGAAGCCACGCCCGAGCAAAAACTGGCCTTGATCCGCCAATACCAGAGTGAAGGCCACCTGGTCGCCATGACCGGCGACGGCACCAACGACGCACCCGCCCTGGCCCAGGCCGACGTGGCCGTGGCCATGAACAGCGGCACCCAGGCGGCCAAGGAGGCCGGCAACATGGTGGACCTGGACTCCAACCCCACCAAGCTGCTGGAGATTGTGGAAACCGGCAAGGCGCTGTTGATGACGCGCGGCGCGCTGACCACCTTCTCCATCGCCAACGACGTGGCCAAGTACTTCGCCATCATTCCGGCCATCTTCGTCAGCACCTACCCGCAGCTGAAGGCGCTGAATGTGATGGAACTGGGCAGCCCGTCCAGCGCCATCTTGTCGGCGGTGATCTTCAACGCGCTGATCATCATGTTCCTGGTGCCACTGGCGCTCAAGGGCGTGCAATACCGGCCTGTGGGAGCCGCCGCGCTGCTGCGCCGCAACCTGCTGATCTACGGCCTGGGCGGCCTGGTTGTGCCCTTTATCGGCATCAAGGCAATTGACATGGTGCTGGTTGCGGCCAACTTTGTTTAACCCCCGTTGATGGCCGCCCGCCCCCACCCCGGCCCTCCCCCGAAGGGGGAGGGAGGAGTAAAGGACTCCTGTCTTACCCCCTCCCCCCACGGGGGAGGGTTGGGGTGGGGGCGGGCAGCCACCCACGGTGCATAACGCAACGACTTAACTTTGGAATCCACAATGAACCCCATCCTCCGCCCCACCCTGGTGTTATTTACCGTCCTCACGCTGCTCACCGGCGTGCTCTACCCCCTGGTCGTCACCGGCGTGGGCCAGGCGGCTTTTCCGAAAGAAGCCGCTGGCAGCCTGATCCTGCGCGACGGCAAACCGGTTGGCTCCGAGCTGATTGGCCAGAACTTCAGCGACCCCAAGCACTTCTGGGGCCGTCCCTCGGCCACCGGGCCCTTTCCTTACAACAGCGCGGCCTCCAGCGGCTCCAACCAGGGGCCGCTGAACCCTGCGCTGACCGATGCCGTCAAGGGCCGCATCCAGGCCCTGCGCGATGCCGACCCCGGCAATACCGCACCGGTACCGGTGGATTTGGTGACGGCCTCGGCCAGCGGGCTGGACCCGCACATTAGCCCGGCGGCCGCGCTGTACCAAACCCAGCGCGTCGCCAAGGCGCGGGGGCTGGTTGCCGCCAAGGTGCAAGCCGTGGTGGCACAGCACACCGAGCTACCGTGGCTGGGTTTTCTGGGTGAGCCGCGCGTCAACGTGCTGCAACTGAATCTAGCCCTGGACACCATGCAGTAACCTCACCGCATGGACCAACGCCCCGACCCCGACGCGCTGCTGCTGCGCCTGCAAGCGCAAGACAGCGCCCGCGCCAAAGGCCGGTTGCGCATCTACTTCGGGGCCAACGCGGGCGTGGGCAAAACCTACGCCATGCTCAGCGCCGCACAGCAAGCCCACCAGGCCGGGCGCGAGGTGCTGGTGGGCGTGGTGGAAACCCACGGCCGCAAAGAAACCGCCGCCCTGCTGCATGGCCTGGAGCAGTTGCCGCTGCGCCAGTTGCCCTACCGGGGCCAAACGCTGCCCGAATTTGACCTGGATGCCGCCCTGGCCCGCCAACCCGCCATTCTGCTGGTCGATGAGCTGGCCCACACCAATGTGGCGGGCTCGCGCCACCCCAAGCGCTGGCAAGACGTGCAGGAGCTGCTGGCCGCAGGCATCGAGGTCTGGTCGGCGCTGAACGTGCAGCACCTGGAGAGCCTGAACGGCACGGTGGGTGCCATCACCGGTATCCGCGTGACCGAGACCGTGCCTGACACCGTGCTCGACAGTGCCGATGAAATCATCCTGGTGGATGTCACCCCGGACGAGCTCACCGCCCGGCTGCAGGCGGGCAAGGTCTACCTGCCGCAGCAGGCGGCACGGGCGGCGCAAAACTTCTTCCGCAAAGGCAACCTGATGGCGCTGCGTGAAATCGCCCTGCGCCGCACCGCCGAGCATGTGGAAGACGACGTGCGCAGCTACCGGGTGGAGCAGTCGGGCAGTGCCTCCACCTTGCCGCCGGTGTGGAACACCTCGGGCGCCATTTTGGCCTGCGTGGGCCCGCATGTGGGTGCCGAGCACACCGTGCGCAGCGCGGCGCGGCTGGCCGGGCAGCTCAACGTGCGCTGGCATGCCGCGTATGTGGAAACCCCGCTGCTGCAACGCCTAGAGGCCGCCGAGCGCGACCGCATTTTGACCGTGCTGCAACTGGCCGAAACCCTGGGCGCCGACACGGCCGTGCTCACCGGCAGCCCTATTGCCGAAGTGCTCGTGCGCCAGGCGGCCACCCTGAACTGCGCCACCCTGGTGCTGGGCCGCCCCCACCCGCCGCCGCGCTGGCAGCTGTGGCACCGGCTGGCCCCGCCATTGACCCGCCAACTCGCCACCCTGGCCCCCACGCTGGACGTGCTGGAAGTTGGCGCCAGCCCCAGCGCCCGCAGCCTGCCCCGCACGCTACTGCCCTCGGATGCCGACGGCAGTAGCAGCCCCCGCTGGCCCGCCTATGCCGCCGCCGTGGGCGCAGCGGTGCTGGTCAGCCTGCTGGCCGCGCCGCTGGCGGACTGGCTGGATCTGGCCAACATCGTGATGCTGTTTCTGGTGGCCGTGGTGCTGGTCGCCATGCGCTGTGGGCGCGGCCCGGCGGCGCTGGCAGCGGTGCTGAACGTGGCCGCGTTCGACTTCTTCTTTGTGCCGCCGCGCTTCTCGTTTGCCGTCAGCGACGTGCAGTACCTGGTGACCTTCTGTGTGATGCTGGCCATCGGCCTGCTGACCGGCCAGCTCACCGCCGGGCTGCGCTTTGCGGCCCGCATCGCTGCCAGCCGCGAGCGCCGGGCCCAGGCCCTGTTCGACCTGACGCGGGAACTGTCCGCCGCGCTGCTGACCAGCCAGGTGGTACAGATCGGCCAGACCGCTGTGCAGCGCCTGTTCACCCAGGTCGAGGGCGAGGCCTTCGACCCGGTCAAAGGCGGCAAGGTGATGGTGCTGGTGGCCGAACACCCCGACACTGGCACAGGTCGCCTTATCCTGCCCACCCTGCTGCCGCACGACTTCGACACTGGCATTGCCGACTGGGTGTTGCGCACCGGTAAAAGTGCCGGGCTGGCCACCACCACCTTGCCCGCCCACCCCTGGCATTGCGTGCCGCTGCAAGCTCCCATGCGGGTGCGCGGCGTGCTGGCCCTCAAGCCCAGCCAGGCCCGCTGGCTGCGCATCCCCGAGCAACAGCAGCTGCTGCAAACCCTGGCCCGGCAAATCGCCATTGCGCTGGAGCGCGTGCACTACGTGGAGGTGGCGCAAGAGGCCGTCGTCCACATGGAATCCGAGCGCCTGCGCAACACCTTGCTGGCCGCCATTTCGCACGACGTGCGCACCCCGCTGACCGCGCTGATGGGCCTGGCCGAGTCGCTGCAAACCTCCCAACCGCCGCTGGCCCCCGCGCAGGCCGATACCGCGCAAGCGATGGTGGTGCAGGCCCGCGAACTCTCGGCCTTGGTCACCAACCTGCTGGACATGGCGCGGCTGCAAAACGGCGGCGTGGCCCTGCGCAGCGACTGGCAGTCGGTGGAAGAGCTGGTGGGCTCCGCCATCCGCGCCGCTGGCCCGGCCCTGCGTGGCCAGCCTGTGGATACCGATGTGCCCGCCGACCTGCCGCTGGTTGAATATGACGCGGTGCTGCTGGAGCGCGTGCTGGTGAACCTGCTGGAAAACGCCGCCAAATATGGCGCGGCGCCCATCGTGTTGACTGCCCGCGCCACCCCCACCAGCCTGGTGCTCACGGTGCGCGACCACGGCCCCGGCCTGCCCGCCAAACTGCGCGGCCGCGAGGCGGAGCTGTTCGACAAATTCACCCGGGGCAGCACCGAATCGGCCACCCCCGGCGTGGGCCTGGGCCTGGCCATCTGCAAAGCCATCGCCGATGCGCACCGGGGCCAGATCAGCGCCGCCAACGCTCCGGGCGGTGGCGCAGAATTCACCCTCACACTGCCGCGCAAACCCCCACCGGAAATCCCTTGAGCACACCGTTGATGACCGCCCGCCCCCTCCCCAGCCCTCCCCCGAAGAGGGAGGGAGCAATACCGGGCCCCGCATTGCCCCCTCCCCCACCGGGGGAGGGCTGGGGTGGGGGTCGGATGTCTGGCTATGCGTCCCCATGACTACCCCTGTCGCCGTCCTCGTCGAAGACGAACCCCACATCCGCCGCTTCGTGCGTGCCGCGCTGGAGGCCGAAGGCTGGCAAGTCTTCGAGGCCGGCACTGCCCAACAAGGCCTGACGGAAGCCGGCACCCGCAAGCCCGACCTGCTGGTGCTCGACCTGGGCCTGCCCGATGGCGACGGGCTAGACGTGCTGCGCGACGTGCGCGGCTGGTCGGCCGTGCCCATCATCGTGCTGTCGGCCCGCAGCGGCGAGGCCGACAAAATCGCCGCGCTGGATGCCGGGGCGGATGACTACCTGACCAAGCCCTTCGGCGTGGGCGAGCTGCTGGCCCGCGTGCGCGCCAACCTGCGCCGCCCCCGCGTGGCCGAGGGCAGCGAGGAGGCCGTGTTCCGCTTTGGCACGGTGGAGGTAGACCGCACCGCCCGCCTGGTGCGCCGGGGCGGTGCCGAGGTACACCTCACCCCCATCGAATACCGCCTGCTCTCGGTGCTGGCCAGCAACGCAGGCCGGGTGCTCACCCACCGCCAGCTGCTGCGCGAAGTCTGGGGCCCGGCCCACACCCAGCAAAGCCACTACCTGCGCATCCACATGGGCCACCTGCGGCAAAAGCTGGAGGCCGACCCGGCGCAGCCGGTGCATTTGCTGACGGAAACTGGGGTGGGCTACCGGCTGCTACAGGCGTAAAATGTAAAGAAATATGCCTCTAGCGCAGATACTACCTGCACAAGTAGCTACATAACTAATAGCAAATTATGAACACCCCCATCCAACCCCCTGCACCCCCTGTCCCCTTCCGCCGCGCCGCGCCCCCCGCAGGTGCCACGGGAACGGTCAGCAGCACTGACCCCATCCGCCTGAACAAGCGCATGGCCGACATGAACATGTGTTCGCGCCGCGAGGCCGATGAATGGATCGCCAAGGGCTGGGTCAAGGTCAACGGGGCGGTTGCCGAGATGGGGGTCAAGGTCACGCCCAGCGACCGCATCCAGATCGACAAGGCCGCCAGCGGCCACCAGGCCACCCAGGTCACCATCCTGATCAACAAACCCATGGGCTATGTGAGCGCCCAGGCCGAGGACGGGCACGAACCGGCGGTCACGCTGTTTACCCCGCAAAACCGCTGGGTGGACGACAACGCCCGCTTCTTCCACCACCCCAACCAGTTGCGCGGCCTGGCCCCCTGCGGGCGGCTGGACATCGACTCCATCGGCCTGCTGGTGATGACGCAAGACGGCCGCGTGGCCCGCCAGCTCATCGGTGAAGACTCGGACATGGAGAAGGAATATTTGGTCCGCGTGGCCTACCACGGCCTGGGCCAGCCCGCGCCCACCGGCCAACTGGTGCGCATGGACGACGACGACCCGGTCACCAGCAACGTGCAAGCCGTGTTCCCCCCCGCCATGCTGGCCAAGCTGCGCCACGGCCTCAGCCTGGACGGCCAGCAACTCCAGCCCGCCAAGGTGACCTGGCAAAACCCCGAGCAACTGCGCTTTGTGCTGACCGAAGGCAAAAAGCGCCAGATTCGCCGCATGTGCGAGCTGGTGGGCCTGAAGGTGGTGGGCCTGAAGCGCGTGCGCATCGGCAATGTGATGCTGGGCAATCTGCCGCTGGGGCAGTGGCGCTACCTGGCCCCGCACGAGAAGTTTTAAGCCCGCACGCGGCCTCTCATCTGGCGACACCATCGTGGGCGGGGGGCCTGCCGCGATCGATAGAAAGGTGCGGGCTGGCAGGCATAGGCGGCAGCTTGCATGCTATTAAAACAATAGCTTGCTGCGCCGTTCTAATAAGGGCTAGCGGCCTAAAAGCCATTCAGCCCTCGATCAGGATGGCGCGGAAGTCGTTCACATTGGTCAGCGTGGGTCCGGTTACCACCGAGTCGCCCAGCGCCTGGAAGAAGCCGTGGCCGTCGTTGTGGTCTAGGCTGTGCCGGGGGGGGATGCCCAGCGCCCAGGCGCGGGCCAGGGTGTCGGGCGTGATGACGGCCCCGGCGATTTCTTCGGCCCCGTCCACGCCGTCGGTATCGCCCGCCAGGGCGTGCACGCCGGGCAGGCCGTCCAGGGCCACTGCCAATGACAGCAAAAATTCCACATTGCGCCCGCCCCGGCCTTGGCCCTTGACGGTGACCGTGGTCTCGCCGCCCGACAGCAGCACGCAGGGCGTTTTGAACGGCTGGCCGTGCAGCACCACTTGGCGGGCGATGCCGGCCATGGTCTTGCCCAGGTCGCGGGCCTCACCCTCCAGGCTGTCGCCCAGGATGTAGGGGGTGACCCCGGCGGCGCGGGCCACGGCGGCGGCGGCTTCCAGGGCCATTTGCGGGGCGGTGATGGTGCGCGTGGTGCAGCGCGCCAGCCGCAGATCGCCGGGCTTCACGCTCTCGCCCTGGCCGCTTTCCAGCAAGGCGCGTACGGCGGGCGGCACTGGGATGCGGTAGCGCTCGATGGTGGCCAGCGCATCGGCGCAGCTGGTGGGGTCGGCCACGGTGGGGCCGGAGGCGATATTGATGGGGTCGTCGCCCGGCACATCGGAGATCAGCAGGGTCCACACCCGCGCCGGGTGGCAGGCGGCGGCCAGGCGACCGCCTTTGACCTGGGACAGGTGGCGGCGCACGCAGTTCATCTCGGAGATGCTGGCACCGCACGCCAGCAGCGCGCTGTTCACGGCCTGCTTGTCGGCCAGGGTCAGGCCCGCGGCGGGGGCGACCAGCAGCGACGAGCCGCCGCCGGAGATAAGGGCGATCACCAAATCATCTGCCGTCAGTCCGCTCACCATGTTGCGGATGCGCTGGGTGGCCTGCTGGCCTGCGGCATCGGGCACCGGGTGGGCGGCTTCGGCGATTTCGATGCGTTCACACGGCACGGCATAGCCATAGCGGGTGATGACCAGGCCTTCGAGCGGGCCGGGCCAATGCGCTTCCAGCGACCGGGCCATCGCTGCCGAGGCCTTGCCTGCGCCGATAACGATGGTGCGCCCCTTGGGAGAGGGTGGCAGGTGCGGGGGCAGGCACAGCGCGGGTTGTGCGGCAGCGATGGCCGCATCGAACAGGCTGCGCAGCAGGGTGCGCTGGTCAACCGGCAAGGAGGGCTTCATAAGGACAGGCGATCCGGCGTTGACAGACGTTGGTCGGCTTTGGTAGGCGCTAAGAGCGCGCTGGGCGGATTGCCAGCGCTGCGGGCTGGTGGCGGCCACGGGTGGCCAGTAGCACCAGTATGCCGCCCAGAAACAGGCTGCCTGCCAGCACATACAGGCCTGCTGTGGTGCTGCCGGTGGCATCCTTGATGCTGCCCACCATGAAAGGGCTGACGAACCCGGCCAGGTTGCCCACGGCGTTGATTAGCGCAATACCCGCTGCCGCCGCCGAGCCGCGCAGCATGCTGGTCGGCAGCGTCCAGAACAGGGGCAGGCTGGTCAGAATGCCCATGGTGGCCAGGCTCAGTGCGGCCATGGCCAGCGCCAGATCGCCGCCGAAGATGCCGCTCAGGATCAGGCCGATACCGCCAACGAAACCGGCCCCGGCGGTGTGCCAGCGGCGTTCGCCACTGCGGTCCGAGCTGCGGCTGGCCAGCACCATGGCCACGGCGGCCAGGGCGTAGGGAATCATGGTCAGCAGGCCCACATCCAGCACGTCCTTCACGCCCGCCGTTTTGATCAGCTGCGGCAGCCAGAAGCTGATGCCGTACAGGCCCATGATGAAGCAAAAGTAGATGCTGGCCATCAGCCACACCCGGCCATTGCGGAAGACTTGCTTCAGGCTGTGGTCGGCGCGGGAACCTTCGTCGCGGCTAATGTTGTCGATCAGCAGGCGCTTTTCGGCATCGGTGAGCCAGGGGGCTTGGGCGATGGAGTCATCGAGGTAGAAGTACACGCCGATGCCCACCAGCACCGACGGAATGCCTTCCAGCAAAAACAGCCATTGCCAGCCCGCCCAGCCGTTCACCCCGGCAAAGGCCTGCATGATCCAGCCCGACAGCGGGCCGCCCACCACGCCCGACAAGGCAATGGCCGTCATGAACAGCGCCACCACGCGGGCGCGGCGTGCCGATGGGAACCAGTACGTCAGGTACAGGATGATGCCGGGGAAGAAGCCCGCTTCCGCCACGCCCAGAAAGAAGCGCAGCACATAGAACATGGTGGGGGTGGTGACGAACATCATGCAGGAAGAAATCACGCCCCAGGTGACCATGATGCGGGCGATCCACACCCGGGCCCCGGTGCGGTGCAAGATCATGTTGCTGGGCACTTCGAACAAAAAGTAGCCGATGAAGAAGATGCCCGCCCCCAGGCCGTACACGGTGTCGCTGAACTTCAAATCGGTCAGCATCTGCAGCTTGGCAAAGCCTACGTTGACGCGGTCCAGGTAGGCCACCACGTAGCACAGGAACAGAAAGGGAATCAGCCGCCACATGACCTTGCGGTAGGTGGCTTGCTCCAGCGCGTCGCTGGCAGGGGCGGGAATGGGCATTTCTTATGTCTCCAGGAGATGGACTTGTGGGGGTGCGTGGCGCGTCGCCACCGACCAGGAAAACCGGTCTGGGCGCAGTCTAGGGAGATGGCCCCGTTTCAAAGAGTGACTTTGCGGCAACCCAGCATCAACGTGCAGGAATAGCCTTTGCTAACAAGGACTTGCGCGCCTGCCTCCGGGCGCTGCATGGTGAAAACCCCTAGTCAACGGGATCGCTGGGATCCACCGGCCACACCACCTGTAGCATGGCCAGCAGGGCCTGGAGGGTGGCGGCGTTTTCATCGGCGCGGCGGTACAGCAGCGACAGCGGGCACGGCAGGCGCACGCCCTGCCACACCACCAACTGGCCCCGCTGTAGCACCGGTGCGGCGATGCGTTCGCGCATCAGGCTCAGGGCCACGCCGCTTTGCACCAGCTCCAGCATGGTGGCTTCCTGGTCGGCCTGCACCGAGGTGCGGTGGCTCAGGCCGCGTTCGGCAAACATCTGGGCCACCAGGCCGTACTGCGAGCCGCCCACCGGGGTGGACAGCCAGGGCATGGCGGCCAGGTCGCTCCAGTCGGCCTGGCGCAGCCGCGCTTCCCAGGCCACGGGGCCGACCACCACGTAGTGCTCCAGCCAGAGCTGGCGCACGGCGATGTCCGGGTCTTTCAGTGCGCCCAGGAAGAAGCAGGCATCCACCTCGCCATCGCGCAGCATCTGCAGCACGCTACCCGAAATGCCGTGCTGCAGCGCCACGTCTACGTGCGGGTAAAACTCCAGCAGGGCCGCCAGCAGCGGGCCGAGGCGGATGGATTCGGGGTCGATGATGGTGCCCAGCCGCAGCCCGCCCGACACCGTGCCCCGCATCTGCGCTGCCAGCGCGCTGATGTCGTGTACCGACTCCACGGTCCGGCTGGCCAGCGGCAACAGCCGCCGCCCCTCGCCGGTGAGCACCATGCCGGTGGGCGTGCGCGCAAACAGCAGCACGCCCAGCTCGTCCTCCAGGCCCTTGATCTGCTTGGACAGCGCGGATTGGGTCAGGTGCAGTTGCTCGGCCGCCCGCACCAGCTGGCCGTGGCGGGCCACGGCCAGAAATGCACGGAGTGGGGTGAGTTCCATCGCGGCATTATCGCCATGGATTGATTTGCTATTTATTTAATAGCTTCTCTCGCCTATTAAATAAGGGCTAGCGGCCTAAAAAGCATATAAATCACTCGTCACTCAGCAGCAGGTTGTAAATCACCGCACCCACAATCGCGCCTACGATGGGGGCCACCCAGAACAGCCACAAATCGCCCATTGCACCGGGCCCGAACAGCGCCGGGCCGGTGCTGCGGGCGTCAAAGGCACCGGCCGCGCGCTTGGCGGTGGAGCCCAAAATCACGATCAGGAAGATAGCGGTCATCACCACTTCGCAGATCAGCACCGACTGCATGCTGAAACCGCCGGGCGAGTTGGCCCCAAAGCCGTTGGTGGCAAACGCACCCGCGCAATGATGTAGCCAGGCAGGCCGGATGCGGGGAAGCGCTTGCCAATCGCCAGGCCAATCGATACGGCCGGGTTGAAGTGGCCGCCCGAGATCGGGCCCAGGGCGTAAGCCCCGGTCACCAGCGTCAGGCCAAACGCCAGCGACACGCCCAGCAGGCCAATGCCCACGCCCGCAAACGCGGCGGCCATCATCGTCGCGGGGGAATGTGACGGCGGCAACTAATGCACAGAATCGGCTGTTTTTGGCGGAAACTTTGTATACGATATTTACAAATTCAACTTTGCGGGCCTGCCCCGCGCCATAGGGCTTGCAATTGACCTGCCCGGCCATAATTGAGGGTTGCCCGGTAACTGTGCATTCCTGTGCGTGCCGACACCTCTTTTCCCGAACTATCTACACACACGAACATGACCAAGCAAACGCTTCCCTTCCAGTCCGACGTGGCCCAAATGCTGCACCTCGTCACCCACGCGCTGTATTCCAACAAAGAAATTTTCATGCGCGAATTGGTGTCCAACGCCTCGGACGCATGCGACAAGCTGCGCTTTGAAGCCATCGCCACTCCCGGTCTGTATGAAGATGCGCCCAACCTCGAAGTGCGCGTGTCCTTCGACAAGGATGCCAAAACCCTGACCATCGCCGACAACGGCATTGGCCTGACGCAGCAAGAAGCCATTGACAACCTGGGCACCATCGCCAAGAGCGGCACCAAGGACTTCGTCAGCAAGCTGTCGGGCGATCAAAAGGCCGACTCGCAATTGATCGGCCAGTTCGGCGTGGGCTTTTACTCCGGCTTCATCGTGGCCGACCGCATCACCGTCGAATCCCGCCGCGCCGGAACCGCTGCCTCTGAAGGCGTGCGCTGGTCTAGCGACGGCGGCGCCAGCGGTGGCGGCGCGTTCGAGGTCGAAGGCATCACCCGCGACCAGCGCGGCACCAGCGTCATCCTGCACCTGCGCGACGACGCCCTGGACTACGCATCCGCCTGGAAGCTCAAGGGCATCATCAGCAAATACTCCGACCACATCAGCCTGCCCATCCTGATGGAAAAAGAAGAGTGGAAAGACGGCGACCTGATCGACCCAAGCAATGAAGAAGGCGGCCGCCAACCCGGTGGCATGGTCAACACCGGCGAATGGGAAGCCGTCAACAAAGCCAGCGCCATCTGGGCCCGCGCCAAAAAAGACATTACCCCCGAGCAGTACGACGACTTCTACAAGCAGATCAGCCACGACTATGAAGCCCCGCTGGCCCACACCCACAACCGCGTTGAAGGCAGCACCGAGTACACCCAGCTGCTGTATGTGCCCGGCAAAGCCCCGCAAGACCTGTGGAACCGCGACAAAAAGGGCGGCCTCAAGCTGTACGTGAAGCGCGTCTTCATCATGGACGATGCCGAAGCCCTGCTGCCTAGCTACCTGCGCTTCGTCAAGGGCGTGGTCGATTCCGCCGACCTGCCGCTGAACGTGAGCCGCGAGCTGCTGCAAGAAAGCCGCGACGTCAAAGCCATCCGCGAAGGCTGCACCAAGCGCGTCTTGGGCATGCTGGAAGATTTGGCCAAGCACAATGCTTTGCCCGTGGCCACCGATGATGTGACCGATGTGGTCAGCGACGAAGACAAGGCCCTGGTCGGCAAGTACAGCCAGTTCTACGCCGAGTTCGGTGCGGTGCTCAAAGAAGGCTTGGGCGAAGACTTTTCCAACCGCGAACGCCTGGCCAAGCTGCTGCGCTTTGCCAGCAGCACCACCGACAGCACCACCGTGTCGCTGGCCGAGTACAAGGCGCGCATGAAAGAAGGCCAAGACGCCATCTACTACATCACCGCCGACAACGCCGCCGCAGCCAAGAACAGCCCGCAGCTCGAAGTCTTCAAGAAGAAGGGCATCGAAGTGCTCTTGATGACCGATCGCGTGGACGAGTGGGCGCTGAACTACCTGCAAGACTTCGACGGCACCCCGATGCAGTCCGTCGCCAAGGGCGCGGTCGACCTGGGCAAGCTGCTGGATGAGGACGAAAAGAAAGCCGCTATCGAGGCCGCCGAAACCTTCAAACCCCTGCTGGCCAAGCTGAAAGAAGCCCTGAAAGACAAGGCCGAAGACGTGCGCGTCACCACCCGTTTGGTCGACAGCCCTGCCTGCCTGGTGGTGCAAGACGACGGCATGAGCACCCAGCTCGCCCGCATGCTCAAGCAAGCCGGCCAGGTCGCCCCGGAAGTCAAACCCGTGCTGGAAGTGAACGCCGACCATCCCCTGGTGAAGAAGCTGGAGGGCTCGGTGCACTTCAACGATCTGGCGCATATCCTGTTTGACCAAGCGCTGCTGGCCGAGGGCGGTTTGCCTGCCGATCCAGCGGCTTACGTCAAACGCGTGAATGCGCTGCTGGTGTAAGTGGATTTAAGCGAAAAGTGCCTCTGGCGCTTATTCTGAGTGCGCGAGTAGCTATTTAATTTGTAGCGTTAATGCCATGAAGAAGCCCCGCAGTCGTGAGACTGGCGGGGCTTTTTTTGTGCGGTGCTGGCAAATGCTGGATGTGTCATCCATTTTGGGGTTGGAGCGCAGGCTTCCGCGACCCAAAATCGGTGCGAAACGCTGTTTTCAACCACTGAATCACTGAAGGGGCTATGGACATGGAACCACTGAAACTTTCGCAAGCCATAGAAGAAAATACGCTGGAGTTATTTGCATGGATTTGTCTATTCCCCATCACCCTGGTTGATTTAATTTTTCACCCAATAACTTTTCTGCGAAAAATGGCTTTAGAGAAATCAAAGGCAGACGGTCCAAAATTTGACGATCGAATGCCGCCCGTACTTTTCTTTTTGCTTGGAACCGTGCCGCTGACTATTGCTGTCAATAAAACGGACAAGGATCTTGAATCAATGCCCGCCATCGCGGATGCGAGTCTCGTGATTGCTTTTGTCCTATGCACATTGCCATTTGTGTGGGCACTTGCAACGCTTTCCGCCTCAGGGCGAGGCTTTGGACGCACGGCTTTCAGAGATGCCTTTGGAACCCAGTGTTATCTGTTTTGTCCTATTTGGTTGTTTCTCTTGATGGGTACAGTTGCTCTTCAACTAAATATTTCTTATTTACCTGACGCATGCATGTTGATTTGGATTGTTTTGATGATTTGGGGCGCAATAACTGAGTGGCGTTTGTTAGAGAAAACGGCATCCCTTGGCAAGAGAATAATTTGCTTTTCTAGTGCGATCGGAGTTTCTTTGGGCGCTTATGCCGTGATTATTGAAATTGCGATCGCTACGGGTCAAAAATGGATTGCATGACCGCCCCCACATGGATGGACTACCAAGTTCCGTGTGATTAATTGTCCGGTTTCAGCAGAGGAGTTCACCCATGACCACCCAAACCCACACCGTCCGCCTGCACCGCGTCCTGCGCGCCCCGCCCGAGCGCGTGTACCGCGCCTTTCTTGACCCCGATGCCCGGGTCAAGTGGCTGCCGCCGCACGGGTTCACGGCCAAGATGCACCACTCGGAGGAGCGGGTGGGCGGCAGCTTTCGCATGTCGTTCACCAACTTCGGCACCGGCAGCAGCCATTCGTTTGGCGGCACGTACACCGAACTCACGCCGCACACCCAGATCCGCTACACCGACACCTTTGACGATCCCAGCCTGCCGGGCGAAATGCAGGTCACGGTGACGTTGCGCCCAGTGGCCTGCGGCACCGAGTTGAACATCGTGCAGGAGGGGATTCCGGCGGTGATTCCGGTGGAGTTTTGCTACCTTGGGTGGCAGGAATCGCTGGGGCTGCTGGCGCAGCTGGTCGAGCCGGAGATTCCCGACGGGGCGTAGCGGCTGGTGCAAGTTCGGAAGATTTACGTGGCGGCGGCCCCATGCAGCCCGCACACCGTAAACCGAGACCCAGCCCCCACCGCAGACGCGACCACGATGTCGCAGCCCAGGTAGCTGGCCTGGGCTTTGGCGATGGCCAGGCCCAGACCGTGGCTTTCGCTGGCAGCGCGGTCGTCGAAGCTACGGTAGGCATCGAACAGCAAGGGCAGTTGCGCCGGGGCGATGCCCACGCCGGAGTCGCGCACTTCAATGCACAGCTGCTGGCCTGCGGGGTAACTGGTGCGCAGTCGGGTGCCCACATAGACAGCGCCATTCGGCGTGTGTTTAACAGCGTTGCTGACCAGGTTCTCCAGGATCGACTCCAGCATGCGGCGGTCGGTCCAGACCACTTGCTGGCGGTGCGCAAAGTGCAGGCGTACCTGCTGCGCCGCCGCCTGGGCGGCAAACAGGCTGTGGCAGTGGGCAAACAAGGTCTCCAGCGGCACGGCATCTTCGTGCAGGGGCATGGCCCCCGATTCCAACCGGGACAGCTCCAGCAAACGGGTAATTTGCCCGTGGATGGAGGCCACGGCTTTTTCTATCTTGGTGGCCGTTTGCACGACCACCTCGCGGCCATTGGTCTGCGCGGCGTTGTGGCGCAGGAAGCCGGTGTACAGGGCGATGGCCCGGATGGGTTGCTTCAGGTCGTGGCTGATGCCGGCCAGGAACAGGCTTTTGGTGTGGGATGCGTTTTCGGCATCGGCTTTGCGCAGCTCCAGGTCTTCGATGAGGCGTTGGTTTTCAAAGCGCAGGCGCATGGATTCGCGGTGCAGGCGGTTGGTCAGATGCGCATACCCCGACATGGAAAACAGAAACAGCATGCTCAGACCCGCCAGAACAAGGTGCTCTTCGGTGCCCGCTGTGGCCAGCAGGTACACATAGGGCAATACGGCGGGCAAGGCAAACAAATAGAAAGTGGGTAAAAAAATGGACAGGGGTGTGATCGCTCCTCCCACATGGCCGGCCAGGTAGCAGCCCACCATCAACAGCGTGAGGGGTTTTTGTAGGTCGAAATACAGCCACGCAAATGCGCCCCAGGTCACACCGGTCAGCAGCAAGAGCAGACCAAAACCCCACAATACGGTGCGGTAACCACGGCCTTGGGCCAGTATGGGCTTCATGCGCAGCACAAACACCTCGCGCAGCAGCGTCACAGCACCTCCGCCAAAGAACCACAGCGCAATCGACACGGTGGGCACATGTCCAACCATCAGCCACACCGATACGAGCGACATCAGGGTGATGCTGATGTAGGGGTAATGGATGTCGTACAGGAAGTACAGCGCAAAGGCTTTTTCTTCGTATGCCTGCAACCCCTCGCTCTGTTTTGGTTTGAACACGTCAGCCCCCTTTCCTTTGCCCGATGGGTAGAAACGCCGCGCGCTGGCGATAATCTTCCCGCATGCTACCTATTCAAATCCTGATTGCGGAAGACCACGCGCTTTTGGCCGATGCGCTGCACATGCTGCTGGGCACCCAGCCAGATATGCACTGCGTGGGCGTGGTGAAGGACGGCGAACAGGCGCTGGCCCAGACGCTGCACACCCAGCCGGACGTGCTGCTGCTGGATCTGGGCCTGCCCCGGCTGGATGGCCTGGGCGTCATGGAGGCCTTGAACCGCGCGCAAATGTCCGTCAAGGTGCTGGTGGTCACGGCGCGGCTGGACGCGCAGAGCATCCGCGCCGCACTCTCCTTGGGGGCGGCGGGCTATTTGCCTAAAAATGAGGACAGCGAAGAACTGCTGCTGGCCATTCGGCGGGTGGCGCAGGGCAAGCGCTACATCAGCGCCGAAATCGCCCGCCTGTTTGTGCCCGAACTACAGAGCACCCCGCCCAGCAAGCTTACGTCCAGCGAAAGCACCGTGCTCCATCTGGTGGGCGAGGGCCTGACCAGCAAGGAAATCAGCCAAAAACTGGGCACCAGCGAAGCCACCGCCCGCAAGCACCGCGAGAACATTCGCCGCAAGCTGGGGATGCGCAATAGTGCGGAAATGGCGGCCTACGCGATTCGTATCCAAGGCTGCTGACAGCCCAGGGTCTACGCATTTGGGCGTAGAACCGGGGGACGAAATCGACTTCAGCACCATTGGCGCCGACTGCGGCCAGGGCGGGCATGGCGGCTACGTCTACCTGGATGCAGAAGAGTAGCGCCACCGCGCCCGCTGCAAGGCGCACAGCTCCCACACGCCGTAGACCAGGCAGGCGGGCAGCGCCACCAGGCGCATGACCGAGAGCATCACCGCTGCTTTGCGTAACAAGACCATGATGGGCTCCTGATAAAACAGAGCGCCCACCCTAAACCCGCCGCGTGACAGCCGCGTGACCACGTGCAATAGCCATGCAACGCGCTGGCTTTACCCCCCGCAGCGCCGCCGGTGTCGCTATGCTGCCCCGTGCCCCACCCATCCCCCTTTGCCCTGCCCGAGCTGGACGCGCTGGAGCGCACCATCGCTCTGGGCGGTAGCCACTTGCAGGCGCGCACCGTGTGTAGCGTGGACCTGCCCGGCGGCGGCAGCTACCCGGTGCGCTGCATCACCTTGGGCAACCCCGCGCTGGATGTGCCCGCCGTGGGCTACTTTGGCGGGGTGCACGGGCTGGAGCGCATCGGCGCGGGCGTGGTGATTGCCTACCTGCACAGCCTGGTGGAGCGGCTGGCCTGGGACAGCGCGCTGCACCGCCAGCTGGAATCGGTGCGTTTGGTGTTCATGCCCATCGTCAACCCCGGCGGCATGGCGCTGGGCACGCGGGCCAATCCGCAGGGGGTGGACCTGATGCGCAATGCCCCGGTGGATGCGCGCGAGCCGGTGCCGTTTATGGTGGGCGGGCAGCGGCTGAGTGCGCGGCTGCCGTGGTTTCGCGGGGCCTTTGGCGCGGCGATGGAGGCTGAGAACCAGGCCGTGTGCGCGGTGGTGCAGGCCGAGCTGCTGTCGCGGCCTTTTAGCCTGTCGGTGGACTGCCATTCGGGCTTTGGCTCCCGCGACCGGCTGTGGTTTCCCTACGCCCACACCCGCACGCCGATTGCCCACCTGGCCGAGATGCACGCCCTCAAAAACATCTTCACTGCCTCGCACAGCCACTACCGCTACATCTTTGAGCCGCAAAGCCTGCAATACCTGGCGCACGGCGACCTGTGGGACCACTTGTACCGGCAGGCCAGCGCGCGGTCCGGGCGCATCTTTTTGCCGCTGACGCTGGAGATGGGCTCGTGGCTGTGGGTGAAGAAGAACCCGCGCCAGCTGTTTTCGCGCCACGGCATCTTCAACCCGCTGATCGCCCACCGCCAGCAGCGGGTACTGCGCCAGCACCAGTCGCTGTTGGATTTTCTGGCCCGCGCCGCCCACGGGCACCGGCTGTGGTTGCCCGCCGAAGACCTGCGCACCTACCACCACGCCCAGGCCCAGCACGACTGGTACGGGAGCCGCCCTTGAGACGCCCGGCACCCATCCGCACCTGGATTCTGCTGCGTGGCCTGACCCGCGAGAGCGGCCACTGGGGCCCGTTCACCGGGCCGTTGGCGGCGGCCCTACCGGGCTGCGAGGTGCTGGCGTTGGACCTGCCGGGCAACGGCCATCTGTACCAGCAAGCCAGTCCCACGCAGGTGGAAGACATGGTGGCCCACTGCCGCACCGCGCTGGCCCGTCGCCAGATCACCGGCCCGGTGCATCTGCTGGGGATGTCGCTGGGGGCGATGGTGGCGGTGGCCTGGTCGGCGGCCTACCCGATGGAAGTGGCAGCGCAGGTGCTGATCAACACCAGCCTGCGCCCGTTCAGCCCGTTTTACCAGCGGCTGCGGCCCGGCAACTATGCGCGGCTGCTGCGGTTGGCGCTGCCGGGGGCTACCCCCGAGATGTGGGAGCGCAGCATTTTGCGCATCACCAGCAACGCCGCCCACCCCAACCTGCTGCCCTTGTGGCTGGCGCTGCGCCAGCGCCACCCCGTCAGCCGCGCCAACGCGCTGCGCCAGTTACTGGCAGCCGCCCGTTTCACCGCCCCTAGCCGCTTGGCAACCCCCACCCTGCTGCTGGCCAGCGCGCAAGACCAGCTGGTGTCGGTGGCCTGCTCCCACGCGCTGGCACGGCAGTGGCAGTGCCCGCTACAGGTGCACCCGGCCGCCGGGCACGACCTGCCGCTGGACGACGGCGGCTGGGTGGTGCAGCAGGTGGTTCAATGGTCAAAATAGGCCCCAGAGCATATAAAAACTGCGCAAGCAGCTATCAAATTTAACAATGCTGACCCGGCAGCCAAGCCCCAAATACCGCTAACATGGCCGGTTGCACTCCGCCCACACGCCCCCCACCGCCACGGCTACTGCCATCGACATCGTCTACCTCTGGGTGGACGGCCACGACCCGGTGTGGCGCGCCAAACGCCAGCAGGCCGCCGCCACGCTCAACGCCCACACCCGCATGGCCGCGTATGCCAACGTCGAAGGGCGGTTTCGCGACAACGACGAGCTGCGTTACAGCCTGCGGGCGCTGGAGCGCTTCTTCCCCGGCCACGGCCACATTTACCTGGTGACCGATGCGCAAACCCCGGCCTGGCTGGCCGCTGTGCCCGGCATCAGCGTGGTGGACCACCGCGACCTGATCCCCGCTGCGGCTTTGCCCACCTTCGATTCCGGCCACATCGAGTCGTACATCCACCGCATTCCCGGCCTGTCGGAGCGCTTTTTCTACCTCAACGACGATGTGTTTTTTGGAGCACCGGTGGTGTTGGACGACTGGTTCTGGCCCGGTGGCGTGTGCGTGGCTTGGTCGGATGAGCCACCGGTGAGCGACGAGCCGCTGCGCCCCGATGCCACCGCCCTGGACAACGCCTGCCGCCGCTCCAACCAGTGGCTGCGCGCCCACCCCGTGCCCGGCTACCAGCCCACCTTTCGCACCTTTGCCCACGCGCCCCGGCCCCTGAGCAAGTCGCTGCTGGCCGGGCTGGAGCACACCGTTCCCGACATGTTTGCCCGGGTGCGCTCCACCGTGTTCCGCACCTGGGACAAGCCCGCCATCGTGTCCGACTTTGTGCTGCGCTGGGCCCTGGCCCACGGCCAAGCCCAGCTGCGCGACTACGCCCACCGCTACGTCAGCACCAGCGATGCCGACACCACCGAGGATTTAGACCAGCTGGTGGCCCACAACGGCCAACTGGCTTTCTTCTGCATCAACGACACCACCGACGACGCACTGCCGCACGACCCGCGTTTGGCCCGCGTGCGGGATGCCTTGCAGCAGATGTTTCCGCTGGCGTCGCGGTTTGAGATTTAACAAAACGCCCAAGCCAACCAAGCCGGGTCTTCCACCACGTTCAGCACCAGATAGACCCCCACGCGGTAGGACAGGTATTCGCCCAGCTGCACTGCGTCGGCCCAGGTCGGGGGCCACGCAATACCGGCGCGCTGCAATAACACCGCCGTCATACGTAGAGCGGCTCTTCCTGCATGGCTTCGATCTGCTCGGTGAGCATGTTGACTTGGCCCACCCAGTAGTCGCTGCTGCCAAACCACGGAAAGTTGACCGGGAAGGTCGGGTCGCTCCAGCGGCGGGCCAGCCAGGCGCTGTAGTGGATCAGGCGCAGGGTGCGCAGGGGTTCGATCAGGGCCAGCTCGCGGCGGTCAAAGCTGCGGAACTGCTCGTAGCCGTCCACCAGGCCGCTGAGTTGGCCGGTGCGCTGGGCGCGGTCGCCACTCAGCAGCATCCACAGGTCTTGCACCGCCGGGCCGGTGCGGGCATCGTCCAGATCGACAAAGTGCGGGCCGCCGCCGGGGCGGTCGGTGGGGGTCCAGAGGATGTTGCCGGGGTGGCAGTCGCCGTGCAGGCGCAGGGTTTTTATTTGAGAGTCTTTTATGCCTCCAGCGCTTATGGGTAGTGCGCTGGCAGCTATTAAATCGAGAGCTTCAGTGCAGGCTTTCTGCCACGGGCCCTGCACGTCCAGCGGCACGATTTCGTGCTGCACCAGCCAGTCGCGCGAGCTGCTGCCAAAGCTGTGCAGGTCTAGCGCCGGGCGGTGCACAAATGCGTGCTTGGCCCCCACGGTGTGGATGCGGGCCAGGAAGCGGCCTATCCATTCCAGCACCTCGAAGTCGTCCAGCTCGGGTGCGCGGCCGCCCCGGCTGGGGCTGACGCTGAAGGCGAATCCGGCAAAGTGGTGCAGGGTGGCGCCTTCCAGCACCAGCGGGCCCACGGCGGGGATTTCGGCGGCCATGAGTTCGGCGGCGAAGCCGTGTTCTTCCAGAATTTGCGCGTGGCTCCAGCGGTGCGGGCGGTAGAACTTGGCCACCACCACGCTGCCGTCTTCCAGGTGCGCCTGGTAGACCCGGTTTTCATACGAGCTAAGCGCCATCAGGCGGCCATCGCCAAACAGGCCGACGCTGGCCAGTGCGTCCATCACCACGTCGGGGGTCAGGGCCTGGTAGTCGTGAAAGGAGCCAGAGGATTCGGTGGGGGTCAGCATGGCTGCATTGTCGCCGCCCGCCGCGCCGTTGCGGGCACTGCGGGGGTCATAGTTCTCAGCCTTTTCTGGCCTTAGCGCAATTGCTGCGTACGAGAGGCGCTATTATTTTTGAAGCAATCCGCCCAGCATGCCGAACAGATCGCTGCTGTCGCCCAAGCCGCCTTGCGGAGCCTGGCCATTGGGGGTGAGGCGGTCTACCAGGCCGGGCAGCACCTGGGCCAGCTGATCCGCCGCTTCACCGGAGTTCAGGCCCAGCTGGGCAGCAAGGCCGGAGAGTGCGTCCGCGCCGAGCACGTTGCCCAGTTGCTCGCCCGAGATGGCTTGGTTTTGGCCGCTCCCAATCCACGAACCCAGCACATCGCCCAAACCGGCCTGGTTGAATTTGTCGGCCAGCCCGCCCAGGCCACCGGTGGCGCTGTTGTTGCTCAGCATGCCGGTGACCACCTGGACCAGCTGTGGGTTGCTGGCCAGCATGCCGATGATGCCGCCCAAACCACCGCCCAAGCCGCCAAAGCCGCCCTGGGGCTGCTGTTGGCCGTTGTTTAAAACCGCGCCGAGAACCGAGTCGAGTAAGCCCATGGTGTTTCCTTGGTGGTAGGGTGATAAATGGCAATGCCGCTTGCAACATGGGGTACAAGCCCAAGGTTGCAGGCGGCATTGTCAACCATCAGAAAGGCACGGGCGGGGCGTACAAAACCGCTTTAGTGGACCACCTGGGCCAATAGGCCTTGGGCGTAATGGCCGGCCACTACTTGCAGGCTGTGGCCCTTGACCCCAGCGGCCTGGCCTTCGCAGCCAAACTCCAAATAGCGCTGCTTGCACAGCTGCTTGGCGGCTTCGCGGGCGGGTTTGAGGTAGTCGCGGGGGTCGAACTTGTCGGGGTTTTCTGCCAGGTACTTGCGGATGGCGCCGGTCATGGCCAGGCGCACATCGGTGTCGATGTTGATTTTGCGCACGCCGTGTTTGATGGCTTCCTGGATTTCTTCCACCGGCACGCCGTAGGTTTCCTTCATGTCGCCGCCGTGCGCACGGATGATGGCCAGCAGCTCTTGCGGCACGCTGGAGCTGCCGTGCAGTACCAAGTGGGTGTTGGGAATGCGCTGGTGGATTTCTTTGATGCGCGAGATCGCCAGGATGTCGCTGGTGGGCTTGCGGGTGAACTTGTAAGCGCCGTGGCTGGTGCCGATGGCGATGGCCAGCGCGTCGATCTGGGTGGCTTTGACGAATTCAGCGGCTTGCTCGGGGTCGGTCAGCAGCTGGGCCATGGTCATCACGTCGTCGGTGCCGTGGCCGTCTTCCTTGTCGCCCTGCATGGTTTCTAGCGAGCCCAGGCAGCCCAGTTCGCCTTCGACCGTCACGCCGACGCGGTGCGCCAGTGCCACCACTTGGCGGGTGACTTCGACGTTGTAGTCAAAGCTGGCGATGGTTTTGCCGTCGGACTGCAAGGAGCCGTCCATCATCACCGAGCTAAAGCCCAGGTTGATCGCGCCTTGGCAGATGTCGGGGCTTTGGCCGTGGTCTTGGTGCATCACCAGTGGGATGTGCGGCCAGGTTTCCACCGCCGCCTGGATCAGGTGCTTGATGAAGGGCTCGCCGGCGTATTTGCGGGCACCGGCGCTGGCTTGCAGGATCACCGGCGCACCCACCTCGTCGGCGGCTTGCATGACGGCCTGGACTTGCTCCAGGTTGTTGACGTTGAAGGCCGGAATGCCATAGCCGCGGGCGGCGGCATGGTCCAACAGTTCGCGCATAGAGACGAGTGCCATGGTGGGGGGTCCAGAGAGTTAAAAATGGGGGCCGGGCAGTTTGGTAACCGCTTCGTAACTCGGCCAATTCTAGCGTTTTCCCTGTGCTGGCCCCCAAGCCAAAGTCAGCCGATAACAGCTGTGCCAGTGGCTTGGCTTACCCGCTACATCCGGCGAAACGCGGACCTGCTCCAATTGCCCGCCGTGGACTTCGGCCACCCGGCGGGCAATTTTGTGGCCCAGGCCAAGCCCGTCCACCGCCTGGGCGGGGCCACCCGGCGCACCGGTATCGCACACCTGTAGCCAGGCGGCGGCCGGGTGGCTGCCCACCTGGACCTCGATGTCGGTGCCGCGTGCCGTGTGGCGCAGGGCGTTTTCTACCAGGTTGCGCAGGGCCAGCTCAATCAACACCGGGTGGCCGGACACCACCGGATCGGCATCGCCGCTGACCGCCAGCGCATGGCCGCTGACCCAGGCGGCGGGGGCGTAGTCGGCCACCACGCGCTGGGCCAGCGCCCGCAGCGCCACCGGTTCGGCCGATTCGGCCAGCGCCACCCGGCTGGTGCGGGCCAGCGCCAGCAGCTGCGCCACCACGGTGCCCGCCCGCAGGGCATCGGCCTCCAGCTGGTGCAGGCTGGTCTGCCGCTCGGCCTCTGACAGCGGGCCTTGCAGGGCCCGCGCCAGCAGGGCCAGGGAGGCCAGCGGGGTGCGCAGTTCGTGGGCCACTTCATCGGCCAGCGCCCGCTCCTGTTGCAGGGCGGCCTGCTGGCGGGCCACCAGGATGTTGATGGCCACCACCACCGCCTCGAACTCGGTGTGCGGGTGCCGGGCCTGCAAGGTGCTGGCCTGGGCCACGTCCAGCGCATGCACATCGGCCGACAGCAAGTGCAGTGGTCGCAGACCACGGCGTATCGCCAGGCCCAGCGCCAGCGCCACCACCGGCAGCAGCCACAGGCTGGGCAAGACCATCTGCTCGGCAATGTCCCAGGCCAGGTCGTCGCGTTCTTCGGTGCTCAGCAGCACCATTACCCGGCGGGTGCGGGCCGGGCCGTCGGCATCCCAACGGGCAAAGCCGCGCCAGTGCGTGGCCTGGGGGCCGAGTTGCAGATCGACAAAGCCTTCGTCCTGCGCAAAGGCGGGCAGTGCGGCCACGCCGGTGTAGGTCAGCACCCGGCCCGCCGCATCCCACACCACCACACTTAGCGACTGTTGGTAGTCGTGGTTTTTCAAGTCTGGGTGGGTCCCGGCCAGGGGCCGTACATCGTCGGCGGTAAATGTGCCGCCTTGCTGGCGCAACAGCAGGGCCGAGACACCGGCTAGGTGGCCGTCGGTCAGTTCATCGGACTCGTGCCGCCCGGTTTGCACGCCTACCACCATAAAGCCCAGCCACACTACCACCAGCGCCCCCAGGGCCCAGACCAGCAGGTGCCGGGTCAACGAGCTGCTCCGGCGGGTCATGCGGGCTCCTGCGGCACAAAGTAGCCCACGCCGCGCAGGGTCTGGATCAGCGCGGCACCGAGTTTTTTGCGCAGGTGGTGGATGTGGACCTCGATCGCGTTGCTCTCCAGCAGCTGGTCGAAGCTGTACAGCGTGGTCTCAATCTGCGCCCGCGACAGCACCCGGCCCCGGGCTTGCAGCAGGGCCAGCAGCACCGCATATTCGCGCCCCGACAAGGCCACCAGCTGCCCGGCTTGGTGCACGCTGCGGGTGGCGGGGTTGAGCGACAGGGCGCCCAGGGTCAGCAGCGGCTGCGCCCGCCCGGCGGCGCGGCGCAGCAGGGCGCGCATGCGGGCCTCTAGCTCATCGGCATCGAAGGGTTTGGTCACGTAGTCGTCGGCCCCCGAGTCCAGGCCCTCGATGCGCGAGGCCACCGCGTCGCGCGCGGTCATGATCAGCACCGGGGTGTGGGCATCGGGCAGGGCTGCGTTGCTGCTGCGCACCCGCTCCAGCAGGCTGCGGCCATCGCCGTCGGGCAGGCCCAGGTCGAGCAGTACCAGGTCAAACGGCTCGACGCACAGCGCGCTCCACGCAGCGGCCAGGTTGCCCACCAGATCCACGGCATAGCCGCGCTGGCGCAGGCCTACGCTGAGGCCGAGGGCAATGCCCGTGTCGTCTTCTACTACCAAGATGCGCATGGGCCGTATTGTGCGGCCCTTAAGGGTGGCTTAATGCGCGGCCCCAAGACTCGCCCCCATGCAAATTGAAAAACAGGGGTGGGCCACCGTTTTGGCCCTGGGCGTGCTGCTGGCGTGGGATGCTAGCGGCTGGGATGTGCCGGTGGCTGCGTGGTTTGGCAACAGCCAAGGCTTTGCGCTGCGCGACCACTGGCTGCTGTCCACGGTGCTGCACGAGGGCGGGCGCTTGCTGGCCTGGGCACTGGTGCTGGCGTTGTGCGTGGGGGCGGTGCTGCCGTTTGGCCCGTTAGTGCAGCTACCGATGTCGCGGCGCATCCAGCTGGCCATCACGCCCATCGCCGGGGCATTGGCGGTCTCCATCCTCAAGTCCTCCAGCGCCAGCAGCTGCCCCTGGGATATGCATGCGTTTGGCGGCGTGGCACAGCACATATCGCATTGGCAGTGGACCTTGCACGATGGTGGCAGTGGCCGCTGCTTCCCGGCGGGGCACGCCACGGCGGGGTTTTCGTTTCTGGGCGGCTATTTCGTTTACCGGGCGCAGCCGAACATCGCACGCCGCTGGCTCATGGGGGCCATGCTGGCCGGTACGGTGTTCGGGCTAGCACAGCAGATGCGCGGCGCGCACTACGCCAGCCATACGCTGTGGACCGCCTGGCTGTGCTGGGCAGTAGCCTGGATCGGCGATGCGGCCCACCAGCACTGGGCAGGAGGCCGCCATGCGCAAGCATAAGTCAATCCAGCACGGCCACGTGTTGCCCGGGGCCGCCTGGAACCCACTGACGCGCACTGCCGATTGGCATCCGCACACCGCCACCGTGCTGCTGTGCCTGTGGATGGCCAGCGTGGGCAATCTGGCGCTGTGGCAGGCTTTGCACCCATTGGGCGCGCTACAGGGCGTGGCCGGTTTGCGTTTGGCCCTGGGGTTGGGGCTAGGCGTTGCCGCCTTGCTGGGCGCCCTGGTGTCGCTGCTGACCCTGTTGGCACCCCGCTGGTTGCTCAAGCCGGTGCTCACCGTGCTGCTGGTGGTGACCGCCGTGGGCAGTTACTTCATGCTGAGCTACGGCATCGTGATCGACGCGACCATGCTGACCAATGCCCTGCAAACCGATGTGCGCGAAGCCGCCGACCTGCTGCACTGGCGGCTGCTGCTAACCATCGCCGGGCTGGCGGGCGCACCGGCCTGGTGGCTTTGGCGGGCCGTGTTGCGCTACCCGCAGGGGGCAAAGGCGCACGGCAAGAATGCTATATATTTTATAGCTTACTGCGCAATATCTATATGCGCTACAGGCCTTATTTACCAAAATATGGCAAGCCTGATGCGCAACCACACCCAGCTGCGCTACCTGGTCAACCCGCTCAACAGCGTGTACGCCGTGGCCCGTCTGGCACACCCCAAGGTGGCCCACACCGGGCCGCTGCTGCCGCTGGGCGAGGACGCACATTTGGCGGCCAATGCCAGCGCCCCTAGCCGTCCACCGCTGCTGGTATTGGTGCTGGGCGAAACCGCCCGCAGCGGCAACTTCGGCATCAACGGCTACGCCCGCAACACCACGCCGCTGCTGCAAGCCCAGGCCAAATTTGGCCAGTTGGTGAGCTTTACCAACGCCTGGTCCTGCGGCACCAGCACCGCCGCCTCGGTGCCGTGCATGTTTTCGCCGCTAGGACGCGAGGGCTACAGCGCCCGCGATGCCGATACTGAAGGCCTGCTCGACGTGCTGCAACGCGCCGGACTGGCCGTGCTGTGGGTAGACAACCAGTCGGGCTGCAAGGGCGTGTGCGACCGGGTGGTCAGCGCCAGCACCACCGGAGTGCCAGTGCCCGACTCCTCGGGACTGGGCTTGTGCGAGGGTGCGGAATGCTTCGATGCGGTGATGCTGCACGGCCTGGACGCGCGCATCGCCGCCCTGCCCGCCGCCGCCCGCGCCCAAGGCGTGGTGGTGGTTCTGCACCAAATGGGCGGCCACGGCCCGGCCTACAGCCGCCGTAGCGCGGCGCAGCGCAAACAATTTGGCCCGGAATGTCTGAGCAGCGCCTTGCAGGAATGCAGCCAGGCGAGCATCACCAATGCCTACGACAACACGATTGTGGAAACCGACTTTCTGCTGGACGGGGTGGTGCAGTGGCTGCAAGCCCGCTCCGGCCAGTGGGATACCGCCATGCAGTACGTGGCCGACCACGGTGAATCACTGGGCGAGAACAACATTTACCTGCACGGCTTGCCGTATGCCGTGGCCCCGGATGTGCAAAAGCAGGTGCCGTGGATCACCTGGCTATCCCCGGCGTTCACGCAGCGCAGCGGCATTGCACCGGCCTGCCTGCAACAACAGGCAGCGGCGCGCATTTCGCACGACAATTTTTTCCACTCGGTGCTGGGCCTGATGGGGGTGCAGACCGGGGTCTACCGCCCGGCGCTGGACCTGTACCGGCACTGTGCGACAGGGGCCTGAAAAGGCTCTGCTCAAATAGACAGGACTTACGCAAGACCCTCTGTGCGCCCAATGGGCACTACAGAGGGCGCTGCGTAAGTCCTAATAGAAATGCAGGGCCTGGACCCTGCATGCAGTGGGACGCAGGACGCAAAGCCCTGCCAGGCGGGTGGATCAGCTGACTTGGCAAATCTTCAGCATATTGGTGCCGCCGGGTGCGCCCATAGGTTCGCCGCAGGTGATGGCATAGATATCCCCGCGTTGCACGATGCCGCGCTTGGTGAGGTGGCGCTCGGCCTGCTCCAGCGCGGTGTCGCGGTCGCTGCTGGCATCCATTAACAGCGGCAGCACGTTGCGGTACAGCGCCATCTTGCGCTGGGTGGCCAGGCGCGGTGTAAGTGCATAGATCGGCACGTGGATGCTGTGGCGGCTCATCCACAGGGCGGTGGAGCCGCTGTCGGTCATGGCCACAATGGCTTTGGCACCCAAATGCTGGGCGGTAAACAGGGCGCCCATGGCGATGGACTGGTCGATGCGGCTGAAGGTTTTGCCCTTGAAGTCGGCTTCCAGTTCGCCATATTCGGCTTTTTCGGCTTCGCGGCAGATGTTGGCCATTTCCAGCACGGTTTCCAGCGGGAATTTACCGGCGGCGGTTTCGGCGCTCAGCATCACGGCATCGGTGCCGTCCAGCACGGCGTTGGCCACGTCGCTTACCTCGGCGCGGGTCGGCACCGGGTTGGTGATCATGCTTTCCATCATCTGGGTGGCGGTAATCACCACCTTGTCGCTGGCGCGGGCCATGCGGATCATGCGTTTTTGCAAAGCGGGTACGGCAGCGTTGCCCACCTCGACCGCCAAATCACCGCGCGCCACCATGATGCCGTCGCTGGCATCCAGAATGGATTGCAGGTGCGGGATGGCTTCGGCACGCTCGATCTTGGCGATCAGGCCGGGCCGGTGGTTGAACTCGGCAGCGGCCACGTTGCACAACTGGCGGGCCATTTCCATGTCGGTGGCGTTCTTGGGGAAGCTCACGGCCACGTAGTCGGCCTGGAAGCTCATCGCGGTGCGGATGTCCTCCATGTCCTTGGCGGTCAGGGCCGGGGCGGTTAGGCCGCCACCCTGCTTGTTGATGCCTTTGTTGTTGGACAACTCGCCGCCGAGCTTGACGATGCAGTGCACCGCATCGCCGCGCACGGCCTCCACCGTCATCACGATCAGGCCGTCGTTGAGCAACAGCACGTCGCCCGCCTTGACTTCGCGTGGCAATGATTTGTAGTCCAAGCCCACGGCGTCAATGTCGCCCAGCTCGGTGCGGGCCGCGTCGAGCACGAATTTCTGGCCTGGCTCCAGCATGACTTTGTTGTCGGCAAACTTGCCGACGCGGATCTTGGGGCCTTGCAGGTCGGCCATGATGGCCACTTCCACACCGGCCCGTTTGGCGGCTTCGCGGACCATCATGGCGCGGTCAATGTGGTCTTGCGCCTTGCCGTGGCTGAAGTTCAGCCGCACGACGTTGACACCGGCCCGAATCAACTGCTCCAGGATTTCCGGGGTGTTGGAAGCAGGGCCGAGGGTGGCAACAATTTTGGTGGCAAGGCGGGGCATGACAGAGTCTCCGTTGTAATTTAGTTTCCATTCTCACACGAAAATAGTTACCAAAAGGTTACAAGACAAGCATGAAAACCCTTGTTCCACCGCTGGCATTGAGGCATGGTACAAAGTTACCATGCTTGAACATTTCGTCCACACTTTGATCTTGGTCAGTACCGCAGCCGCCCCCTGCGTATAGCATCCAACTGCTGATTTGCGTACCCATGCGCGGGCCCTCCGCCCCGCTAGGCAATTCACCCATCCGAACCCTCACGTTACCCGTGTTTTGCCATGTCTTCTTCGATTGAACCATCCCCTCTACCGCTGGCACCCGGCGAACCTTTGCCGCACCGCAAGGTGATCCGGTCCTGGCTGATTCCGCTGTCCCAGCGCACCACGCTGCGGGCGGTATACCTGTTGGTTTTTGACTACGTTTTGCTCGCCAGCCTGCTGGCGGGCACCGTGCTGCTGGCACCGGCATGGGCCAAATTGCTGTGTGGACTGGCCGCAGGCTTCGTGATTGGCCGCCTGTTCGTCATCGGCCACGACGGCTGCCACCAAAGCCTGACGCCGCACCGCCGCCTGAACAAATGGCTGGGCCGCATCGCGTTTTTGCCGTCGCTCACCGCCTACAGCCTGTGGGACGTGGGCCACAACGTGGTGCACCACGGCTTTACCAACCTCAAGGGCGTGGATTTTGTCTGGGCCCCGCTGACGCAGGCGGAATACGCCGCGCTGTCGCCCGTGGGCCGGCTGCTGCAACGCATCTACCGCAGCGGCTGGGGGCCGGGCATGTACTACATGGTGGAGATCTGGTGGAAGAAGATGATGTTTCCGCCCCAATCACAAATGGGCAATACCAACCGCGCCATCTTCACCTGGGACTGCTTGCTGGTCAGCGCCTTTGCCCTGGTCTGGATAGCGGCGCTGGTGGCCGCCGCGTTGGCGACCGAGCAATCGGTGGCACTGCTGCTGCTGCTGGGCTTTGCCGTGCCGATGTTCTTCTGGTTCAACATGATGGGCTTTGTGATCTATGGCCACCACACGCACGTGAAGGTGTCGTGGCACGATGACCGGGCCATCTGGCTGCGCGCCCAGCCGTTTGTATCGACCACGGTGCACCTGACCTTTCCGCTCCAGTTTGGCGCGCTGGTCCACCACATCATGGAGCACACCGCCCACCACGTGGACATGAGCATCCCGCTGTACCGCCTGAAAGAAGCCCAAGCCAAGCTGGAAGAGCTGCTGCCCGAGCGCATCATCATCCAGCCGTTTTCGTGGCGCTGGTATTTCGACACCGCCCGCAACTGCAAGCTGTACGACTTCAGCCGCAACTGCTGGACCGACTTTGCGGGCCTTGCCACCAGCCCGCCCAAGCCCCGGGGCGCTGCGTAAACCCGCCCACTATTGATGTAACGCAATCTGGGCGCGCCCCGGCTTTGACCCGACGCAAACCGCCTGGGGTCCGCCTCTTTTGTAATCCAGGGTATGGGAATGTTCCCATGCATTGGATGAAAAAAACATGAAAAACTCCCTCTGGGCCCTCGCTCTGTGCGCCTTGGTGTCGGCCCCTGCATTTGCCCAGCCCGGCAGCGAAGGCCCTTGGCTGGTACGGGCCCGTGCCGTGCATCTGGACAGCAGCAACGGCGATAGCACGCCGCTGGCCTTGTCCATCAACAACAAATGGTTGCCTGAGCTGGATATCAGCTACTTCTTCACCCCGCAGATCGCCGCCGAACTGGTGCTGACGGTGCCCCAAAAGCAAACCCTGAGCGCCAGTGGCACGCCGATTGGCAGCTTCAAGCACCTGCCGCCCACCTTGACGCTGCAATACCATTTCCAGGCCCCCGGCTTTAAACCCTATGTGGGCGCGGGCCTGAACTACACCCGGATCAGCTCTGTGGACCTGCCCGCAGGTGTCACGGTGGACCGCAACAGCTTCGGCCCTGCGCTCCAGGCGGGCGTAGACATTCCGCTGGCCCCCCACCTTAGCTTGAACATCGACGTGAAAAAGGTCTATATCCGCACCGACGTTGCGGCGGCGGGGAGCACGCTGGGCACGTTCAAGGTGGACCCGGTGCTGTTCGGCATCGGCCTGGGCTGGCGCTTCTAAATAAAAAAAGCGCCGATAACGGCGCTTTTTGACAGAGCCCGTTTTCAGGCCATGGCGGCCGCCCGTACGTCAGTGCAGTCGGTACCGCCACAGCCGTGGATGGGCGTGGCAGGCAAGGCATCTGGGCTGGCAATCTGTCCGGTGAGCGGGTCAAAACCCACCCGGCGCACATGCAAGGCCAGCGCCGCGTCCATGCTCTGGGCGTGCTGGAGAAACCAGGGGCCGAGTTCGGATGCCATCTCCCGTATGCAGGGCAGATTCCCCGCCTGCCCCTGCACCGCGCCTTCGTGCATCACGGTGAGCACCACTTTGTGCTGCATGCTGTGGCAGTTGACCGAGGCAAACCGGGTCGCCTGCATCCAGCGGTCCTCCTGGCCAAAATGCGCTTCGGTGTGCACGATCAGTGCGCGCCACACCCGCAGCAAGTCAGCATCCGGCGCAGACACCACCACCGCCAGCAAGTCCACGAACTCGCGGTGGGTGTCGTCCATACACGCCAAGTCCAAGGACAGCGCGTCCGACCATTCCAACAAAGCCATACGATTTCTCCTGAAGTTGCTCAGGAGCGTATCGGCCCTCGGGCGAACCGCCCTTGATGTAGATCAGGCTGCGCGCTTTTGCAGAATCTCGAACGCGGGCAGGGTTTTGCCTTCCAGGATTTCCAGGAAAGCGCCGCCGCCGGTGGAGATGTAGCCGATCTGTTTTTCAATGCCATATTTGGCAATAGCGGCCAGTGTGTCTCCACCACCAGCTATCGAAAACGCAGCACTTTCGGCAATCGCGCGGGCAATCGTTTCGGTGCCGTGGGCAAACGCGTCGAACTCGAACACGCCGACCGGGCCGTTCCAGACAATGGTGCCCGCTGACTTGAGTTGCAGCGCCAGGGCGGCAGCGGTTTGCGGGCCGATGTCCAGGATCAGGTCGTCATCGGCCACATCGGTGGCGGCCTTGACGGTGGCCACGGCATCGGCCGAGAAGGTTTTGGCGGTGACCACGTCGGTGGGAATCGGCACCGCCGCGCCACGGGCTTTCATGGCTTCGATCACGGCCTTGGCCTGGTCCACCAAGTCGGCTTCGGCCAGCGATTTGCCGATCTTCAAACCTGCGGCCAGCATGAAGGTGTTGGCAATGCCGCCGCCCACAATCAGCTGGTCCACCTTGTCGGCCAGACTCTTCAGGATGGTGAGTTTGGTGGACACCTTGGAGCCCGCCACGATGGCCACCAGCGGGCGCTGGGGATGGGCCAGGGCCTTGGTGATAGCGTCGATCTCGGCCGCCAGCAGCGGGCCTGCGCAGGCGATCTTGGCGTATTCGGCGATGCCGTAGGTGGTGCCCTCGGCGCGGTGGGCGGTGCCGAACGCGTCGTTCACAAAGATGTCGCACAACGCGGCCATCTTCTGCGCCAGTTCGGGGCTGTTCTTCTTTTCACCCACATTGACGCGGCAGTTTTCCAGCAGCACGACCTGGCCGGGGGCCACAGTCACGCCATCGACCCAGTGGGACACCAGCGGTACTTCACGACCCAGCAGCTCGCCCAGGCGCTTGGCCACGGGGGCCAGCGAATCTGCGGGTTTGAATGCGCCCTCGGTGGGGCGGCCCAAGTGCGAGGTCACCATCACCGCCGCACCTGCGTCCAGCGCCATCTGGATGCACGGCACCGAAGCACGGATGCGGGTGTCTTCGGTGATGGCTCCGGCATCGTCTTGCGGCACGTTCAGGTCGGCGCGGATAAAAACACGTTGGCCGGCGGCTTGGCCCTGGGCGCACAGATCGGAAAAGCGGATGACGTTCATGGCGGTGTCTCGGTAGGTTGGAGGGGTAAACCCGCCATTCTAGGAGCGCTGCCGCTGGCTAAGTTACCAGCCTAGGCCAAGATGCAGCGGCAAATACACCGCCATGCCGACCACGATGGTCAGCAGCACGTCGCGCCGCCAGAAGTACACCAGCGTGCCCGCTGCCGCGCCAAACAGCCGGGCGTCCAGCCAGGTGGTGAGCAGGTGGCCTTGGGTCATCAGCACTTCGGGTAGCACCACGGCGGACAGGGCGGCAATCGGGGCGTATTGCAGGCCGCGCTGGGCCCAGTGCGGCAGACCAGCAGATTTGCGGCTCAAAAAGAAGAAGCAGCGGGTGATGACGGTGATGGCCGCCAGCCCGACGATGATGGCCACGGTGTGCCAGTTGATCGGCAGGTTCATGGCAGCTTCCTGGCGTAGATTTTTTCAATGCTCATGCAGGCCAGTACGGCCATGGCGATGGCCACCACGATGTTGAGCTTGAACGGCAGGTGGTAGGCCGAAATCGCCACCGTGGCCGCCACCACCGCCGAGACGATGCGCAGCCGGGTGCTGGCCAGCGAACACAAAATGCCGATCAGGCACAGGATGCCCGCAAACCCCAGGCCCCAGGCGGTGGGGATGAAGTTGGCCAGCACCACACCGGCCACGCTGGCGGGCATCCAGCTGATCCAGCAGGCGCTGTTGCTGCCCGCCAGGTACGCTTCTTGGGCGTGTCGGGCCTCGGCCGTGTCGCCAGGATGGGCGAAGCGCCGGGTAAACATCACGTAGGTCATGTCGGTGGTCAGGTAGCCGTGGCCAATGCGCTCTAGCCAAGGCAGGTGCATCAGGTAGGGGCGCAGGTGCAGGCTGAACACCACAAAGCGCAGGTTGACGCAAAAGCCGGTGGCCAAAATCACCCAGGCCGGTGCATTGGCCGTCAGCAAGGGCGCGGCCGCCAGCTGGGAGCTACCGGCAAACACGGTCAGCGTCATCAGCAGCGCCTCGAACAGGCCCATGCCCGACTTGGCCATCGCCACGCCGGTCATCAGGCCCCAGGCCAGCATGCCAGGGGCTTGCGGCCACATCTCGGATGCGCCGACGCGGAATTCCGGGTGGCTGCGGTTAGCGCGTTTCAGAAACATCAAGGGGGCTCTCGAACACCATGCCGGGCTGCACGTTGCAGCCATGCAAGAAGTCGGCCACGGCCAAGCGTTTGCCACCGGGGCGCTGTACCTGGGTGATGTTTACTATTGAATTCATAGCTGCTACCGCAATGTATTCGGACGTTACAGTCACAATTGATCCAAAATCTATGCCTGCGGGCAAGGGCGCATCCGACGCCAACGCAGCCCAGACTTTCAGGCTCTCGCCCGCCAGCAGCGTGGCCGCGCCGGGAAAGGGGTTGAACGCGCGGACGCGGCGCACGATGGCGTCGGCGCTTTGCGACCAGTCGATGGCCGCCTCGCGCTTTTCGATCTTGTGGGCGTAGGTAATGCCTTCGGTAGGCTGGGGCACGGGTAGCAAAGTATCCAGCTGCGCCAGGGCTTGCACCACCATGCGCCCGCCCAGTGCTGCCAGCGCGTCGTGCAGGCTGCCGGTGGTGTCGGTACTGGTGATCGGCAGCGCCTCCACCAGCAGCATGGCACCGGTATCCAGCCCGGCATCCATCTGCATGATGGCCACGCCGGTCTGGGTGTCGCCGGCCTCGATGGCGCGGTGGATGGGGGCCGCACCACGCCAGCGCGGCAGCAGGCTGGCGTGGATGTTCAGGCAGCCGTGGCGCGGCACGTTCAGAACCCACTGCGGCAGGATCAGCCCGTAGGCCACCACCACCATCACATCGGCCTGGGCCGCTTGCAGCAGTGCCTGGGCGGCGGCTGCGTCCTCAGCGTATTTGCCATCCAGCCGCAGACTGCGCGGCTGGGCCACGGGAATGCCGTGGACCAGTGCGTGTTGTTTGACGGGCGATGCTTGCAGCTTCATGCCGCGCCCGGCGGGGCGGTCGGGCTGGGTGAGCACCAGCACGATGGTGTGGCCAGCGGCCTGCAACCGGGCCAGCGCGGTCTGGGCAAATTCAGGCGTGCCAGCAAAAATGACGCGCATCAGGCCACGTCTTCCCGGCCCTGCGTGCGGCGGGTCTTGAGCATTTTGCTTTTGATGCGGTTGCGCTTCAGCGGCGACAGGTATTCCACAAACACCTTGCCCAGCAGGTGGTCCAGCTCGTGCTGGATGCAAATGGCCAGCAGGCCCTCGGCTTCGATGGTGCGCGACTGGCCGTTACCGTCCAGCGCCTGCACCCGCACTTGGGTAGAGCGCTCAACGCCGTCGTAAATACCGGGAACCGACAGGCAGCCCTCTTCGTTCAGCACCCGCTCATCGCTGGCCCACACGATTTCAGGGTTGATCAACACCAGGGGATCGTTGTGCTCTTCCGACACGTCGATCACCACCAGGCGTTCATGGATGTTCACCTGGGTGGCGGCCAGACCGATGCCGTTCGCGTCGTACATGGTTTCCACCATGTCGGCGATTAAAGTCTGGATGCGCGCGTCTACCGCCTGCACGGGTCGTGCTAAGGTGTGGAGCTTGGGGTCTGGATATTGAAGAATTGAAAGTAACGCCATGGGATCTCGCCGAAATTGCTGGGACTTAGGCACCGCGTAAGTCGTGTTGTCTCTATTTTCGCTACTTTTGAGGTCTGATAAAACGGCGCGGGCCAATATTCATTGCCCCGCTAGGGGCTTGGGCGCAGAATCGCGCGTAATTTGTCTTTAGTTTTCCGTCGCATTCACGTCTTTTGAGAGGCGCATCGCCATCGCGGCACCGACGGGCATTTGTGGTGCAACCAAATATGAAATACAGAAAAGCGGGAGTGGGTTCACGTGGAGCAGTTGCCACGGTGGCCATGCTGTTGACGGCCTTGTCGGCGAGCTTGTGGGGCCCTGTGGCGCAGGCACAAAACTATCCCATCACCCCAGCGCAGCAGGCGACCGCCAGCCAGGTAGCCCACAACGGCGTACCACTGAGTGCATTGGCCCCCAACGCTCCCGACCGCTACACGGTCAAGACGGGCGATACCTTGTGGGCCATTTCCGGTTTGTTTCTCACCACCCCGTGGCGTTGGCCCGAGCTGTGGGGCATGAACCAACAAGACATTCGCAACCCCCACCTTATTTATCCCGGACAGCAACTTTTGTTGCTTAAAAAAGACGGTCGCGCGATGCTTCTGTCGGAGCAATCGCAGTCGGGTGACGGCATGCGCACGGTGCGCCTGTCACCGCGCACCCGCATTGAAAAATTGACCGACAACGCCTTGCCCACACTGCAAACCCATCTGATCGAGCCGTTTTTGTCCGAACCTTTGATCGTGGACGAAAACGCGCTGGCGATGGCGCCGCGCATTGTGGCCACGCAAGAGGACCATGTGATGCTGAGCCGGGGCGATCGTGCCTACGCCCGGGGTCCGGCCAATGCGCCGTTGACCGATGCCAAAGGCCAGCCGTATAACTTTCGCGTGATGCGCAATGCCACGCCGCTGAAAGATCCTAGCACCGGCGAAATCTTGGGCTTTGAGACCCAGTACGTTGGCAAAGCGGTGCTCACCACCGGCGAAGTACAGCGCACCTCCAAAGACCTGGACCGCGACGGAAAACAGTTTTTGGACATCATTCCCGCCACCATCGACATCGTTTCGGCCAAGGAAGAAATCCGCGTGGGCGACCGCCTGATGCCGGAGCCTGAGCGTGAACTGCTGAACTTTGTGCCCCGCGCCCCGGCGCAGAATATCGAAGGCCGCATCGTTTCGGTGTACGGCAGCGCCGTGGCCAACGCCGCACAAAATCAGATTGTGGTCATCAACAAAGGCACGCGCGACGGCATCGAACGCGGCCATGTGCTGACGTTGCTGTCCGACGGGGCCCGTCTGCGCGACTCCACCGACCCCACCAAGGCCATGATCAAGCTACCCGATGAGCGCAATGGTCTGCTGATGGTGTTCCGTCCGTTCGAGCGGCTGTCTTACGGTCTGATCATGGAAATCAAAACCGGCGTAAAAATTGGCGACCGGCTGACCACGCCGAACTAAAAAATGGACCGGGACGAGTTGGCAGGCTGGTTGCGCCTGCTCCTGACGCCCGGAGTTGGCAACACCAGCGCACGCCGCCTGCTGGCCGCTTTTGGTCTGCCACAGGCGGTGTTTGCGCAGTCCCAAGCCAGCGTGCGTGAAGTTGTCACTTCCGCACAAGCCCAGGCCCTGCACAGCATCCCGCCCGAACTCGAAGCCCAACTGGCAACCACCTGCCAGTGGCTGGCCGCGACCGAAGGCGCACCGCGCCGCCTGCTCACACTGGGCGACGCTGATTACCCCGCTGCGCTGCTGGACATGGAAGACCCGCCCCTGCTGCTGTACGCGCTGGGCCGCACCGACCTGTGGCAGGCCGCCAGCACCCAAACCATCGCCATCGTCGGCAGCCGCAACCCTACGCCCCAGGGCGAAGCGCATGCGCGCCAGTTTGGCAAAGCCTGCGCCCAGGCCGGGTTGACCGTGGTGTCCGGCCTGGCCTTGGGGGTAGACAGCGCCGCCCACCACGGCGCACTGGAAGGCGCAGCCCCGGACCAGCTGGCCACCATCGCCGTGGTCGGCACTGGGCTGGACCGCGTCTACCCCAAGCGCAACCTGGCCCTGGCCCACCAGATCGCCCAGCACGGCTTGTTGTTGAGCGAATACCCGCTGGGCACGCCGCCGCTGTCGGCCAACTTCCCCAAACGCAACCGCCTGATCGCCGGGCTGGGCCAAGGCACGCTGGTGGTCGAGGCCGCGCTGCAATCGGGCTCGCTGATCACCGCCCGGCTGGCTTCGGAGCAGGGCAAAGAGGTGTTTGCGATTCCCGGTTCGATCCAGTCGGCCCAGGCCCGTGGCTGCCATGCGCTGATCAAGCAAGGGGCCAAGCTGGTGGAGAACATCCAGGACGTACTGGACGAACTGCAACTCTCAAAGACTCCTGATTCCATAGCTGCTACCGCAGGTGCAATAAGCGCTAATAGCCAAAAAAGCACTGAAAACCCACTGCTCATCGCGATGGGATACGACCCTGTGGACCTGGATGCGCTGGTCGCCCGCACAGGCATTGCCGCCGCCCAACTACAAGTCCAGCTGCTGGAACTGGAGCTGGACAACCAGGTGGCGCGTCTGCCCGGCGGCTTGTTCCAGCGCATGGCAATAAGTTGAACCACCTGGGTGCCTGGAGGTGTGCATAATGGTTTTATGTTTGAAGTACTCGTGTTCGTTTATGAAAACTACTGGCGCGGCGATGCCTGCCCCGAGGCGCAGCAACTTGGCCGTAAATTAACCGCCGTCGGTTTTGAGGCCGATGAAATCGAGGAGGCACTGCGTTGGCTCGATGGCCTGCATCTCGCTTCCCACAGCCCGCATATGGCCCCGCCTTTACTTGCTGCCGAGGCAATGGCCGTCCCCGCCACCGACAGCCTGCGCATCTACTCCGTGGCCGAGCAAGACCACTTGGGGGCCGAATGCCTGGGGTTTGTGAGCTTTCTGGAAACCGCCGGGGTGCTGGCCCCGGTGATGCGCGAAATCGTGCTGGACCGCGCCATGGCCGCCAGCGGTAATCCAGTGGCCCTGGACGATCTGAAAATCATCATCCTGATGGTGTATTGGAGTTTTGGGGAAGAACCCGACGCACTGGTGCTAGACGAACTCTGCGACGACGCATCGGACCGCATCGCCCATTGATTTAATGGCTCACCCCCAGGCTACAGCGCTTCGCGTCTTACGCCACCCCCCTTGCAGGGGGCGATACCAGTGGCCCGGCAAAGCCGGTTCCACGGTATCTTTGTAAGGGGTTTCGATATCCTTGATTTATGTTTTTTTGGCCACTAGCGTCCACGGGCCTAGCGCAAGCAGCTACAAAAACCGCAGCAACTAAGCGAGCAACCGCTCAGGGTTGGCATCCAGCTTGGCCAGTGCATCGCGGGTGGCGCGCAGGGTCAGGGCTTCTTCTTCTTGTGGCACCAGCAAACCGGCTTGCAAATACGCCGCCAAGCGCCGCGCCTGGATCAGGTAGCTGCGGCCGTCCATGGCAGCAAACAGGTGCAGTTGTTTACGGTCGCTGCGCCACGCGAATTGCACACGGTTGACCTGGCGGTTGTGGTCCAGCATGAACCAGTGGCCGAGTTGCAGCTCTTGGGCCCAGGCCAGCATGGCATCGGTGGGTTTGGATCCGCCGTCGGCAATCACGTCGATGGTGGAGGCATCCATGCCCAGCATCATCTCGATGCTTTCGGGGTCCAGCGGCAAATCGCCCGTGGCTTCGTCGCTGAAAAAATCTTCTAAATTGGCCAGGTGCGCGGCCATCGAGTCGATGCGCGCCTGGGGAATCGCTTCGGTCTTGGACATGAAGGCATCGGCCAGCGTGTCGCTGATGGTCTTGATGTGGACCTCTTGCGCCGACGTGTCCAAGCCCAGCAGCCCCATGCCCTGGCGCAGCCGCTGCAACAGGGTCGGCAGGCTTTGGATGACCTTGGCCCGGTCCGCCCGGTTGGGCTTGGCGCTGGCCGACCAGACCAGCTCGGAGGCGGCTTTTTTCAGGGCAATGGTTTCCTCGTGCTGCGCACCCTTGCGCACCGCCGCCATCGCCAATACCTCGGCCCAGACCTTGAACAAGAATGCGCGGATCTCTTCGCGGACGGGCATGTCCTTGAGCATGTTGCGTAGCTCAATGGTGTATTGGATGGCCAGGGTCTCTTTTTGCTCCACCTGCTGCGCCAGACTGACCAAGCGCTGGGTACTGTCTTTTCCGGTGAGGAACTTGGACAGAAACAACACGAATTCGTCATACACCAGCTGGAACACCCGCCGCCCGGTTTCCGGGTACTGCTCAATCACCTGCACCACGCGGCGGATTTCGACCTCCATAGCGCTGCCATTGATGGCACTGGCATCAAACCCCATGACGCACGAACCCATGCGGTCGATCAGCTGGCGTGCCGGGTGGTCTACCGTGCTGAAGAACTCCGGTTCGGCCAGTGCCACACGCAATACCGGCAGCTGCAAGCGGGCAAACCACACGCGCACCGAGGGCGGAATGCGTTCTTCGGCCAGGATGCTTTGGAACATTAACGCGACGATTTCGATGGTGGCTTTTTCAGCCTGGGTGGTCGCTTTTTGCTTGAGAACATTGGAGCGTTCGCGCAGCACCGTTGCGGCTTGGGAGACATCGGCAACGCCGTAGTCGAACCGCCCTGTGGAGCCCATGCCGCCGTGCATAGGGTCGGTGTCACCACCGTCGCGCTTGCGGGCAATGGCCTGTGCCAAGGCCGGTGAGATGGGCTGCTGCTCGGTGGCATCGTAATCGCTGACGTGGTCGTTCAGCATCCGTTTGAGGTGGCCCATTACGCCCTGTGCCCGCCGCCGAGCCCGCGCCAAGGGTGACACGGCGGTCATCATGCGGGTTTCGTCGGCGGCGTTGTACGGCATTGGTGCGGCCTGGGATCGGCTGTTGCCCGGCGCAGACATGGAGGACGGCGCGGTGTTCCCGCCGGTGTGGATCCCGCTAGGCCGCGTCTGCGGCTCTTGGGCTGCGCGCGGGGCGCTGGATGCCGCCGTAGCCGCACCCGCCGCGTCGCTGCGTTTAACCCGGGAACGCAAATCCACCGTAGGGCTCACGCCTTTGTCCAGCAATAGAGCGTTGCAGTTTTCAAAGGCGCGTAAGAAATGGGTGGCCAGTTCCCGCAGCATGGCATCGGTGACCAGCGACAGAATATTGCGAGCCAATCCCACGGCCATCCATTGTTCGATTAGCGCGAGCATCAGCACTTCGGGGCGGATCGGGTCGTGGCTGGCCATTTCGCCAGACGACTCCAGCAGCTGGATGCGGGCACACAAGTTGCCATAGGTCTCGCCCAGCTTGTCCAGAATGACCAAGGACAGGCGCGAGGCGAGAATCTTGTTTTCGACGACATCGTCGCCCATCAGCTCGAACTGGGACAGGCTGTAGTTCGCCGGAGCAGCATGGGCCACGGGTAGCAAGGCCTTGTGCCAAGCGGCTACGGTGGCTTGCTCCCAGGCGCGGTTCTGGCGCTGGAAGGCGGTCCAGGCATCTTGGCGTTCGTGCATTTCCCGGGTGGTATGGGCCTCTTCGAGCAGTACCGTCAAGCGTGCTGCCACGGCCCGGCTGACTTCGCTTAACGACCGCCCGACTTCCGTGACCAAGCCCTCGCGCGCAGTGCGGGCGAGTTGCCGGTCAGGACTAAAGGGGGCGGTAGAGGCCATATCTCAGGCGCAGGTCAGACGGTTGCGCCTGCGTTGGGGTCGTTGGGGTCTTCGTCTTTCTTGTTGCTGGAGGCTTTGACTAAATCTTCCCGCTGGATACCTAACCACATGGCGATGGCCGCCGCCACAAACACCGACGAGTAAATACCGAAGCAGATGCCGATGGTGAGCGCCAAAGCAAAGTAATGCAAGGTGGGACCACCGAATACCAACATCGATAACACCATGATCTGGGTGGAGCCGTGCGTGATGATAGTGCGGCTGATGGTGGAGGTGATGGCGTTGTCGATCACCTGCATGGAGTTCATCTTGCGAAAGCGCCGAAAGTTTTCGCGGATGCGGTCAAAAATGACCACCGATTCGTTCACCGAATAGCCCAGTACCGCCAGCACCGCCGCTAGCACCGGCAGCGAGAACTCCCACTGGAAGAACGCAAAAAAGCCCAGAATGATGACCACGTCGTGCAAGTTGGCGATGATGGCCGCCACGGCAAACTTCCATTCGAAGCGGATCGCCAAATACAGCATGATGCCCGCCACTACGAAGGCCAGCGCCTTCAGGCCATCCACCGCCAGCTCGTCACCCACTTGCGGGCCCACGAATTCGGTGCGCTTGAGTTGCACCGATGCATCGGCGGTCCTCAGCGCGGCCAGCACCTGCTCGCTTTGCTGGGCAGAGGTGACACCTTTTTGTACCGGCATGCGGATCAGCACGTCTTGCGAAGTGCCGAAGTTTTGCACCTGCACATCCTGCAAACCCAGACCGGCTACCAGGGTGCGCACCTTGGGCAGGTCGGCAGGCTGCGAATAGCTCACCTCCATCAGCGTGCCGCCAGTGAATTCCACCGACAGATGCAGGCCGCGCGAAAACAAAAAGAACACCGCCGCCAAAAAGGTCAGAAACGAAAAAATATTGAACACCAGTGCATGCCGCATAAACGGAATGTCGCGGTGGATCTTGAAAAACTCCATGCTGGCGTGTCCTTACTTAACGGGGGTTTCAGCAGCGGCATCGGGCCGCCACACGGTGCCGATAGACACGGATTTGAGCTTCTTGGTGCGGCCATACCAGAGGTTGACCAGGCCGCGTGAGAAGAACACGCTGGAAAAAATGCTGGTGGCAATACCCAGAACGTGCACCACGGCAAATCCGCGTACCGGCCCCGAGCCAAAAGCCAACAAAGCCACGCCGACGATAGCGCTGGTGATGTTGGAGTCCAGAATCGTCGCCCAGGCGCGGTCGAAACCGGCGTGGATGGCTGCTTGCGGCGAGGCCCCGGCGCGCAGCTCTTCGCGCACCCGTTCGTTGATCAGCACGTTGGAGTCGATGGCCATGCCCAGTACCAGGGCCATAGCGGCCATGCCGGGTAGGGTTAGCGTGGCTTGCAGCATGGACAGCACCGCCACCAGCAGCAGTAGATTGAACGCCAGCGCAATGCTGGAGAACACGCCAAACAGCATGTAGTAGCAGCACATAAAAGCGGCTACCGCCAAGAAGCCCCAGGCTACGCTGTGGAAGCCCTTAGAGATGTTCTCGGCACCCAGGCTAGGGCCGATGGTGCGTTCTTCGATGATTTCCATCGGCGCAGCCAGCGAACCGGCGCGCAGCAGCAGCGAGGTGTCGGCAGCTTCCTGGGTGGACATGCGGCCCGAGATCTGCACCCGGCCACCGGCGATTTCGCTGCGAATCACCGGTGCGGTGACCACTTCGCCCTTGCCTTTTTCAAACAGGATGATGGCCATGCGCTTGCCGATGTTTTCACGGGTCACGTCCTTGAAGATGCGCGAGCCTTTGGCATCCAGCGTCAGGTTGACCGTGGCTTCTTGTGTCTGGCTGTCGAAGCCGGGTTGGGCATCGGTGAGGTTTTCACCGGTCAGCACCACCTGCTTTTTGACAATCACCGCCTGGCCGCTGCGTTCCAGGTAGCGCTCGGCACCAAAGGGCACTGCGCCCGCGCCCGCTGCGGCGGCACCGGCTTCGGTGCTTTCGTCCACCAAACGCACTTCCAGCGTGGCGGTGCGGCCCAGGATGTCTTTGGCCTTGGCGGTGTCTTGCACGCCGGGCAGTTGCACCACGATGCGGTCCAGGCCTTGCTGCTGGATCACCGGCTCGGATACGCCGAGTTCGTTGATCCGGTTGTGCAGGGTGGTGATGTTTTGCTTCAGCGCCTGGTCTTGCACGCGGCGGGCCGCCTCGGGGCGGATGGCGGCGGTCAGCTTGTACTCGGTCCCGTCGGGTGCGTCGGTGGTGCTGAGGTCGGGGAACTGGTCTTGCACGACGGCCTTGGCAGCTGCCAGGGTGGCGCTGTCACGCAAACGCAGCTCGATGGTCTGGCCGTTGCGGCTGATGCCGCTGTGGCGCACGTTTTTGTCGCGCAGGCTGGTGCGCAGGTCACCGGTGAGGGACTCGGCCTTTTTGGTCAACGCGGCCTGCATGTCCACTTGCAGCATGAAGTGCACGCCACCGCGCAAGTCCAGCCCCAAATACATGGGGAAGGCGTGCAGGGCGGTCAACCAAGACGGCGAGCGCGACAGCAGATTGAGCGCCACCACGTAGTTCACGTCGTTGGCATCGGGCACCAGGGCCTTTTGCACCACGTCTTTGGCCTTGAGCTGGTCGTCGGTGTTGCCAAAGCGGGCTTTGACCGAGGTGCCTTCCACGCCGATCAGCTCGGGGCTGAGGTTGGCGGCTTTCAGTGCGTCTTGCACCTTGGCCAGCGTGGTGTCGTCGATCTTGACCGATGCACGGGCGCTAGACACCTGCACTGCTGGGGATTCACCAAAGAGATTGGGCAGGGTGTAAATGGCCCCCACCAGTAGCGCGACCAGGAGGATCACGTACTTCCATACCGGGTATCGATTCATGGTCGCGTTTATTACTTCTTAATTACTTAACGGTGCTGAAATTACTTGACAGTGCCCTTAGGCATGACTTGGACAACGGCGCTGCGCTGGAGTTGCACTTCCACGCCGGTGGCGATTTCCAGGCTCAAAAAGCCGTCGCCCATCTTGGTGACCTTGCCGATCAGGCCGCCAGCCGTAGCGACTTCATCGCCCTTGGCCAGTGCATCGATCATGTTGCGGTGCTCTTTTTGCTTCTTCATCTGGGGGCGGATCATGACAAAGTACAGCACCACAAACATCAAAACCAGGGGCAGCATACCCGTCAACGACGACATCATGTCACCACCGGCAGCAGGGGCGGCGGGGGCAGTTTGGGCAAAAGCAGAAGAAATGAACACAGAGGTCTCCAACGCCAAATGGCAAAAATAAACCCGCAGATGCAGCACAGCGGTACTGGGCCACAAGGCGGGGGTAGAAGCAATTGTATGCGGCCGTGTTCTCCCCTTGTCATTGGGGTTTATTGCGGTGCTTGTGCTGTTTTTCATGCAGTACATCACGGCGCTTATGCGATATTGCGGCGCGTCCAGCGGGTGAAACATGGCGGTGATTTTGTACAAAATCACCCATAAAAAAACGCGCCCGAGGACGCGTTTTCTAAAAGCAAAAAAGCGCTATTTATTTGGCAATCACGCGTGCCATCTCCAGCACTTTGCTCGAATAGCCCCATTCGTTGTCGTACCAGCTTACGACCTTGACGAAGGTGCCGTCCAGCGCCATGCCGGCTTCGGCATCGAACACCGAGGTGCAGCTCTCGCCCCGGAAGTCCGTAGAGACGACCTTGGCATCGGTGTAGCCCAGTACGCCCTTCATGGGGCCAACACTGGCCGCCTTCATGGCGGCGCAGATGGCTTCATAGGTGGTTTCGGTGTTGAGCTCGACGGTCAAATCGACCACCGACACGTCGCTGGTGGGCACGCGGAAGGCCATGCCGGTGAGCTTCTTGTTCAGCTCAGGAATCACCACGCCCACAGCCTTGGCGGCACCGGTGCTGCTGGGGATGATGTTTTCCAAGATGCCACGGCCACCGCGCCAGTCTTTGTTGGACGGGCTGTCCACGGTTTTTTGCGTGGCGGTGGCCGCGTGTACGGTGGTCATCAGGCCGCGCTTGATGCCGAAGTTGTCGTTCAGCACCTTGGCCACGGGGGCCAGGCAGTTGGTGGTGCACGAAGCGTTGGAGATGATGCTCTGGCCGGCGTAGCTGGCATCGTTCACGCCGAAGACGAACATTGGGGTGTCGTCCTTGCTGGGTGCGGACATGATGACCTTTTTGGCGCCTGCGTCGATGTGCTTCTGGGCGGTTTCCTTGGTCAGGAACAGGCCGGTGGATTCGATCACGATGTCGGCACCGACCTCGTTCCACTTCAGGTTGGCCGGGTCGCGTTCTTGGGTCAGGCGGATTTTTTTGCCGTTGACGACGAGTGCACCGCCCTCGACCGCGATGTCGCCCTTGAAGCGGCCATGCACCGAGTCAAATTGCAGCATGTAGGCCAGGTAGTCGGGCTCCAGCAGGTCGTTGATGGCGACGATTTCCACGTCTTGGAAGTTCTGCACCGCAGCGCGGAACACCATGCGACCGATACGGCCAAAGCCGTTGATACCAATTTTGATGGTCATGTCTCTATCTCCAGTAGTTAAAAGGTGAAACTTGCACATATAGCCCCGGCGCGATCCGGGGCTATCTGAATTACTTCTTCTTTTTGGACAGCACTTTTTCCACCGTGGCGGCCACGTTCTCGGGCGTGAAGCCGAAGAGCTTGAACAGCACGGGCGCGGGGGCGGATTCGCCGTAGGTATCCAGGCCGACCACGGCAGCGCAGCCGTATTTCCACCAGCCTTCGGTCACACCCATTTCGACCGCGATGCGCGGCAGACCCTTGGGCAGCACGTCGGTTTTGTAGGCTTCAGTTTGACGGTCAAAAACGCTGTTACTGGGCATGGATACTACGCGGACAGCTATCTTTTGCGTAGCAAGCAGTGCCTGGGCGGCCAGCGCCAGTTGCACTTCGGAGCCGGTGGCGATGATGACGGCCTGGGCCTTCTTTTTCATGCCAATGTCGCTGGGCTCGGACAGCACATACGCTCCCCGGCTGATCTCGCCGAGGTCGGCCTTGGCGGCGTAGGCGATGTTCTGGCGGCTCAGCAGCAGGGCGGAGGGGCGGCTCTGGTTTTCCAGGGCCACGGCCCAGGCCACGGCGGTTTCGGCGGTATCGCCTGGACGCCACACGTCCAGGTTCGGGATCAAACGCAGGCTGGCGGCGTGCTCGACCGATTGGTGGGTCGGGCCGTCTTCGCCCAGGCCGATGGAGTCGTGGGTAAACACATGCACCACGCGCAGCTTCATCAGCGCGGCCATGCGGATGGCGTTGCGGCTGTAGTCGCTAAAGGTCAGGAACGTGCCACCGTAAGGGATGAAACCACCGTGCAGGGCCACGCCGTTCATGATGGCGGCCATGCCGAACTCGCGCACGCCGTAGTTGATGTGGCGGCCACCGTTGCCCACGCCGGTCACGCCGTCAAAGCGCAGGTTGGGGGTGCATTTGGTGTTGGTCAGGTTGGAGCCGGTCAGGTCGGCCGAGCCACCCAGCATTTCGGGCAGGGCGGCGGTGAAGGCTTCCAGCGCCAGCTGCGAGGCTTTGCGCGAGGCCACGGTTTCGCCCTTGGTGTGGGCGGCAATCACGGTGTCCACGGCGGTCTGGGCGAAGTTCTTTGGCAGCTCGCCCTTCATGCGGCGCAACAGCTCTTTGGCCTCGGCCGGGTAGGCGGCCTTGTAGGCGGCGAACTGGGTGTTCCAGGCGGCTTCGCGGGCGGCACCGGCGGACTTGGCATCCCAGGCGGCAGCGATGTCCTTGGGAATAGTGAACGGGGCGTAAGGCCAGTTCAGGGCTTCGCGGGTCAGCGCGATTTCGGCATCGCCCAGGGGTTCGCCGTGGGCCTTGGAGGTGTTGGCGCGGTTGGGCGAGCCCTTGCCGATGTGGGTTTTGCAGATGATCAGCGTGGGCTTTTCGGTCTGGGCTTTGGCTAGCGCAATGGCTTCCGATACGGCGGCGGTATCGTGGCCGTCGATCGGGCCGATGACGTTCCAACCGTAGGCCACAAAGCGCAGGGCGGTGTTGTCGATAAACCAGGGCGCCACCTGGCCGTCGATGGAAATGCCGTTGTCGTCGTACAGGCCGATCAGCTTGTTCAGCTTCCAGGCACCGGCCAGGGCTGCGGCTTCGTGGCTGATGCCTTCCATCAGGCAACCGTCGCCCATGAAGGTGTAAGTGTGGTGGTCCACGATGTCATGGCCGTCGCGGTTGAACTCTTGCGCCAGCAGCTTTTCAGCCAGTGCAAAGCCAACGGCGTTGGTCAGGCCTTGGCCCAAGGGGCCGGTGGTGGTTTCCACGCCGGGGGTGTAGCCGAATTCGGGGTGGCCGGGGGTTTTGCTGTGCAGTTGGCGGAAGTTCTTCAACTCGGCCATTGGCAGTTTGTAGCCGGTGAGGTGCAACAGCGCGTACAGCAGCATGGAGCCGTGGCCGTTGGACAGGATGAAGCGGTCGCGGTTCATCCAGTTCGGGTTCTTGGGGTTGTGCTGCAGGTGCTGGTCCCACAGGGCCACAGCCATGTCGGCCATGCCCATGGGCGCGCCGGGGTGGCCGGAGTTGGCGGCTTGCACCGCATCCATGGCGAGCGCGCGGATGGCGTTGGCCATCGCGGTGGTGGGTTTGCCGGTGGCCGAGGCCGCATCGGAAAGAACTGCGGTGTCTGGGGTGTTTGCGTTCAAAGGGGTGTCGGCCATCGAGGTCAGCTCCGGGGAAAGTTCGGGGTGGATATTCTGGTAAGCCCATTATTTTACGGGGCTGGCATTTTGCGAGGTGTACCCGCCCGGTAACGCCGAGGGAGAGTCAAGCCATCACAATCGGTGGCATCTCCTTTGCACACCTCTCATTCCATGCCGCTTGCCAAAATTGAAGTCCGCCGCAGCCGCTCTGCCGCCGAAGTCTCCGCGCTGATGGAGGCCGTGTACCTGTCCCTGCGCGAAGCCCTGAAAGTACCCGAAGACGACCGCCAGATCCGCTACATCGAACACCGCCCCGAGCATTTCTGGGTGACCCCCGGCAAGTCTGAAAACTACACGCTGGTCGAGGTGCTGATGTTCCCCGGCCGCCCCCTGGATGCCAAGCGCGCGCTGTACCGGGGCATCGTGCAGCGCCTGGGCGCTTTGGGCATTGCGCCTGTGGACGTGATGGTGGTGCTGACCGAGCCGCCGATGGAAAGCTGGGGGCTGCGCGGTGTACCCGCCAACGAGCTGGATGTGGGCGTCCACCCCAAGGTTTAAGCCTTTTAGGCCTCTAGCGCATATAAAACCTGCGCAAGAAGCTATTTATTTGATAGCAAATGCGCGACGCACATTCCCATTCAATAATCTCGTCCATGCCCGCTGTAACGCCTATTGACCACGCCCTGATCCTCGCCGCCGGACGCGGCGAACGCATGCGCCCGCTGACCGACCACACGCCCAAACCGTTGCTGCCCGTGCACGGCAAACCGATGATCGTGTGGCATCTGGAGGCGCTGGCCGCTGCCGGGGTACGCCACGTCGTCATCAACACCGCCTGGCTGGAGGAAAAAATCCCCGCTGCCCTGGGCGACGGCTCCCGCTGGGGTCTGCACATCACCTATTCCATGGAAGGCCGCGACCACGGCGGCGCACTGGAAACGGCGGGGGGCATCAAAAAGGCCCTGCCACTGCTGGGCGACTGTTTTTGGCTGGTGGCGGGCGACATTTACGCGCCCACTTTCCGCTTCGATGCCAGTGCGGCCCGCGACTTTGCCCGCAGCGATGCGCTGGCCCACCTGTGGATGGTGCCGAATCCACCCTACCACCCGCAAGGCGACTTCGGAATTGCTGCCAACGGCCTAGGACTGGAGGGCACCAGCCCCGACGGCCAGCGCTGGACTTACAGCAGCCTAGCCCTGGTACGCGCCGATCTGTGCCGCAGCCTGCCCGTGGGCCAGAAGGCGGCGCTGGGCCCGTTATTGTTGGATGGCATCCGACAGCAACGCATCACCGCATCCCGTTTTGACGGCCCTTGGCACAACGTCGGTACCCCCGCACAACTCGCTGAACTGAATACACAATGACTACTTCTATCTACGCCCAACGCCGCGCCCAACTCGCCCAAAAGATCGGCCCCGGTGGCATCGCCATCATCCCCACCGCGCCCGAGCAGCAGCGCAACCGCGACAGCGACTTTCTGTTTCGCGCCGACAGCTATTTTTACTACCTGACCGGCTTCACCGAGCCGAACGCATGGCTGGTGGTGACCGGAGAAGGCCAATCCACCCTGTTTTGTGCACCCAAAGATCTGGAGCGCGAAATCTGGGACGGTTTTAGGCTAGGGCCCGACGCAGCGCCCGCCGCACTTGCACTGGATGCTGCGTATTCTGTAGCAGACCTGGACACCCAACTGCCCCGCCTGCTGGAAAACCGCAGCGCCGTCTGGACCCCGTTCGCCACCCACAAAGGGCTGGAAGGGCGGGTAGACAGCTGGTTGAACAAGGTGCGTGCCCGCGTGCGCTTCGGCGCGCAGTGCCCCGACACCCAGCGCGACCTGTGCAGCGTGCTGGACGAAATGCGCTTGTTTAAAGATGCCGGCGAGCAAGCCACCATGCGCCGCGCCGCGCAAATCAGCGCCGGGGCCCACATCCGCGCCATGCAGCTCTCCGCCCGCATGCTGCGCAACGGTGAAGAGGTGCGTGAATACCACCTGGATGCCGAACTGCTGCACGAATTCCGCCGCCACGGCTCCCAATACCCGGCCTACAGCAGCATCGTCGCCGCCGGGGCCAACGCCTGCGTGCTGCACTACCGCGCCGACGCCGCCCCGGTGCGCGATGGCGAGCTGGTGCTGATCGACGCGGGCTGTGAGCTGGACGGTTATGCCAGCGACATCACCCGCACCTTCCCCGCCAACGGCACATTCACCGGCCCGCAGCGCACCCTGTATGAGCTGGTGCTGGCCAGCCAGGTGGCTGCCATCGCTGCCACCAAGCCGGGCGCGCGCTTCACCGACCCGCACGAGGCCACGGTCAAGGTGCTGGCGCAGGGCATGCTGGACGTGGGCCTGCTGGACAAAAACAAGGTCGGCACGGTGGACGACGTGATCGCCAGCCGCGCCTACTTTGCCTACTACATGCACCGCACCGGCCACTGGCTGGGCATGGACGTGCACGACTGCGGTAGCTACGTGGAGGCCAGTGAAATGGGCAACAGCAGCCAGCGCAAAGACCCGCTTTCAGGCGAGGTCATCACCAACCGCCCCAGCCGCATCCTGCAAGCTGGCATGGTGTTGACCATCGAGCCCGGCATCTACGTGCGCCCCGGCCCGGACGTGCCCGAAGCCTTCCACAACATCGGCATCCGCATCGAAGACGATGCCATCGTGACCGCCAGCGGCTGCGAACTGATCAGCCGGGGCGTGCCCGTCGATCCCGATGAAATCGAGGCGCTGATGCGGGCCTGAGCGGGTTTTTTGGGCTTGGGCTATAATCGATGGCTTGCTCAGATCAGTTTCGCCATGAAGCTTGTGCGGTGTATCCCAACACACCGCAATACTGACCACACCAAGTACCCCGAGTTTGCCCGCACTTTTGTCACGCTGTGCGGGCCAGAGATTCAAAGTACTTGCCCCGCAGTCCCCACTCCACCGGAGTGCTGCGCAAGACCTGCCTCCTGTGCAATTTCATCGGAAGTGCGTCATTAAAAACGCAGTGTGACAACACGCATTTCTGGCACCCTATAAGTAAGGGAGCCTAGTTTCCCATCATGAACAAAAACAACAATTCGATTGCCGCTGGCAAATATCTCCTGTCTCCGCTCACCCGTGAATGTGCCGATGGCCGCTTTGGTGCCTCTGTTTCTATCCAAAATGGCTCGCATGACCGCGTGATGCGTTTCATCGGTCTGTTCGACGATGCCGCAACCGCGACACAATACGCGGTTGAGCAAGGTTTGCAGTGGGTGCGTGCACGCGACTCCAACCCTAGCGCCGCACACGCTTAAAAGTTATTTAGTTTCATACCGTCTACCCTCAAGGAATTTACGAATGGCAAAAGAAGAACTGATCGAAATGAAGGGCCTTGTGTCCGAAGTGTTGCCCGACTCGCGCTTTCGCGTGACGTTGGAAAATGGCCACGTCCTGATCGCTTACACCGCAGGCAAGATGCGCAAGAACCACATCCGCATTTTGGCGGGTGACCATGTGTCGCTGGAACTGTCGCCCTACGACCTGACCAAGGGACGCATCACCTTCCGCCACATCGCCGGTCGCGCGCCCACATCGACCCGCTTCGCGTAATCCACCCGTAAGCAATACCCCGTACGGGAACCGCTTTGTAACGGCCCGTACAATCGCAGTCCCTTTGACACAGTGACTGCCCGGCGCATTTTGGTCGGCGGCCATGGCAGGAGACACGCCAGATGAGCAACCCCACGGCTAACGCCGAAGAAAAACGCGCCGAGCTGCGCCGCGCTGCCCTCGAATACCACGAGTTCCCGACGCCCGGCAAAGTAGCCATTGCGGCGACCAAGCAGTTGGTCAACCAGCACGACCTGGCCCTGGCGTATTCGCCCGGTGTCGCTGCGCCGTGCGAGGAAATCGTCAAAGACCCGAACAACGCCTTCAAATACACCAGCCGGGGCAACCTGGTTGCAGTGATCACCAACGGCACCGCCGTGCTGGGCCTGGGTGACATCGGTCCGCTGGCCTCCAAGCCGGTGATGGAGGGCAAGGGTGTGCTGTTCAAGAAGTTCGCTGGTATTGATGTGTTCGATCTGGAAATCGACGAAAAGCACGATCTCGACAAGCTGGTGGACATCATCGCCTCGCTAGAGCCCACCTTTGGTGGTATCAACTTGGAAGACATCAAAGCTCCGGATTGCTTCTATGTCGAGCGCAAGCTGCGCGAACGCATGAAGATCCCGGTCTTCCACGACGACCAGCACGGTACGGCAATTTGCGTCGGGGCGGCGATTCTCAACGCGCTCAAGGTCGCAGACAAAGACCCAAAAACCATCAAGCTCGTCACCTCAGGCGCGGGCGCAGCGGCCCTGGCCTGCCTGGGTCTGCTGGTTAAGCTGGGCATCCCGCGCGAAAACATTTATGTTACCGACTTGGCCGGTGTGGTCTATGAAGGTCGTACCGAGCTGATGGACGAAGACAAGATCGTCTACGCCCAGAAAACGTCGGCCCGCACTCTGGGTGAAATCATCGAAGGTGCGGACGTGTTTTTGGGCTTGTCGGCAGGCGGTGTGTTGAAGAAAGACATGGTAGCCAAGATGGCCGCCAAGCCCGTGATTTTTGCCCTGGCAAACCCCAATCCAGAAATCAACCCCGAGGATGTCAAGTCCGTGCGCAGCGATGCCATCATCGCCACCGGCCGTACCGACTACCCGAACCAGGTCAACAACGTCCTGTGCTTCCCCTACATCTTCCGGGGTGCGCTGGATGCAGGTGCCTCCACCATCACATTGGAGATGGAGATTGCAGCGGTCCACGCGATTGCCGAGTTGGCCCAGGCCGAGCAAAGCGAAGTGGTGGCCGCCGCCTATGCGGGTGAGCAATTGGCGTTTGGCCCGGAATACATCATCCCCAAGCCGTTTGACCCCCGCCTGATGATGAAAATCGCCCCGGCGGTCGCCCAGGCTGCCGCCGACAGCGGTGTGGCCCTGCGTCCAATCCAGGATATGGATGCCTATCGCACCCGCCTGCAAAACTTCGTCTACGCCTCTGGCACAACGATGAAGCCGATTTACGATGCAGCCAAAAAAGCCACGAAGAAACGTGTCTGCTACGCTGAAGGCGAAGAAGAGCGCGTGCTGCGCGCCATCCAAATCGTGGTGGACGAAGGCCTGGCACGCCCCACTCTGATCGGCCGTCCGACCATCATTGCCGAGCGCATTAAAAAGTTTGGCCTGCGCCTGCGCGAAGAACTGGACTACGACGTGGTGAACGTCGAGCAAGACCACCGCTACCGCGATTTCTGGCAAACCTACCACCGCATGACCGAGCGCAAGGGGGTCACCGCCCAGATGGCCAAGATCGAAATGCGCCGCCGCTTGACCCTGATTGGTAGCATGTTGCTGCACAAAGGCGAAGTGGACGGCATGATCTGCGGCACCTGGGGCCATACGGCCATCCACCTGCACTACATCGATCAGGTCATTGGCAAGCGCGCAGGCGGCTGTCCCAGCACCCCGCAAGACGTGCCAATTTACGCCTGCATGAATGGCCTGATGCTGCCGGGCCGCCAGGTCTTCCTGGTAGATACCCATGTTAATTACGACCCAACGGCCGAAGAGTTGACCGAGATCACCGTGATGGCGGCGGAAGAAATGATGCGTTTTGGCATTAAACCTAAGGCGGCGCTGCTATCGCACAGCAACTACGGCCAAAGCAACCAACCTAGCGCCGTCAAGATGCGCCGCGTGCTGGAATTGCTGCAAACCGAAGCCCCGTGGCTTGAAGTCGATGGTGAAATGCATGGTGATATGGCGCTGGACGGCGCAGCCCGTGCGGCCACCATGCCCAATAGCCCGTTGATCGGTGATGCCAACTTGCTGGTGTTCCCCAACATCGATGCCGCCAACATTGCCTACAACCTGTTGAAGACCGCTGCGGGCGGCAATATTGCGATTGGCCCCGTGCTCTTGGGTGCTGCAAAACCTGTACACATACTGACGGCCAGCGCAACCGTACGAAGAATTGTAAACATGACAGCTTTGACGGTAGCCGACGCCAACGTGGTGCGATAAAGCCTAATTCGTGAGCAAGTGCCCACATAGGATGGGCCAATTCCCCAAGAGGCTGCCCAAATTTTGTGCAGCCTCTTGCTTTTTTGGGGCACATACGGCACACTAGCGCCTTGAAATTTCCGGGTTAACCCGAGGTTCTCCAAAGGCGTACTTCTCCATGTTCCAAGCAATAAAAAACCAGGCCAGCAAGCATATATGCCTGTTGGCCATGTTGGTTGGGATAGTTGTATGCACTCCATTGGGGTATGCAAGGGCACCTCATACACCAAGTGGCTTGGAGACTATCCAGCTCACCCAGCTTCCCCCGCAAGGCCGTGCCACCTACCAGCTGATCCAGCAAGGTGGGCCATTTCCTTTTGACAAGGATGGCTCGGTGTTTGGGAACCGTGAACGAATTTTGCCATCACAACAGCGCGGCTATTACCGCGAATACACCGTGAAAACGGCGGGTGCTGGCAACCGAGGGGCCAAGCGCATTGTGTGCGGTGGCCCGCCTAGAGCACCAGATGCTTGTTTTTATACCAGTGACCACTACGCCAGTTTTCGCTATATCGCGGAATAACAGTGTTGGGTCGGGTTCCACAGAATTTTGAAGTCGGGGTAAATGAAGATGAATGAAAAGAAAGCGGAGATGGATATGCCTCTTCGCAACGTTAGAACCAATATCGTGCAGTCGATACGCGCCTTCCGGGTGCAAGACTTGCAAGACGCGGCAGTCGGCCTAGGCCAGCACTTTCTGTATGCCAATCTGGCAAATGCACAGAGCAAGCAGGACGTACTGGACATGATTGCCCAGCAGTTCACCTTCCCGACCCATTTCGGTAAGAACTTTGACGCGCTGTACGATTGCATGACCGATCCGTTGCATAAATCAGGCCCGCAGCCTGGTTTTGTGGTGGTGCTGGAGCAAATCCCCGCGCACGCCAAGTTCGACAAAGAAGCCCGTGAGCAGCTGCTGGACATCTTCCGGGAAGCCGCCGATTACTGGGGAGACCGGAAGATTCCGTTCCGATGCTTCTATTCTTTTCTGTAGCCCGTTCTGCACACACCAGCCAAGCAGAACGGGCGAATGAGGCAGGCAGCGATGCCGTCTCAGGCATCGAATTGACCGAATCCGGCGAAAAAATGCCCACCGACAAATTGGTGGACGTTTCTCCCTTCGCGCTGCGTATGAGCAGCCCGTTTAACGCCGGTTACTGGCTCGCAGCTGCGTAACTGGACACACCCCCAGGCTACAGCGCAAGCGCTTTTCGCCAACCCCTCTCGTATTAATTTGAAAAATTAATACGACATGCAGGGGGCAACACCAGTAGTCCGGCGGAGCCGGTTCTACGGTGTTCTGGAACAAAAAAGCCCGTCCTTAGACGGGCTTTTTTACGTCTGAGCGGCGACCGCCAAGGCCAGCGCCACGTACTCGGCTACCGGCACCTCCTCGGCACGGCGCTGGGTATCGAATACGCCGGCATAGGCTTTCTCGGTCAGCCATTTGCCCAGCGTGTGGCGCATGATTTTGCGGCGCTGGCTGAAGGCCACCTGGACAATTTCGCTCAGTAACTGCACTGGCACAGCCGCCGGATCGGCGTGGGGCACCATGCGCACCACGGCACTGTCTACGCGCGGCGGTGGGTCAAATGACTCGGGTGGTACGAAGAGCACATTTTCCATGGCGTAGCGCCATTGCAGCATGACGCTCAGGCGGCCATAGGCGGCGGTGGAGGGGCGTGCCACCATGCGGTCGATGACTTCTTTTTGCAGCATGAAGTGCTGGTCTTGCACCACCGCCACGGCATCTAGCAGGTGGAACAGGATGGGTGTGGATATGTTGTACGGCAGGTTGCCGACAACGCGCAATTTTGGGGGAGTAGCCACTCCTGAATCCATAGCTGCTTGCGCAGAGGGGAACTGCGTGAAGTCCACTTTTAATACATCAGACTCCACCACCGTGAGCTGTGGATGCTGGCGCAAGCGCACGGCCAAATCGCGGTCCAGCTCAATCACGGTGAGGTGGCCTAGGCGCTCGACCAGCGGCTGCGTCAATGCGGCCAGGCCGGGGCCGATTTCGACCATGTGGTCGCCGGGCTGGGGGTTGATGGCATCGACGATGGCTTCGATGATGCTGCGGTCGGCCAGAAAGTGCTGGCCAAAGCGTTTACGGGGGATGTGCTTCACTGGGGGGCTTCGCGTAATTCAACATAGGCCCGCGAGCGCACCTGCTCTAACCAGCGGCTATAGGCTTCGTCGAGTTTTTTCTCGCGCACGATGCCACGGGCGATTTCGCGCTGTTCTTTGGGGGTGACGGCGGCCTCGCGGCGCTCCAGCAACTGCACCAGGTGCACGCCAAAGCGCGATACCAGCGGGTCTGCCATCTGGCCGGGTGCCAGTTTGTCTAGCGTTTCTTCAAATTCGGGCACGAACTGGCCGGGGCTGGACCAGCCCAGATCACCGCCTTGGGCTGCGCTGCCATCGACCGAGCTTTCTTTGGCCAATTGGGCAAAGTCGGCCTGGCCGCTCTGGATGCGGCGCTTGAAGTCGTTCAGGCGTTCGACGGCGGCGGCCTCGGTGAGGCGCGGGCCTGTGCGCAGCAGGATGTGGCGCGCGTGCTGCTGGGTGACGGTGGTGGCTACGCCGCCCTGGCGCTTGTCCAGTACTTTCAAAATGTGGAAACCGGCGCCAGAGCGGACCACGGCGCTGATGCCGCCAGTATCCAGGCTGCGGGTGGCATCCACAAACAGGTCCGGATAGCGGTCGGCAGAGCGCATGCCCAAGGCACCGCCGCCGCTTTTGTCGGGTGCATCCGACGCGGTACGGGCCAGCGAGGCAAAGTCTGCACCGGTGGCGGCTTGGGCGCGCAGGCTGTCGGCCTTGGCTTGCAGGGTGGCAACTTGCGCCGGGCTGGCGTTTTCTGGCACGGCTACCAGCAACATGGCCAGGTTGAGTTCCAGTGCGCTGGGGTCGGTGTTGGCGCGCTGGTCACGCAGGTACTGGTCTACCTCGGCATCGCTGATGCGCTGGCGGGCATCGATTTCGCGGTCGCGCAGGCGGTTCAGGGTGAGCTGGTTGCGCAGTTCTTCGCGGAACTGGGTGGGCACCATGCCATCTTGCAGCATGCGGCGGCGTAGCTCGGGGACATCTAGCTGGTTTTGTCGGGCCACATTCAGCTCGGCGGCATCGACGGCGGAGTCGTCTACTTTTAAGCCGCTTTCCGCCGCGAGCTGCAACTGGGCTTTTTCCAGGATCAGGCGTTCGAGCACTTGGCGGGCGACCAGGGTTGGGTCGGCGTCGGCGGTGGACCCGCCCTGCTGGGCCATTTGCTGCAAAGTACGGATGACGCGGGTACGGACTTCGTTATTGGTGATGGGTTCGGAATTGACCACGGCGACGATGAAGTCGGCTTGGCGCTGGGTGTCGGTGGTGCGGGTGGGCGTGTTGGCTCCCAGCCCGGCACCAGACGAGGGGCGCAAGCCTTGGGCGGATGCGGTTACGGCCGTGAGTGCCGCCAAGCCCAGCAGCGTCATGCGAAAGAAGCGATTGCTCATGGTTCAGATAGAAGAAAGAGGGGTCGGGTGGGCTAGTCGTATTGGCTGAAACGGCTAGGGGTGGTGGTCTGCTCCCGCAGGTACTGGTAGCGGGGGATATTTTCTTTCAGCACCGACAAGGGGTTGTTGCCCACACCCAGGCGGGTGAAGCCGACAAACTCTAGCTGGAACGATATTTTTTGGTTCGTGGTGGCGGTGGCGAGGGTGGTGCCGGTTTGCGTGCGGTCCAGCACGACGCGGCCCAGCCAGCAGCCCGCATCGTATTCAAAGCCCACCACGCCATCGACCAGCTTGCCGTCGGACATGCTGTAGTTCAGGCGGCCCACGCTGTACCAGCGGCCAGCACTCTGGTTCTGGCCGCTGTCGCCCCACAAGGCGCTCAGGGGCCATTGCCAGCCGATGTCGATGGTCTCGCTGCCGTCGGTGGCGGTGGCGCTGGAGTTGCGCTGGTAGCGGTAGGCGGCGTTGATGACGCGGTAGTTGCCGGGGTTCCAGCGGCCCCCCACGCTGGCACGCTGGGAGCGGCCGGTGTCGGGGTTGTATTGCACCGTGGTGTCAAAGGCCCAGCGCGGGTCCCAGTTGAGTTGGGCACCTACCAAGAAGTCGCTCAGCCGGTCGGTGGCGACGGTGCCGCCGGGCAAGACAACCTGTTGGTCCTTGAAGCGCAGGCGCTGGGCCACGCCAAACTGGGCCAACTGGGCTCCGGTGGCGGGCTCCAGAAAGCGGGTCGTCAGCCCCAGGGTCAAGAGGTTGTTGTCGGCGATGCGGTCATTGCCGCTGAAGGCGTTTTCGGTGAAAACGGTGGCAAAGTTGAAGTCGTTCAGCGCCGAATCGTAGTTCGGCAGCAGGCTTTGGTTGCGGTACGGCGTATTGACGTAGAAGGCACGCGGCTCCAGGGTTTGGCGCAGGGCTTTGCCCCAGAAGCTGGCATCGCGCTCAAAGACCAGCCCGGTGTCCAGGCTGAAGGTCGGCACGGTGCGGTCGGCGGTGGTGGCGCCGTTGCCCAAGGCTGCGTCAAATTCGTAGCGGGTGGCATGCAGCTGCATCTTGGGCGTGATGAACCAACCCGGCGCAATCCACGGGCGGCTGACCTGGCCCAGCACAAAGCTGCGCTTGGCGTTGGGCTGCTTGGTCAAGGTCCGGTCGGCCGAGAACTGGGTGGTGTCACCGTCCAGCGACGCATCCAAACCGCCGGGCAGGTCGTAGCGGGCATAGCGTGCGGTGAGCTGCGGCAGGCGGTCGTACGGCGGCACGATGGGCGCGGTGGTGTTTTGCAGCGTTTGCCACTTCAGGGTGCGCAGGCTGGTGGAGAAGTTGCCCCGGGCCCACGACAGCGTCGCGTCGTTGGCCAGCAGCCGCTGGGTCAGCGAGGTGGTGGCGCGGCCAAAATCGCTCCAGTAGTTGTCGTCGCTGACGCGGTTCAGATTCAGGTTCAGGCCCAGCCCGCCCACGCCCGACAGGCCGGTCTGGATGGTGCCGGTATGCAGCAGCGCATAGCCCCAGCGCGAGCGCTCGCGCAGCGAGTCGTTGGGCATGTAGTTGGTGCGTAACGTGCCCTTGTACCCGGGCTCCAGGTAGCGGAATTCGCCCCCTAAGTCCACGCCACGCTTGCTCATGGCGGTGGGGTAGAAGGTGGCATCGCGGTTGGGGGCGATGTTCCAGTAATACGGTACGGTCAGCTCCGCACCGTTGGTGCTGTCCAGCCCGATGGTAGGCGGCAGGTAGCCCGATTTGCGCTTGTCGGAGAGCGGAAAGTCCATCGTCGGGAAAGCCAGGATCGGCACATCCTGGAAGCGCAGCACCGCGCCCTCGGCGGTGCCGATTTCTTCTTCGGTGTCGATGCTGATGGTGCTGGCGCGCAGCATCCAGGCGGGCAGCCAGCTGGGGCCGCCTTCACGGCGGCAGGTGCTATAGGTGGCGTTGTGCAGCACCACGCGGCTATCGTCAATAAAGTCGGCCCGGTCGGCCTGGCCGAAGGCGCCGTTTTTCAAAAACTGGTAGCGGGGTTCGTTGAAGAAGCCTTCAAACGCGTCCACCTTCAGCTCCAGTGCCGGGCCTTCGTAGATGTTGCCTGCGCGGTTGATGTGGACATTGCCACGGGCCTTGACCAGGTCGTCTGGCTGGTAGTACTCCACCCGGTCGGCCTGCAACACCATGTCGCCCTTGCGCATCATGGCGTTGCCGTCGATCACGGTGTCCAGATCGGGGCGGCCCAGGGTGTGGTCGCCGGAGAAAAAGGTCGGCATCTGCGCACGCATGACCGGCGGAATTTGCTCTTGCAGCATGGCGCTGGGTTTCAGGACCAGTGGCGCGTCGGCTTCCTCGGCGTGCAAAGCCAGCGGCAGCAGGGCCATAGCGACAAAAGCCACGGGCGTGAGAGTGAAGCGGCGGCTGCGGGTACGGCGCTGGATTTCAGGCATCAAAGGGGGCTCGGTCAGGCGAAGGGCTTATCCAGACAACCCGGATTTGTAGAATGGATTATCCATGAGCCCCACCCCTACCTCCTCCACGCCCTCCCCCATCCCCGTGTCTTTACCCGATTCCCCTGCCATCGTGTGGGCCGATGCCCCGCGCGCTGCCACCTTCCAGCGCTGGCTGGAACAGACCGCCCCCACCCACCAACTGCGCGTAGACAGCCTGCAACTGGCCGCCGCCGATGCCGGTTTTCGCCGCTACTTCCGGCTGGAATCCGAGCGCGGCAGCCGCATCGTGATGGATGCCCCGCCCGACAAAGAAAACTGCGAAGCCTTCGCCCGCATTGCCGCGCTGATGGCCCAAGCCGGTCTGCGCGTGCCCGAAGTGCTGGCCTGGGACACCGCCAACGGCTTCATGCTGCTGAGCGACCTGGGCACGCAAACGATGCTGGACGTGCTGCAAGCCGAACCCTCGCAGGCCGACACCGCCCTGTTCCACCAGGCGGTGGACACGCTGATCACCCTGCAAAAGGCCTCTCAGCCCGGTGTGCTGCCCGCTTATGACGCCGCCGTGCTGCACCGCGAACTGGCCCTGTTCCCCGACTGGTACATCGCCCAGCACCGGGGCATCACGCTGGACGACAAGCAGCGCGCCACACTGGACAGCGTGTTTGGCCAGATCGTGGCCAACAATTTGGAAGCCGCCAGCGTCTACGTACACCGCGACTTCATGCCGCGCAACCTGATGGTCGGCTCTGAACAATTAGGTGTGCTCGACTTCCAGGATGCGTTGTACGGCCCCATCACCTACGACATCGCCAGCCTGCTGCGCGACGCGTTCCACAGCTGGGAAGAAGACTTTGTGCTCGACATCACCATCCGCTACTGGGAGCGCGCCCGCAAAGCCGGGCTGCCGGTGGGCGACGACTTTGGCGCGTTCTACCGCAGCGTGGAATGGATGGGCCTGCAACGCCACCTGAAAGTGGCCGGCATCTTCGCCCGCCTGACCCTGCGCGACGGCAAACCCAAATACCTGGCCGACACGCCGCGCTTCATCCGCTACATCCGCGCCACGGCGGGCCGCTACCGCGAGCTGAAGCCGCTGCTGCGCCTGATCGACCAGATCGAAGGCACCACCGCTGCCACCGGTTTTGCCTACGGAAGAATGTAAACAAAATAAGCCTCTGGCGCACATTCCATATGCGCCGGTAGCTATCAAAATAATAGTATGCCCCGTTTCTACTGCCCCGCCCCCTTGACCACTGGGGCCTCGCTGGACCTGCCCGCCGGGCCCGCCCGCCACGTACAGGTGCTGCGCATGCAGCCCGGCCAAACGATCACCTTGTTCAACGGCCAAGGCGGCGAGTTTGAAGCCACCATCGAGCGCATGGGCCGCAGCGACGTGGCCGTGGTGGTGGCCGCACACGACCCGGTAGAGCGCGAAGCCGCCCGCGCCGTGCATTTGGTGCTGGGCATGCCCGCCAACGACCGCATGGACTGGCTGGTCGAAAAAGCCGCCGAGCTGGGCGTAGCCAGTATCCAGCCCCTGGTCACCGAGCGCAGCGTGCTGCGCCTGAACGGCGAACGGGCCGACAAAAAACGTGCCCACTGGCATGCCGTGGGCGTGGCCGCCTGCGAGCAATCGGGGCGCAACCGCGTACCCGAGGTGCATGCGGTGCGCAGCTTTGCCGACTGGGTCGCCAGCGCCGAAGCGGGGTTTTTGTTGTCGCTCAGAACCGGCAGCCAGCCGATGCTGAACGCCGTGCCCGCCAGCGGTGCGATCCACTTCCTCAGTGGCCCCGAAGGCGGCCTGAGCCCATCCGAAGAAGACGCGGCCATCGCACGGGGTTACCGCCCGGTGACCCTGGCCAACCGCGTGCTGCGGTCTGAGACAGCGCCCCTTGCCGCACTGGCCCAACTCCAGTTTTAAGCATGGAAGAAATCATTCAACCTGACGGCGACACCACGCTGTCGGATTACTTCCGCGAGGCTGACTTTTTCAGCGAATCCCCCCTGGCCTGGCGCATCGACCAGCACGGCGGCCTGGTGGATGCCCTGCGTGGCCTGTTCGTTGGCCCGGCCGGGCTGGTGCGGTTGCGGCTGTTCGTCTTCATGGGCCTGCTGGGCCAGAGCGAAGCCAACCTGAACCGCGACCAGATCAACGAACTCTTCCACGCCGTGCGCCCCGAAGCGCTGGACACGGTGTTCAAACGCTTTCGCGACACCGGCCTGCTGCTGTGGGACGAAACCCAGCGCCGCACCAGCCTCACGCCGCTGGCGCAGCAACTCGCGGGCGTGCTGGGCGTGTTCAACACCGCGCCGCAAACAGGGGAGGGGGATGATTTGGCCAGCCTGCTCAGCCAGGTGGTGGGTGCCGAGCAGCTGGGTACGCTGGATGCCGCCCAGGTCGAAATGCTGCAAGCCCAGCTGGGCCGCCTGCATGCCGAATTTGAAGATGCCATCGCCAGCGGCTCCGAATTCCGCCTGCGCGAGGCCCGCACCCGCTACGACCGGGCGGCCCGCCTGATCGACAAGGCCAGCAGCGCCATCGCCACCCTCATCGGCAACGCCCACGGCCACGCCACGATGGAGCGCGCCGCCCGTGCCTTGGGCCAGGCCCAGGGCCGCCTGCTGGCGATGGCCAGCCAGTTCAACCGCGCCCTGCAACAGGTGGACCGCCAGCGCGTGACGTTGGGCACCACCGGCATCACCAGCACCGACGTAAAACGCTGGCTGCAAACCCTGGCCGCACCCGAACATTTGCTGGACAACGCCCTGGCCCACCCCGTCGCCCCGGTAATGCTCTCTCCCCATGAATTGCTCGATGTGACCGAAGCCGAATTTGAACGCGACCGCCCCACGCTGGGCCTGCCCGATGCACTGCCCGCATCCCAAGCCGCCCCGGTGGGCGAACTCAGCGCCGTGGCCCTGCCGCAGGCGCTGGCCGATTTGTCGGATTTGCTGGCCAGTTGGGATGCCAACCCGCGCCGCGCCGTCGATGGGCTGCTGGGCGACATCCCGCTGGATGCCGCTTGTGTCACTTATGCCGAGGTGGCCTACAAAGCCCAGCTCCTGCCCCTGCTGGGCGATGCCCAGGCCTGCCAGCTCCCCGGCGCGACCGGCGATTTGGCCCGCCAGCCCTGGCGCGTCGAATGGAGCACCGACTTTTTGACGCTCGACCACCCCACGCTGGCCGGGGTCAGCGCAGGCCAACTTATCCCTGTCGAAACAACCGAAAAGAGCACCTGAATGGACGAAGCCGCCCTGTTGGTCGCCGAGCTGCTGGCCCGCCGCAGCCTGCCGCGCACCCACCCGCGCATCAAACGCGCCCTCATCCATGCCGAGTTGTTCGCCCAGGTGGAGCAGCGCTTGGCCGCCATCGGCCTGCGCTGGATGGACAACATCTACGCCGACCACGTCAGCCTGGCCCTGCTACCCGCTGCCCAGGCCCAGGTGATGGGCGAGGCCGGTGTCAACGCCAACAACAACCTGGACTTACCGCGTGACGGTGTGGCCCTGCTGGTGGTGCTGTGGGCGCTGATCATCCTGCCCAAGCGCGAGCGCCAGACCAGCCGCGCCCCGGTGGCCGAGCCGCAAAACGAGATGTTCGCCAGCAGCAAACCCCTGCCCGCCGTGCGCGACGTGAGCCCGGTGCTGTCGTACAAAGCCCTGCTGGAAGACTACGGCCCGCAGCTCGGCAAAAAGACCCGTCTTGACGGCAACCTGAAGCTGCTGGAACGCCACGGCTTCATCCTGCGCCGCCAAGACGATATCGCCGAAGGCCCGCTGCTCGACGTACTGCTGGACTACGACATCTTGGCCCCGCGCATCCTCGACGGAGCCTTAGCCGACGTGCTGGCCCGTGAACAAGCAACCCGCTTGGCAGAGCAAGCCGATGCCCCTGACTTGCCCCCTCTCCCGCTAGGCGGGAGAGGGCTGGGGTGAGGGTGGTTTCTATGCAAAATAAGCCTCTAGCGCATATTCCACCTGCGCAAGCAGCTATCATTTTTAAAGTAAACCCATGTTCCACCTGCAAAGCCTAGAGCTGGTCCACTGGGACTACTGCCAACGCGTCAGCCTGCCGCTGGACGCATCCATCATCACCATCGCTGGCCCCAACGGCTCGGGCAAAACCACCCTGCTGGACGCACTGCGCACCCTGCTGGGGCTGAAATGCGCCCAGCCGCGCGACTTCAAAACCTACGCCCGCCACGCCGGGGCCAATATCGCCTGGCTGCGCGCCGTGGTGGACAACAAAGCCCAAACCCGCCAAACCAGCAGCCGCCCCTTCGCCAAGCGCCTGCTCTACAGCGACCAGGTCACGCTGGCCTGCCGCATCGAGCGCAACGGCGGCGACTGGCAGCGCCGCTACCTGGTGCTAGAGGGCGATGTCAGCATCGAACAACTGACCGACATGCCCGACAAAGACCTGGGCCTGATGGGCATCGAAGCCTGGGGCCGCGTGCTGTCTGCCGCCGGGCTGTCTCCGGCCATCGCCAAAGTGCTGTCGCTGGAGCAAGGCCAAACCGACCGCCTGTGCGAATTCAGCCCGCGCGAGCTGCTGCGCCTGGTGTTCGACGTGTTTGGCGACCAGGAAGTGCTGGGCCACTACGACACCGCCCGCGAGCACCAGCAGCAACTGACCCGCGAAATGGAGCAGGCCAGCCACGAACTGGACCACAGCAAATCCCAGCTGGCCGAGCTGCAAAACCGCGTCAGCAACTACCAGACCTGGCAGCACAAGGTGCAAGAGCAAGAGCGCCTGGCGACAGAAGTGCTGCCCGTCCTCGAATGGCACGGCCTGCGCCACAAACTCACCGAGCGCAGCCGCGACCAGCGCCGCCAGCGCCAGCACAGCCACCAGGCCGTGGCCGAGCGTGCCCGGCAAAACGCCCAGTTGCTCGATCTGCTGGAAGCCCGCGCCCAGGCCGACACCCAGGCCACCCAGCTGCTGCAAGAGCGCGATGCCGCCGCCGTCCAGCGCGACAGCACCCGCGATCTGGAGCGCCCGCTGGAAGCCCTGGCCAAGCGCGAAGCCGAGCTGCTGGCCCTGGTCGATAAAGAAAGCGATGTCGAGGCCCTGACCACCCACCTGGAGGGCCTGCGCACGTCTGAGGCCGCACTGCAAAGCAAGCACAGCGCCCTACTACAAAAAAGAGAGCTGGCTGCGCAGGTGCAATCTGCGCTAGAGGGCCAAAACACCCCACCTTTCCCCGACGATGCCCGGCGCCTGCGCCAGCGCTTGCAAGCGCAAAAAATCGGCCACCGCTTCCTGGCCGAAGTGGTCGAGGTGCGCGATGAACACTGGCGTGCCGCCATCGAGGGCGTGCTGCGGGCCTCGCGCTGGGTGGTGCTGCTGGACAAAGCCGAAGACGTGGATGCCGCAGATGCCATCGCCAGCGCCGACCGCTACCGCCACTACCTCACCACGCCCGGCGACACGGCGCCCGCAGGCGATGCCGACACCCTGCTGGCCCACATCCGCCTGGATGCCAAAGTACCCCGCTGGCTCATCCAGCAGCTGCAACACCTGCGCTGCGTGGACAGCCCCGCTGCGGGCCGCAAAACTGCGGGTAGCTGGATCACACCCCAGGCCTACAGCTTCGACGGGCGCGGAGCCCGCTCCCTGTGGGTCGAGCCGCGCGACCACCAGTTTGGCGCGGCGGCACTCACCGCACGGCGCGACGCGGTAGAGCGCGACCTGCGCAGCCTGGATGCCGCCCTGGGCCCGCTGGGGCAAGAGCTGCGCGACATCCGCCTGCAAATCAAAGACTGCCAAAAATCTCTGGCCGGCCACAGTGCAGCCCAAGAGCTGGGCCAGCGCAACGACGAGTTTTCTGCCGCCAAGCAGGCCCTGCCCGCCGCCAAACAGGCCCGCATTGCCGCCAGCCTGCACTGGCAAACGCTGGACAAGGGCTATGCCGAGGCCCACACCCGGCATTTGCAAACCGACACCCAGTACCGCCAGCTGGAACACAGCCTGCGGCAAAAAAACCAGGAGGCCGACCGCCTGGCCGCCGAGCTGCTGACCAGCCGCAAACAGCACACCGCGAACATCGACACCTCGAACCACCGCCGCCGCCAGATCCCCGCCGCCTGGCGTGCCCCGCACGTGGTGCAGGCCCTGGTGCGCACCTACCAAAACGACACCCAGGCCCGGCTGCGGCTGCAATCGGTACACGAGGAATTGCAGCTCGACACCTGGGAAAAAGATGCCACCGTGGAAGAGCGCTTTCGCCGCATGGAGGTGCTGGTGCGCGAGCAGGGCTACAGCCTGGGCGACCACCAGGCCAAGAATGCGCAGGCAGGCATCGCCGTGCACAACGCCCGCGAGAGCTACATCGAGGTGCTGCGCAGCACCGTGCGCCGCTACCGCAAAAACATCCAGGAGCTGGGCGAACTGGCCGGGGTGGTGGTCCACGCCGACCTGCCGGTGCTGGAAAACAGCGACACCGTGCTGGCCCAGGCCGGGCTCAAGGTGCACTTTAACTTCGACGGCAAGGGCAGCATCGGCCTGAACGACGGCGAGGCCTCGGGCGGCCAGCAGGTCATCAAGTCGCTGATCTTGCTGGTGGGCCTGCTGAAGGACGAGGAAAGTGCCTCCGGCGGCTTCGTCTTTATCGACGAACCCTTCGCCCATCTGGATGTGCGCAACATCCAGCTGGTGGGCCACTTTTTGCGCTCCACCCAGGCCCAGTACGTGCTGACCACGCCCATCACCCACAACTTGGAAGTCTTCGAACCCGCCGAGATCACCCTGATCACCAGCAAGAAACCGAAGAACGCCCGTTGGGCCCCGCCGATTGCGGTGGCCAAGCGGCGCGGGTGATACTTGCCAGCATGGACTTCACCGATGAATTGGCCGGACACCGCACGTATCTGCTGCGCTTCGCACGCCTGCAATTGCGCAACGATGCCTGGGCGGAGGACGCGGTGTCCGAAACCTTGCTCGCCGCATTGAGCAAACCGCAGTCGTTCGGCAGCCGCTCGCAGCTCAAAACCTGGCTGGTCGGCATCCTCAAGCACAAGGTATTGGATATGTTTCGGCACAACGCCCGCGAGGTGTGTTTGGACACCGATAGCGAATCGACCGACGAGTTGGACAACCTGGTCTTCAAAACCGACGGCCACTTTGCACAGACCCCAGCGGACTGGGGCAACCCCGAGCAAGATTTGAACTCCCGCCAGTTCTTCCAGATCATGGAAGCCTGCACCGAAAAACTCCCCGCCATGCTGGGCCGGGTGTTCCTGATGCGCGAATGGCTAGAGCTGTCCAGCGACGACATTTGTAAGGAACTGGGCCTTACGCCGACCAACCTGTATGTCCAACTGCACCGTGCCCGCCTGAGGCTGCGTGAATGCCTGGAACTCAACTGGTTTGGCAACGCAAAGGAGGCTGTGTGATCCCGCTAATGCGTACCTGCAAACAAGCTGCGGCCCTGCTGCTGGCCCGCGAAGACCGCCGTATCGGGCTCGCTGACACGGTCGCCCTGCGTTTGCATCTGCTGGCCTGCAAAGCCTGCCCGAAGTTCGAACGCCAGCTACTCACCATGCGCAACGCCATGCGGCAATGGCGCAATTACGACGCAGGCGACGGGCTGTAAAGCAACAAGATCACAATTTTTTGTGGCTTCTTGGCAAGATGCAGGCATAATCACGAAGTTCTGTCACCCAGTGGCAGTACGAGTTTGCGGTGATTGGTCAGTTTCGCGTCTGCTTTAGTCTTCAATGGTTTGTTGATTGCGGTTATCGGACTCCATCGCGTTTTGCGTTTTTTAGAGGAGTCCTTTCATGGGCAACAAACTTTACGTAGGCAACCTGCCTTATTCTTTCCGCGATGAAGACATGCAACAGGCTTTCAGCCAGTTCGGCTCCATCTCCAGCGCCAAGGTCATGATGGAACGTGACACCGGCCGCTCTAAGGGTTTCGGCTTCGTCGAAATGGGTAGCGATGCCGAAGCACAAGCTGCTATCAAGGGCATGAACGGTCAAGCTATGGGCGGCCGTAACCTGGTTGTCAACGAAGCACGTCCAATGGAGGCACGTCCTCCCCGCTCCGGTGGCGGCGGCGGTGGCTACGGTGGTGGCAATGGCGGCGGCGGCGGCTACGGCGGCGGCAATGGTGGCGGCGGTTACGGCGGTGGCCGCAACAGCTACTAAAATTTGTTCGCTTGGGACTCGCGTCCCAGCCACAAAATATAAAAGGGCCCTCGCGGCCCTTTTTTGTTGCCCAAAATTTATAGCCAAGAAAGTGGCCTCATTTTTTGTTTGAATTCCATCGAAGTCGCCGCATAATATAAAAGTGTGGATTGCTTTTCCATGCAAGTTTGCGGTGTCGATCGGTTTCGCGTCCTAAATTTTCAGATTGCGTTTTCGGGATTCCATCGCTTTATTAATGTGTTTTTGAGGAGTCCCTTGATGGGCAACAAACTGTACGTCGGCAATCTGCCTTACTCCGTGCGCGACAGCGATCTGGAACAGTCTTTCGGCCAGTTCGGTAGCGTCACTAGTGCCAAAGTCATGATGGAGCGCGATACCGGTCGCTCTAAAGGCTTCGGTTTTGTCGAAATGGGTAGCGATGCCGAAGCACAAGCTGCTATCAACGGCATGAACGGCCAGCCTTTGGGTGGCCGCGCTTGCGTTGTCAACGAAGCACGCCCCATGGAAGCACGCCCCCCTCGCACAGGTGGCGGTGGATACGGCGGTGGTGGCGGTGGCCGTAGCGGTGGTGGCGAAGGTGGCGGCGGTTACGGCGGCGGCGGTGGTGGTCGCAGTGGCGGCGGTGGATACGGCGGTGGTGGCGGCGGCCGTGGTGAAGGCGGCGGCGGCTATGGCGGCGGCGGTGGTCGCAGTGGCGGCGGTGGTGGCGACGGTGGTTTCCGTAGCCCCTACGGTTCCGGCCCCCGTGGTGGTGGCGGTGGTAATGGCGGCGGCGGTGGCCGTGGCGGTTACTAATTCGCTAACTGTTGCACTCCACTAAAAAAGGCTCCTCGGAGCCTTTTTTGTTTTCATCCATCCTATTTAATAGAACTCAGATTACATAGATTGCCGGGGTTTGCGGGCACGTCCAACCAATAACTTGTCGAACACCGCATTGGGTAATAAACGCATTAACTTGGCCACTACGCCCATCTGCCACGGAATCACGCGGTAGCTGGCGCCTGCCTCAATGGTTGTGAAGGCTTTCTCGGCAAAAGCTTCGGGTTGCATCAAAAATGGCATGCCATAACGGTTCTTCTGCGTCAGTGGCGTGTCGATATAGCCGGGGCAAATGGTGACCACTTGGATGCCACTGGCGCGCAACTCGCCACGCAAGCTTTCGCAATACGCAATGACCGCGGCTTTGCTGGCGCAGTACGCGCCATGGCCGGGGAGGCCACGGATACCGGCTACGCTGCCAATGCCGACCAAGGTGCCACTGCCCCGCTGCGCCATCGCCTGGATGAAGGGGTGAAAAGTCGCCGCTGTGCCGATGTTGTTGGTGGCAAAGGTTTGCGCCATTACGGCGATGTCTTCCACCATAGCGGTGTCCATGCCGATGCTGATGCCTGCGCTGGCGACGACCACGTCGGGGGTGCCTTGGCTGGCAATGCAGGCCAGTCCCGCCGCCACGATGCTCTCGGGAATGGCGACATCTGCACTATATATTTGATAGCTACTCGTGCTTATTCCATTTGCACTAGCCCATGATTCGACTGCTGAAATACGGCGGGCTACCAAAGCCAGTTGGTATCCGGCCTGAAAAAACCGCAAGGCCAGGGCCTGGCCAATACCGCTGGAGGCGCCTGTGATGAAAACCAGTTTGGACATACCGTTTTTGGTGTCAGGCTTAGGGGGTAGGCTGGGGGATCAAAATACCTTTGACGCGCCCTTCGAGCTGCATCAGTCGGTCCAGGTTGTTGTATTCCATAGCGTCGGCGGTGAAGATGTCCGCACCCCGGAGCAGGGTGACGGGTTTGTTCGAGCGCACTTGTTCGGTCTCTAGGTAGGCGTGCAAAAAGTCGCTGCGGAATTCCATTTTGGGCTGCACGACCACACCCTTGATGGTCACCGCCTGGCGCACCACCACGGCGTTGCCAAACAGTTGCACCTCGGAGCCATCGCCGTTGCTCAGGCCCCGGTCGGCGGTGGATACGGTGACCAGGCCTTGTGGGTTTACCGAGCGGATGCGCACTTGCGTAATTTCTACTGTATCGGTGTCGGGAAAGTGCCGGGCCTCGGAGCCAAAGACTTCGCTTTTCAGGTGGCCCAGGGCATCAAAATTTTTGACCGAGAAGCTGCGCATGAAGTAGTCGGCCTCGTGCGTGGCTGGGGTGACTGCGCCGGGTGCTGTAAACATCGGCGTGTTGCGCACCAGCCAGTAGCTGCCCAAGGCCAGTACGCCCATGAGTAGGATTGGTAGGTAGATCGAGAGGCGGTTCCACACCGATTGCAGCATGGCTTTCACGCTAGATAGGTTTGCAGTAGCGCGGCGTAGCGGCCACTGGCGACCAGCAACAGGTCACAGAACTCGCGCGCCGCGCCGTGGCCGCCTGTGCGCTGGGTGATATGGTGGGCGGCTGCCAACACTTCAGTCTGGGCGTTGGCAGGGGCGCAGGCCAGGGCGCAGCGGCGCATCACCGGCAGGTCGGGCCAGTCGTCGCCCATCGCCGCCGCCTGGGACCAGTCGAGGCCGAGTTCGGCCAGGATTTTTTCGGCAGCCGGGCGCTTGTCTTCGGTGCCGAACACGGCATGGGTGATACCCAGGGCTTGCAGCCGTACGCGCAGGGGTTGGGAGTCGCGGCCGGTGATGACGGCGGGGGTGATGCCGGCTTTTTGCAGCAACTTGAGGCCGTGGCCGTCCAGGGTGTTGAAGCGCTTGAGGGTTTCGCCGGACTCAGAGAAGTACAGGCCGCCGTCGGTCAGCACGCCATCCACATCGAAAAAAGCGACGCGTACATCCTGGGCTTGCAGCAGCAGCTCAGGAGGAAAATGGAGCGTGGGTGTGGACATCAAATGACTTTCGCCCGCATCAGGTCGCCAATGTGCACCACCCCGACCAGGGTGCCGCCGGGCTCCACCACCAGCACACTGGTGATGCGGTGGCGCTCCATCAGCTCGGCGGCATCGACTGCCAGTGCTTGGGGCTGGATGCTGCGCGGGTGTAGGTGCATGACATCACGCGCCCGTGTGGCCCGCAGATCGGTACCGTTTTCAATCAAGCGGCGCAAGTCGCCGTCGGTAAACACGCCCAGCACCTGCTGCTGCGCGTCCACGATGGCGGCCAGGCCGCCCTTGGCGCTCATTTCGCGCATCATGTCGCCGAACAGGGCGTCCGGGCTGACGCGCGGCACCTCGTCGCCGGAGCGCATGACGTCGCTGACGTGGGTCAGTAGTTTGCGGCCCAACGCGCCACCGGGGTGCGAGCGGGCAAAGTCTTCGGGCTGGAAGCCGCGTGCGTCCAGCAGGGCAACGGCCAGTGCGTCGCCCAGCGCCAATTGGGCGGTGGTGCTGGCAGTGGGAGCCAGGTTCAGCGGGCAGGCTTCTTTGTCTACCCCGCCGTCCAGCACTTCGGTGGCATGGCGGGCTAGGGTGGATTGCAGGCCGCCGGTGATGGCAATCAAGGGCACGCCCTGGCGCTTGAGCACCGGCAGCAGGAGGGTGATTTCGGAGGATTCGCCGCTGTTGGAAATGGCCAGCACGATGTCGCGGGGCTCGATCATGCCCAGGTCGCCATGGCTGGCTTCGCCGGGGTGGACAAACATGGCGGGGGTGCCGGTGGAGGCCAGGGTGGCGGCGATTTTGCGGCCAATGTGGCCGCTTTTGCCCATGCCCATGACCACCACGCGGCCCTGCACGGTCAACATCATGTGCACGGAGCGGGCGAAGGCGTCGGTCAGGCGGTTTTTCAGGCCGGTAACGGCGGCGGCTTCGAGATCAAAGGTGTCGGACGCTTGGCGCAGGGCGCGCGCTGCGTCAAAGGGAGGAGCAGATGTCATGGCTGCGATTCTATCGGCGGCCCTTGTTAGCATCGGAGCATGACTGGACTTGAATTAACGCTGATGTACCTGCTGGCCGCTGTGCTGGGGGTGGTCACGTTCCGCTCGCTGAAGCTGCCGCCGATGCTGGGTTATCTGGTGGTGGGGGTGGTGATTGGGCCGAATGCCTTAGCGCTTGCGCAGAACTCCGAGGGCATCAAGCATCTGGGGGAGTTTGGTGTGGTGTTCCTGATGTTTGTGATCGGGCTGGAATTCAATCTGCCCAAGCTGCGGGCCATGCGGCAGCATGTGTTCGGGCTGGGTTTGTTTCAGGTGACGGTGACGATGCTGTTGGCGACGTTTGCGTCCCTGGCTTTGGCCGCAGCGGCTCCCAAGCTATGGCATATGGAATGGCAGACGGCGCTGGCGCTGTCGGGGGCTTTGGCGATGAGCAGTACGGCCATCGTCGTCAAACTGATGTCTGAGCGCCTGGAGATGGAATCCGAGCATGGCAAGCGCGTCATGGGGGTGCTGCTGTTCCAGGATTTGGCAGTAGTGCCGCTGCTGGTCTTGATACCCGCGCTGGGCTCATCACCCGAGGATCTACTGACCGCGCTGGCGCTGGCATCGTTCAAGGCCACGGTGCTGATCACCGTGTTGCTGGTGGGTGGGCAGCGGGTGATGCGCTGGTGGCTGACGATTGTGGCGCGGCGCAAGAGCGAAGAGCTGTTTGTGTTGAACCTGCTGTTGATCACCCTGGGCCTGGCCTGGTTGACCGAGCTGGCGGGCCTGAGTCTGGCGCTGGGGGCCTTCATTGCGGGCATGCTCATATCTGAGACCGAATACAAGCACCAGGTGGAAACCGATATTCGCCCGTTCCACGATGTGCTACTGGGCTTGTTTTTCATCACTATCGGCATGCTGCTGGACTGGCGCTTGGTGCTGGAGAGTTGGCCGTTGGTGCTGCTGCTGGTGAGCTTGCCGGTGCTGTTCAAGTTGGTGATGGTGACGGCGCTGGCCAAGCTGCTGGGCGGCACGGCGGGGGTGTCGTTGCGCACCGGGCTGTATCTGGCGCAGGCGGGCGAATTCGGTTTTGTGCTTCTGACGCTGGCGCAGACTAACCGGCTGGTGCCTGCGTCGTTGCTGAACCCGATTCTGGCCAGCATGGTGCTGTCGATGCTGGCCACGCCCTTCATCATTATGTTCAGCAACAAGATCGTGATGAAGCTGGTCAGCAGCGAATGGCTTCAGCAATCCCTGCAAATGACCACCATTGCACGCAAGTCGATCAACGCCAACAAGCACGTGATCATCTGCGGCTACGGGCGCTGCGGGCAGAATCTGGCCCGCATGCTGGAGCGCGAGGGCATACCGTACATGGCGCTGGACCTGGACCCTGACCGCGTCCGCCAGGCGGCTGCCGCTGGCGACTCGGTGGTGTTTGGCGATGCCGCCCGCTTGCAGGCGCTGATGGCGGCAGGCTTGGCAAGGGCCAGCGCGGTAGTGATTACTTACCTGGACGTGGCGGGCGCACTCAAAGTGCTGGCCAACACCCGTGCCCACGCGCCGCAGGTGCCGGTGATTGTGCGCACCCAGGACGACCACGATTTGGAAAAACTGCGCCAGGCCGGTGCCACCGAAGTCGTGCCCGAGGCGATTGAGGGGTCGCTGATGCTGGCCAGCCACGCACTGGCGCTGGTGGGCGTACCGATGCGCCGGGTGATCCGGGTAGTGCAGGATCAGCGGGATGCGCGCTACAACCTGCTGCGCGGCTATTTCCACGGTGCCGACGATGACGGCGTGGACGAGCTGCACCACGAGCGCCTGACCACCCTGACTCTGACGCTGGCCGCCAAATGCCTGGGCAAGCCCTTGGGCCGACTGGCCTTGCACGCCGTGGGCGTGCGGGTGATCAGCCTGCGGCGCAAAAATGGCAAAACCGAGCTGCCCAGCGACAGCGTGTTGCTAGAAGACGGCGACACGTTGGTGCTGTCGGGCCAAGTCGCCACCCTGGCCCTGGCCGAAGAGAAGTTTTTAAAAGGCTGAGCGGATGGGGCAGGGCACAATAGCCCCCCCTCTCTCCTTTGATGACACCTCCCATGACAAGCTTCAACGTCAACGCGTACCTCAAGGCCCATATGCGCACGGTGCCCGACTGGCCCGCACCCGGCGTGCAGTTTCGGGACATCACCCCGCTGTTGCAAAACCCCCGCGTGTTCCGCGTCATGATCGATGCCTTTGTGCACCGCTATATGGACCCGGCCCTGCGCCCGGACGTGGTGGCCGGACTGGATGCACGCGGCTTCATTTTGGGCGCGGTGGTGGCGTATGAGTTGAACATTGGCTTTGTGCCGATCCGCAAAAAAGGCAAGCTGCCGTTCACTACGGTCGAAGAAACCTACGAGCTGGAATACGGCAGTGCCACCGTAGAGCTGCACACCGATGCCGTCAAGGCCGGAGACCGGGTGCTGCTGATCGACGACCTGATTGCTACTGGCGGCACCATGATGGCGGGTAAAAAACTACTCGAAAAATTGGGTGCTACGGTGGTGGAAGGCGCTGCGATTGTCGATTTGCCCGAGCTGGGGGGCTCCCACAAGCTGCGTGAAAGCGGCTTGTCGCTGTTTACGCTAGTGGATTTTTCTGGACACTGAAGGTAGGCGCGAGGCCGCTTCCAACGCCTGTTGGAAAGCGGCTACCTCGTCGTCTTGCAGCGGTTCATAACGGCCAACACCCCCTGTCAAGCTGACCCGGTCCGAAGGGCCTGCATCCGGGCTCGACAATGTCGCCGGAACGCTGGTCGCAGCGGCAGCCAATGCCTCGTTGGTACGCCAATACACCGACGTAATCACCAGCCCATGCTGGGTTTGTGCGGTCTGCACTATTTGCAGCTCGATGCGCGTTCGCCACCCGGCATCTCCACCCCATGGCGGGGCGGCATCCACCATCACCAAAAACTGCTCACCCTGGTCGTCCAGTGCCAACACTTTGAATTTGAAGCTGGCGGTTTGCACACCGGCCTGCACCAGCGCGGTACGGACAACCGCGTACAGGCGCTCGCGGCGGTCGATCCGGGCATCCCGCAGCGCGGTGGAGTCGGGCAGGTGGGAGGGGGCCGCATCTGCATCGGCTTGGGGTTTGCGTAAAAACCAATTTAAAAAGGACATGTTTTTGCCTTCTTTCATGTGAAAGTTGGGGGGATGTGCGGGCTCATGTCACGGCGACACGGTAGCGGCTGTGCTGTAAGCGCTTGGCGACCACGGCGCCTGCACCCATGGCCAGCGCCAGGGCCAGCTCGGGTTTGCGGTGGGTCATTTCGGTAAACCGCATGGGAGACAGGCTCCACAAGACACAGGTGCTGCCCGCCTGCACCGTGGCGCTGCGGGGTGTGCCCGTGAAAAAACTGCCTTCCCCGACCACACTGCCTGCGCCCACAATCGCCAGCCGAATGCGGCTTTCGGCATCTTCAAAATGCACGCTCAGGCTGCCACTGGCAATAAAGTAGAGCGTGCGGTCCATCGCCCCTTGCTTGAACAAAATATCACCTTGCACGACGGTCAAGGGTTGCAGATAGTGCGCCAAGGCCTCCCACTGGGCGGGCAGCAGGTTCAGGTTTAGGCCGTCCTGGGCTTTGTTCAGCACCAATGCGTCGATGAGGCCTTGGAGATCGGGCGCGGCATTAGTCATCGCGACAGTTTATGGCATTCACTTGCCAATGCAAAAGCTGGAAAAAATCACCCCCAGCAAATCGTCTGCGCTGAATGCGCCGGTAATCTCGTTCAAGGCGTTTTGGGCCAGCCGCAGCTCCTCCGCCAGCACGTCCAGCAGTTGCGCCTGCGCGGCCAAGTGGCTTTGCGCCGCGTTGACATGCACTTCCACCCGTTGCAAGGCCTGCACGTGGCGGGCACGGGCGATAAACACGCCCTCGGGCGAAGCCTGCCAACCGGCCACGTCCAGCAGTTTGCGGCGCAGGGTGTCCAGCCCGGCACCGGTTTTGGCCGAGAGGGCCAGCACACCGTGGGCTGCGGCGTGGGAATCCAGCTTGTTCCACACGTCGATCACCGGCACGCGGGGCGGTAGTTTCTGGGCCAGTTCGGCTGTGATGGCTGCATCGGCGGCCTGGTAGTCGGCCTGGTCGGCACGGGTCAGGTCGTGCAAAAACAGCACGGCATCGGCGGCCTCGATTTCGGCCCAGGCGCGCTCGATACCGATGGCCTCGATCGCATCCATGCTGTGGCGCAGACCGGCGGTGTCGATCACGTGGATGGGTACGCCTTCAATCTGGATGGTTTGGGCCACCTTGTCTCGCGTGGTGCCCGCAATCGGGGTGACGATGGCTAGCTCGGCCCCGGCCAAGGCGTTCAGCAATGACGACTTGCCCGCGTTCGGCTGGCCCGCAATCACCACCTTGATGCCTTCGCGCAGCAAAGCGCCCTGGCGGGTGCGTTGCATGACCGTTAGCAGCTTTTGCTGCAATTTTGATAGCTGTCCGTGCGCATCTGCCTTGCGCAGGAAGTCGATTTCTTCTTCAGGAAAATCCAAAGTGGCTTCGACCAGCATGCGCAGATGGACCAGGCCGTCGCGCAGGCTGTGGATTTCTTTCGAGAACTCGCCGGAGAGCGACCTCGCCGCGCTGCGGGCCGCCGCCTCGGTGCTGGCATCGATCAGGTCGGCAATAGCTTCGGCCTGGGCCAGGTCGATCTTGTCGTTCAAAAACGCGCGCTGGGTAAATTCGCCCGGCTGGGCCAGCCGCACGCCGATGACCGCCCCTGCCTCCAGGCAGCGCGCCAGCAGCAGTTGCAGTACCACCGGCCCGCCGTGGGCTTGCAGCTCCAGCACATCTTCGCCAGTGTAGGAATGCGGCGCGGGGAAATGCAGGGCCAGGCCGTGGTCGATGGCTGCGCCTGCCGCATCGCGGAAGGGCAGATATGTCGCCTCGCGGGCTTTGAGTGGGCGGCCACACAGGGCTTCGATCACCGGCCCAATCTGCTTACCGCTGACCCGGACGATACCAACGGCTCCCCGACCGGGGGCGGTGGCGATGGCGGCGATGGGGCTATCGTTAAGGCTGTGCATGGCAAGAAACTTTCCAGAAAAAAAGCCGCCCAACCCGGAGGTTCAGCGGCTTTGGTGCACCAAGGGGACGGTGTTATTTGAACGATGGCAAATGGAACTTCGGTGGCACGCCCATGCGGGTGTTGATGAGCCACTGCTGGGCAATCGACAAGATGTTATTGGTAATCCAGTACATCACCAGCCCGGCCGGAAAGAAGAAGAACATCACCGAGAACGCCAGTGGCATAAACCACATCATTTTGGCTTGCAGCGGATCCGGTGGCGCGGGATTCAGCGAGGTTTGCAGCATGGTGGTCATGGCCATCAGTACCGGTAAAACATAAAACGGATCGGGCGATGACAGGTCGTGGATCCACATGGCCCAAGGCGCATTGCGCATTTCCACGCTGGACAGCAGCACCCAGTACAGGGCCATGAACACCGGAATCTGAACCATGATGGGGAAGCAGCCACCCATTGGGTTGATCTTTTCTTCACGGTAGATCTTCATCATGGCCTGCTGCATTTCGGCGGGCTTGTCTTTCAGGCGCTCGCGCATTTCGGTGATGCGCGGGTTGACCGCCTTCATCTTGGCCATGCTGGAATAGGCCTTGGCATTGAGCCAGTAGAAAGCAATTTTCAACAGCAGCACTAGGGCCACGATGGACCAACCCCAGTTTTTCAAGACGCTGTGGATTTGGTCCAGCAGCCAGTACAGCGGTTCGGCCAAAATTTTGACCCAGCCGTAATCCTTCACCAGCTCCAGGCCGGGGGTCAGCGTCTCCAGTAGTTTTTCGAGCTGCGGGCCCACGAACATGCGGGCTTCCAGCGACTTGCTGGTACCGGGAGCGATGTCGTTCACCGGCGTGATCATGCCCGCCGCGTACAAGTTGGTATCAACCTTGCGCATGAACAGATCGCGATGGATGCCGTCACCCAGCAGCCAGGCGCTGGCAAAGTAGTGCTGCACCATCGCTACATAGCCGGTGGTGGCGGTCTTCTCGATATCTACCTTGTTTTCTTCGATGGCTTTGAATTCGACCTTTTGGTACTTCATGGCATCGGTGTAAACAGCTGGGCCGGTGAAGGTGGAATAGAACGACGACTCACCTGGCGGCTTGTTGCCGTCACGCACCAGCTGCAAGTACAACTGGGGGGATACAGCGGTTGTGCCGACGTTTTGCACTTCGTGTTTGACGTTGATCACATAGGCTCCACGGGCCAACGTATAGGTCTTGACCAGCTTCACACCGCCAACCGCTGGCGATTCAAAGCGGACCACTAATTCGTTCATACCGTCCTGCAAGCTGCGCTCGCCGGGCACCAAAGTCATCAGCGTCTTGTGGCTGGGCAGGGCCGCACCGCCGACCGAGCCGACACCGGCAATTAAACCGGTCTGGGCTTGGTAATAGCGGTCTTTGCTGTCGTCGAGCAAGACAAAGTTCTTCGCCGTGTCGAACATATCCACCTGGCCCAGCAACTCGGAGCGCACCAGGGAGCCGCCTTCGGTGTCAAAGGTCAGCTTCAACAGGTCAGAAGTTACTACCACTTGTTCTTTGGCGGCGGCAGGCGCAGCCAGATCCACCGGCACCTGGGCCACACCAGCGGCGGGGGCTGCTACGAGTGCGGGCACCGACGAGGCTCCGGCGACCGGTTTTCCCGCTGCGGCCTGCTCAACAGGCACGGGGAAGAAGGTTGCTTTATGGCCGTTGAAAACTTGCCATTTGTCCCACAGCAGCACCATAGAAAAACCAAAAATCACCCACAGGATGGTTCGGCGAATATCGTTCATGAAGACTTCTTATGTGAAGAGGAGGAAAGCAAGGGAGAGAAAAGCCGGGGTCGCTCATGCGGTGGCAGGTCGAGCCCACCATCGCACCAGGGGTGGCAGCGCGCCAGCCGCCGTAGTGTCAAATAAGAACCCGCTGCCGCACCATGCCGCTCTAACACCGCCAATGCGTACACCGAGCAAGTGGGCTCAAAACGGCACGCCGAACCCAGCCACGGGCTGAGCAGCAATCGGTAGCCGCGCACCACCCCCATCAACAGGGATTGCATCATGGAGCAGGCTCCACTTTAGTGACGGCCATGCCAAACAATTGCTCCAGCTCGGTGCGTACCGCCAGCTTGAGGGTTTCAGACGTAGCGCTGATAAACAGCTTGCGGTCAAACACACCCCGCAGACGCACCACGTGGGCCGCTTGCGGAAAGCGCGGCTCAAAAGCCTGAACCACTTGGTAGATCTGGCGCTTGATGGCATTGCGGGTCACCGCCCGTTTGGCCCAGCGTTTGGGTGCCATAGCACCTACCCACACGTCCTGAACGCCAAACAGAGCCTGCGGTCGCATGGACTCGGGCTCTGTAGGAGGAGTGGATTTAGCAGTGGTTTTGGGTGGCACGGGTAGTGCATCCAAAGCAGCACGGTGCAACGCGAAATGCGGTGTCCGGGCCACGGTCTTACCCGCTAAAACGGCCTGAAACTGCGCCCGCGTTTTAAGTCGCTGCACGGCAGGTTTCAGACCGAAGTCAGTGCGCCAGCTTAGACAGCCAGACGCTTGCGGCCTTTGGCGCGGCGTGCGTTGATGACAGCACGGCCGCCACGGGTTTTCATGCGGACCATGAAACCATGGGTACGGGCACGCTTGATTTTCGACGGTTGGTAAGTGCGTTTCATGATGACATCCTAGAAGAGTTCGGATTGGCGCCGCTTGTTGATGCGTTGCCAAAAATGGGGGGCGGTTGAATGCCCTTTTGATGGACCCTGAAGCTGGGGACTAAGCGTTACCTTCAGGTGGTCACACAAAGCCCGGTACACCCATCTGTTCGATACCCCAAAGCCCTCACTTACGCGAGGCCCGGAAACTGTCTAGATGAATTTAGTCAGGGAAACCCGGCATTATGGCAAATTTTTTGGCGCGTGGCAAGAGTTCTCTCGGCGGGGCGTATGCCAAGGCAGCGGGTTGGCCACTCACTGGAAATTGTGGATAAGGGCGGGACAAACTACAATGGCGGGTTCGCCGATCCCTCATTTATCCACAGAAGTAGACACCGCCCACAATGACAGAGGGAATCCCCACCAACACTGGCGCAGGCCACAGTTTATGGCAAGCCTGCGCAGAGCAGTTGGCCCAAGAACTGCCCGAGCAGCAGTTCAACACCTGGATCAAGCCCTTGGTGGCACAGGTCAATGACGACTTCTCTAAGGTCACTTTATTTGTTGCCAACCGCTTCAAGCTGGACTGGATCCGTGCGCAGTACGTCAGCCGTATCAGTGCCTTGCTGGAGAAACTTTACGGCCAAACTATTCCACTTGAGTTAGTCCTTACTCCTCGTGAGGCGCAAGTAAGGACACACGCTACGGTTTTGGTTCCGCAAGGTGTGGGCAGCACGCCAGACCCGGTTCCTGCCAGCGAAGACCCGGCCCAGGCGCAATTCAAAAACCGCCTGAACACCGCGCTGACCTTTGACACGCTGGTCGAGGGCACGGCTAACCGCATGGCCCGGGCCGCCGCCATGCATGTTTCCGGCACGCCTGGCCAGCTCTACAACCCGCTGTTTATCTACGGCGGCGTGGGCTTGGGCAAGACCCATTTGATGCACGCCGTGGGCAACCGTTTGCTGGCTGACCGGCCCGATGCCAAAGTTCTCTACATCCATGCAGAGCAGTTCGTCTCGGATGTGGTTAAAGCCTACCAGCGCAAGACTTTTGACGAATTCAAAGAGCGTTACCACTCGCTGGATCTGTTGCTGATTGACGACGTGCAGTTCTTCGCCAACAAGGACCGCACGCAAGAAGAGTTCTTCAACGCCTTCGAGGCGCTGCTGACCAAGAAGTCGCACATCGTGATGACCAGCGACACCTATCCCAAGGGCTTGGCCGACATCCACGAGCGGCTGGTGTCGCGCTTTGACTCCGGGCTGACGGTGGCCATAGAGCCGCCCGAGCTGGAGATGCGGGTGGCGATTTTGATCAACAAATCGCGCGCCGAGGGCACCGAAATGCCCGAAGAAGTGGCCTTTTTTGTGGCCAAAAACGTGCGCTCCAACGTACGCGAACTCGAAGGCGCGCTGCGCAAATGCCTGGCCTATTCGCGTTTCAACCAGAAAGAAATGTCGATCCAGCTGGCCCGCGAAGCCTTGCGTGACTTGTTGTCGATCCAGAATCGGCAGATTTCGGTGGAAAACATCCAGAAGACGGTGGCCGACTATTACAAGATAAAGGTCGCCGATATGTACTCCAAGAAGCGCCCGGCCAGCATTGCCCGGCCGCGCCAGATTGCGATGTACCTGGCCAAGGAGCTGACGCAAAAAAGCCTGCCCGAAATCGGCGAATTGTTCGGCGGCCGCGACCACACCACGGTGCTGCACGCCGTGCGCAAAATTGGCGGCGAACGCCAGCAGCTCACCGAGCTGAACCAGCAACTGCACGTGCTGGAGCAAACCTTGAAGGGTTAACGTGAAACAACTTTCATGGCTCGGGGTGCTCTGCACCCGAGTCCATGAAAGTTAATAAACCGGGTTGTAAAAACAGGGAAAATCAGGCCTGCCGGTATTTTCCAAAAAGCTTGTTTCTAAAAAGTATGGGGTTGACATGATCGTTTTGAAGGCTACTCAAAGCAAGGTTCTCGCGGTGCTCCAGTCGGTCGCCGGAATTGTGGAGCGCAAGCACACCCTGCCGATTCTGGCCAATGTGATGTTGCGCAAAACCGGCAGTACGGTGCAGCTCACCACCAGCGACCTGGAAATCCAGATCCGCACCAGCGCCGAGCTGGATGGCGACGCAGGCGACTTCAGCACCACCGTCGGTGCCCGCAAGCTGATCGACATTCTGCGCACCATGCCGGCCGACCAGACCGTGTCGCTCGAATCCAGCCAAAACAAGCTGATCCTCAAAGGCGGCAAGAGCAAATTCACGCTGCAAACCCTGCCCGCCGAAGACTTTCCGCTGGTGCAAGAGGCGGCCAACTTTGGCCCGGTGTTTAGCGTGCCGCAAAAGACGTTGAAAGCCCTGCTGGGTCAGGTGTCGTTTGCGATGGCGGTGCACGACATCCGCTACTACCTGAACGGCATTTTGTTTGTGGCCGAAGGCAACCAGCTCAGCCTGGTGTCTACCGACGGCCACCGCCTGGCCTTTGCCTCGGCCGCGCTGGATGTGGAAGTGCCCAAGCAAGAGGTGATCTTGCCGCGCAAAACCGTGCTGGAAATGCAGCGTCTGCTGAGCGACGCCGAAGGCGCGATCGAGATGCAATTCGCCAGCAACCAGGCCAAGTTCAGCTTTGACGGCATGGAGTTCGTCACCAAGCTGGTCGAGGGCAAGTTCCCCGACTACAACCGCGTGATCCCCAAGACCCACCAGAACCACATCACCCTGGGCCGCCAGGCCTTCTTGTCCAGCCTGCAACGCACCGCGATTTTGACCAGCGACAAGTTCAAGGGCGTGCGCTTGAACGTCGATCCGGGCACCCTGCGCGTCGCGTCCAACAACGCCGAACAGGAAGAAGCTGTGGACGAGCTGGATGTGGACTACGGCGGCGACAGCATCGAGATTGGCTTCAATGTCACCTACCTGATCGACGCGCTGGCCAATATGCAGCAAGACATGGTCACCATCTCGCTGGGCGACAGCAACAGCTCGGCACTGCTGACCATTCCTGAGAACGAAAGCTTCAAATACGTCGTGATGCCGATGCGTATTTGATTGCTATAAAAATAATAGCTGCCTGCGCTTAATATATAAGCGCTAGAGGCATATTTCCTTTGTAAATTCAGTTTCGGGGGCACTGTCCCCCCACCTGCACCGCACGCCATGACCGAAGAAAACACGCCTGTCCCGACCCCTTCTGCCCCGACCGATGCCGAATCTATGGAAGCGGTGAACACGGGCGACAGCACGGCCGACAGCTCCAACTTCCAGCCCACCATCGACACCAACCAGGCCGGGGCTACCGAAGCCTATGGCGAAGGTTCGATCCAGATTCTGGAAGGCCTGGAGGCGGTACGCAAGCGCCCCGGCATGTACATCGGCGATACCTCGGACGGCACCGGCCTGCACCATTTGGTGTTTGAAGTGGTAGACAACTCCATCGACGAATCGCTGGCCGGCCACTGCGACGACATCTTGGTCACCATCCACTCCGACAACTCCATCAGCGTGGTGGACAACGGGCGCGGCATCCCCACCGGCATCAAGATGGACGACAAGCACGAGCCCAAACGCTCGGCCGCTGAAATCGCCCTGACCGAGCTGCACGCGGGCGGCAAGTTCAACCAGAACAGCTACAAGGTGTCGGGCGGCCTGCACGGCGTGGGCGTGAGCTGCGTGAATGCTTTGAGCAAAATGCTACGCCTGACCATCCGCCGCGACGGCAAAGTCCACGTGATGGAATTCAGCAAGGGCTTTGTGCAAAACCGCCTGCTGGAAACCGTGAACGGCGTGGAAGTCTCGCCCATGAAGGTTATCGGCGACACCGAAAAACGCGGCACCGAAGTGCACTTTGCGCCCGACCTGGAAATCTTCCAGACTAACTCCGACTTCCACTACGAAATCTTGAGCAAGCGCCTGCGCGAACTCAGCTTTTTGAACAACGGCGTGAAGATCCGCCTCAAAGACGAGCGCAGCGGCAAAGAAGACGACTTCTCGGGTGCGGGCGGTGTGAAGGGCTTTGTGAACTTCATCAACAAGGGCAAGACGGTGTTGAACCCCAACATCTTCCACGCCATGGGCGACCGCCAGAGCGACCAAAACACCAACATCGGCGTGGAAGTGGCGATGCAGTGGAACAGCGGCTACAACGAGCAAGTGCTGTGCTTCACCAACAACATTCCCCAGCGCGACGGCGGCACCCACCTGACCGGCCTGCGCGCCGCCATGACGCGGGTTATCAACAAGTACATCGACGACAGCGAACTGGCTAAAAAAGCCAAAGTCGAAGTCACCGGCGACGACATGCGTGAAGGCTTGACCTGCGTGCTCAGCGTAAAAGTGCCCGAGCCCAAATTCAGCAGCCAAACCAAAGACAAGCTCGTCAGCAGCGAAGTGCGCGGCCCGGTGGAAGACATCGTCAGCCGCCTGCTGCACGACTACCTGCAAGAGCGCCCGGCCGATGCCAAGATCATCGTCGGCAAAATCATCGAAGCCGCCCGCGCTAGAGAGGCCGCCCGCAAGGCCCGCGACATGACCCGCCGCAAAGGCGTGCTCGACGGCATGGGTCTGCCCGGAAAACTGGCCGACTGCCAGGAAAAAGACCCCGCCATGTGCGAGATCTACATCGTCGAGGGCGACTCCGCCGGTGGCTCCGCCAAGCAGGGCCGCGACCGTAAGTTCCAGGCCATCCTGCCGCTGCGCGGCAAGATTTTGAACGTGGAAAAAGCCCGCTACGAAAAGCTACTGACCAGCAACGAAATCTTGACGCTGATCACCGCCCTGGGCACCGGTATCGGCAAGGCCGGTGGCACCACCGGCAACGACGACTTCAACGTCGCCAAGCTGCGCTACCACCGCATCATCATCATGACCGACGCGGACGTGGACGGTGCGCACATCCGCACCCTGCTGCTCACCTTCTTCTACCGCCAAATGCCCGAACTGGTGGAGCGCGGCCACATCTACATCGCCCAGCCACCGCTGTACAAGGTCAAGGCCGGCAAGGAAGAGCTGTACCTGAAAGATGCCAGCGCCCTGGACGGCTTCCTGCTGCGCATCGCACTGGTGAATGCCTCGGTCTACACCGGTGGTGCCAACGGCACGACCCTGAGCGGCGACACCCTGGCCGAGCTGGCGCGCAAGCACCAACTGGCCCAGGCCGTCATCGCCCGCCTGCAAAACTTCATGGATGCCGAAGCCCTGCGCTCGGTGGCCGATGGCGTGGCGCTGAACCTGGACACCGTGGCCGATGCGGAAGTGTCCGCTGCCGCCTTGCAAGCTAGATTGCCCGATGCCGAAGTGGCGGGTGAGTTCGATGTGCGCACCGACAAGCCCATCCTGCGCATCAGCCGCCGCCACCACGGCAACATCAAGAGCAGTGTGCTTACGCAAGACTTCGTGCACGGCTCCGACTACGCCGCCCTGGCCGAAGCCGCCAACACCTTCAAAGATTTGCTCTCTGACGGTGCCAAGGTCATGCGCGGTGAAGGTGAGCGCCAGAAGGAAGAAAAGGTCAGCGACTTCCGCCAAGCGATGGCCTGGCTCATCGCCCAAGCCGAACATGCCACCAGCCGCCAGCGCTACAAGGGTCTGGGCGAAATGAACCCCGCCCAGCTCTGGGAAACCACGATGGACCCCACCGTGCGCCGCCTGCTGCGCGTGCAGATTGACGATGCGATCGAAGCCGACCGCGTGTTCACCATGCTGATGGGCGACGAGGTGGAGCCACGCCGCGAATTCATTGAAGCGAATGCGTTGCGGGCCGGAAATATCGACGTTTAACTAGCACGCAACCCCACACTGGGGTTGTGCCTACACCGCCTGCACCCAATCCCCGCCCAACGTCACCTCCGCCGAAGCAATCCGCGCCTCCACCGAGGTGCCCGCATGCACCTGGTAGTCCCCCGCCTCGGCTACCCAGGCGGCGCGGGCTACGTCATAGAACGCAAACGCCCGCATACCCAGCCGGAACCGGGCCGTGCCAGTCTCGCCTGCGGCCAAACTCAGCTTGGCAAAGCCTTTCAGCTCTTGCGCCGGGCGGGGCTGGCTGGCGCGGGTGTGGCCCACGTAGAGCTGCACCACGGTTTGCCCGGCGCGGCTGCCGACGTTGTGCACGTCCATCTCCACCAGCAGTTCGCCGCCGGGCTGTAACTCGGTGCTGGCCAGGCGCAGCGCGCCATAGCGAAATTGCGTGTACGACAGGCCGTGGCCGAAGGGGAATAGCGGGGCGATATTTTTCTGCTGGTAGTGCCGGTAGCCAATGAACACGCCTTCGTCGTACACCACGTGGCCGTCCACGCCGGGGTAGTGCAGGGGGTTGCCAAAACCCACCGTGTCCTCCAGCCCCACCGGCCAGGTTTGCGGCAGGCGGCCACCGGGTTCGGCCGCGCCCAGCAGCACGTCGGCGATGGCGTTGCCGCACTCTTGGCCGGGGTACCAGGCTTGCAGCACGGCGGGTATGTCGGCCAGCCATGGCAGGGCGACGGGGGAGCCGGTTTGCAACACCACCACGGTGCGCGGGTTGGCCGCCACCACCCGGGCGATCAGGGCGTTCTGGCTGTGCGGCAGGGTGATGCCGCTGCGGTCCAGGCCTTCGTTGTCCCACTCGGCGTTGAGCCCGGCAAACACCACGGCCACATCGGCTTGGGCGGCGGCTGCCACGGCGGCGGCAATGTCGGACTCGCCCAGCACGCGGTACGCGCCAAAGCGCAGGGCGTGGATGGGGGTGGACTCGGGCGTGCCGGTGCTGTACTCAATCACCACCTCGCACACCTCGCCCGGGGCCAGCATGCGGCTGTGGCGCACCTCGTTGCAGCCGAAGGTGAAGTAGGTGTCGCCCCGGCTCCAGCCGCTCCAGGCATCCACCGCCAGGTCGCCGTTGATGAAGGCCCGGCTCAGACCCGCGCTGGCCAGCGAGAACTGGTGCTCACCCGCCTCGGCGGCCACAAAGCGCAGCGTGGCGCGGGCCGAGAAGGCATCGGCCGTGACGGCTGCATCCACGGTGTCGATCCATAGCTGCTCGGTGTTGGGTACCGTTTGGCGGCAGACCACCGGGCCGCTGAAGTCCAGGCTGTTGAAAAATTCCAGCTGCATAGGCGCGTTCAGCACCGGCACGTAGCGGTGGATGTCGGCCCCGGCGTGGTGGGTGAAGGTGGTCCCCGGGCACTGCGCCTGCAAGGCCGCCAGCGGGGCGATGCGGTAGTGCGCGTTGACGGTGGCGCTGCCGCCGCCCATCGCCTGGGGCGTGACGGCGGCGATGCCGATCAGCGCCACGGTTTGGCCCGCTTTGGGAGCCAGCGGCAACAGGCCATCGTTCTTGAGCAGCACCGCGCCCTCAGCGCCCAGGCGGCGGATCAGCGCACGGTGGGCGGGCAGGTCGTCGGCACGTTCGGCGGGGATGCCGGGGTTGGCAAAGGCCCCCACGCGCTCAATGAGTTGCAGCACGCGGCGGGCGCAGGCGCGCACAGCATCGGCGGGCAGCAGGCCGTCTTTTACCGCCTGCACCAGCTTGGCACCGCGCTCCACCGCCGGGCCGGGCATTTCCAGGTCGCACCCGGCCAGCACGCCTTCTACCGTGCTGTGCAGGCCCATCCAGTCGGACATGACCAGGCCGGTAAAGCCCCATTCGTCGCGCAGTACCTGCTGCAGCAGACGCTGGTGGTCGGCAGCGTAAATGCCGTCCAGGCGGTTGTAGCCGGTCATCACGGCCATCACATGTGCCTCTTTGACGGCCCGCTCAAACGGCAGCAGGTACAGCTCGCGCAGGGCCCGCTCGGGGATGTCGGAGCTCATGGTCATGCGCTGGTATTCGCTGTCGTTGCCCACAAAGTGTTTGATGGTGGCGGCCACGCCGGTGCTTTGCACGCCGCGCACATAGGCCACGGCCAGCTCAGAGCTGAGCCAGGGGTCTTCGGAATGGCATTCGAAGTTGCGGCCATTCAGTACCGTGCGGTGCAGGTTGACGGTGGGGGCCAGCAGCACGCTGGCACCCTTTAACTTGGCCTCGGTGCCCAGGGCCGCGCCGGTTTGCTCGATCAGCGCCGGGTTCCAGGTGGAAGCCAGGGCGATGCCGACAGGGAAGCAGGCCGTCGTGGGGCCGTCTTTGAAGATCCCGCCGCGCGCGCCGTTGGGGCCATCGGTCACCTTGATGGCGGGCACGCCCAGGCGCGGCACGGGCACGGTGGTCCAGAAGTCGGCTCCGGCGAGCAGGCCCACCTGCTCCTCCAGCGTCATTTGGTCGAGCAGGGATTCGATGTGGGGGGTCATGGTGTGGTCTCTTGGGGTTGTTTAGATGCCGGGGTGCGGGCCGGGGCCCACCGATGCGCGCCACACCACCTGCGGTGCGAAGTCGCGCTGTACCGGTAGCGCCAGCCCGTAGCACTGGTTGAGCAGGTGGCGGCAGCTTTGCGCCCCCAACTGGGCGATAGGGATGTGCACGGTGGTCAGCGGCGGGGCGGTGTAGGTGGCCACATCGGTGTCGTCGTAGCCGATCACCGACACGTCCTGCGGCACCTGCAGCCCTGCCTGGGTGAAGCGCGAAATAGCCGCCATCGCCATCACGTCGTTGGCGCAAAACACGGCGGTGAAGCTGCGGTCCTTGCGTTTGAGCAGGCGGGTGGCGGCGGCGTGGCCGCTGGCAAAGGTGAAGCCGCCGTCCATGCGGTGGGCGGATGGGATGGTGATGCCGTGCTGCGCCAGCGCCGCATAAAAGCCCTGCATGCGTTGCGCGTTGTCGGGGGCGTCCAGCGCGCCCTGGATGGTGGCAATGGCACGGTGGCCTTGCGACAGCAGCGCCCGCGCCGCCAGCCGCCCGCCCAGGGCGTGGTCGGCATAAAACGCGCCCTCACCCAGGGCCGGGCTCTGGCGGTTGAGCAGCACCACGCGGGGAAAGCGCCGGTGCAGCGCCTGCAAATCGGCCTCTAGCAGGTGGTTGCTGAAGACCAGCATGCCGTCGCATTCGCGCTGCACCAAAAACTCCACGCCCTCCAGCGCCTGCTGGCGGGCATCGCCCTGGCCGCAGCCGCTGGCCACCACCATGTGGCGGCCCACGGCCCGCAATTCGGCATCGATGGCGTTCAGGATCGGGGAGATGAACGGTCCGCCGAATTCGGGTACGTACACGCCCACCATCCCCAGGGTTTTGAGCGACAGCGCCCGCGCCACGTTGGACGGCCGAAAGTCCAGCGCCTGCACCGCCGCCTGCACCTTGGCCACCGCATCGGCCGACACCGCACCCTTGCCCGATAGGGCCCGCGACGCCGTGCCCACGCCCACGCCCGCTAACTTTGCAACATCCTTGATGGTGGCCATTCGTCCTGCATTCTTATCTATGTGGAACCGGTTCCACAGTGGATGCGAAATTTACCACCCACCGCCGGGGACCGGGCACTGCGGAAAACCCTAGGGCGTGTGGATGGACCTGTCTGGCCCCTTCCCCCGCCGGGGGAAGGTTGGGATGGGGGCTGGAGCCCGGGGACAATAGTTCATATACGAAATAGGTCTCTAGCGCATATTAAATAAGCGCAAGTAGCTATAAAAAATAGAGCATTTCAAGCCGCTGCCCGCACCTGGCTCCGCGCCGCCTCGGTGTGCCGCACCGGTGGCAGGCCGAACAGGCGGCCGTACTCGCGGGTGAACTGGGGCACGCTCTCATAGCCCACCGCAAAGGCGGCGCTGCTGGCGCTCACGCCTTCAGACTGCATCAGCCGCCGCGCCTCGATCAGGCGGAGCTGCTTCTGGAATTGCAGCGGCGACAGCGAGGTGCTGCGGCGAAAGTGCTGGTGGAAAGACGACGGGCTCATCCCTGCCACCGCCGCCAGCCGCTCCACCGGCAGGGTCTGCGCAAAGTCGGCCCGCAGCACCGCCACCGCCCGTGCCACCCGGGGCGCGTGCCCGTCCGGCCAGCCCAGGCGGCGGATAGCGGCCCCGTGCCGCCCGGCCAGCAGCCAGTAGTGCAGCTCGCGCACCAACGGGGCTTGCAACACCGGCACGGCGGCCGGGCGCTCCAGCAGGCGCATCAGCCGCAGCGCTGCGTCGGCCACTTCCACTTCGGTGGCATCCACCCGCACCGGGGCATGGTCGGCCCCCGGCGCAGCGCCCATCTGCGCCGCCAGCTCGGCCACCACCGCCAAGTTCAGCGCCAGCACCAGCGACAGATAGGGCGCGGCGGCGCTGGCGCGGGTGATCTGGTTGACGGTGGGCACGTCGGCGGTGATCAGCAGCGAATCGCCCGCGCTGAACGCAAACGACTGCGCGCCCGTGGTCACCAGCTTGCTGCCCTGCACCACCAGGCACAGCATGGGCTGCGATACCGCGTGCATCAGCCCGCTGGGCTCGGTGGCGCGCGCCACGATCAGGCCGGGAATGGGCGTGGGGGCCAGCCCGCTGGGGTGGGGGTGGGCCTCGGCATAGCGGCCCACGGAGTGGAGGAGTGTGGTCATGCAGCAAGCGTATCCGGTTGCGCGGGTCTAAGGCCGGTTTTTGGAGGATCGGGCAAGCATCGCCGCGCAACAGGCAACCACGCCCCGCCCCCGCGCCAGACACTGAATGCCTCACACAACAGGAGCTTTCGTATGCAGAAAATCACCCTCATCACCGGGGCCAGCCGGGGCCTGGGCCGCAACACCGCCCTCAGCATTGCGCGGCGCGGTGGCGATGTCATCGTCACCTACCACAGCCGCAGTGCCGAGGCACAGGCCGTCGTCGCCGAAGTCCAGGCGCTGGGCCGCAAGGCGGTGGCTTTGCAGCTCGACACCGGCGTGGTCGGCACCTTCGCCGCCTTTGCCGATCAGTTGCGCACCGCCTTGCACACCACCTGGCAGCGCGACACGTTCGACCACCTGGTCAACAACGCGGGCCACGGCGAATTTGCGCCCTTCGCCAGCACCACCGAAGCGCAGTTCGACAGCCTGGTCAACGTGCACCTCAAGGGAGTGTTCTTCCTGACGCAAACCCTGCTGCCGCTGCTGGCCGATGGCGGGCGCATCGTCAACTTCTCTAGCGGGCTGACGCGCCTGAACTACCCCGGCTACGCCGCCTACGCCGCCATGAAGGGCGCGGTAGAGGTGCTTACCAACTACCTGGCCAAAGAGCTGGGCGCACGCGGCATTGCCGTCAACACCGTGGCCCCTGGCGCGATCGAAACCGACTTTGGCGGCGGCGCGGTGCGTGACACCCCGGCCATCAACCAGCACATCGCCCAGATCACCGCCCTGGGCCGCGTGGGCCTGCCCGACGACATTGGCCCCATGGTTGCCAGCCTGCTGGGCGAAGACAACCGCTGGGTCAACGCGCAGCGCATCGAGGTGTCGGGCGGGCAGGGGATCTGATCCGCACGGGGTATCTTGCTTTGTCTGCTTGATAAAAAGCATAGCTGCTTGCGCTTATAGCTGTAGCGCAAGCAGCCATTTTGGCTTCTTAATTTCCGCCAGGCCTAGGGAAAAATACATCGTAAATTACGAAGTGTCTTTATGGTTTAAGAATGTTTTTTACGAACGGTTGGGTTTTTAGAATTTCGCTTGTTCGCCGATCCTTTATCGGAAGGCAACACACCCTTGGTCTGAACGACCGCTTATCTATACCCATCCAGGAGCCAACATGCACATCATTGTGGAAACCCAAGGCGTAGACACCCAACAACTCAGCGCAGACAGCGACCAGCGGCTGCGTTTTGCCTTGCGCCGTATGGCCTGGCTCATCGACACCGTGCGGGTCAGCTTTCGCGATGCCAACGGCCCGCGCGGCGGTGTGGACAAGCAATGCCAGGTGCAACTGCACCTGCGCAACCGTGGCAGCATCGTGGTCAAAACCACGGCGAGCGACTGGGTTGCCGCGCTGCAAGCAGCCATTCGCCGCGCCGTCAGCCGCGTGGTCAAACATCTGCAGCAGTCTCGCCCGCAGCATGCCCAGCCCCTCAAGCGCCTGGCAATGGCCCGCACGGACCTAGGCACCAGCTCTTAAACATTTTTGCGTCAACGCAGCGGAGGACCAGCGTATGGAAACCATCGGAACCTGGTGGATGTGGGTCGGCTTTGCCGTCTTTGTGGTGGTAGCCATCGGTATCGATTTGTGGGTGATGGAGCGCCAGGGCGCGCACCAGGTCACCATGAAAGAGGCTGCCGGTTGGAGCCTGCTGTGGTTCTCGCTGGCCTTTGTGTTCGTGGCCCTGCTATGGGCTTACCTGGACTTTGACCAGGGGCGAGTGGTGGCCAACACCGTGTCGATGCAGTTCATCACCGGCTACCTGGTGGAGAAGAGCCTGTCGGTGGACAACATCTTTGTATTCCTGATGATCTTCAGCTACTTTGGCGTGCCTCCCCAGTACCAGAAGCGGGCGCTGATCACCGGCATCATCGGCGCCATCGTGCTGCGGGCCATCCTGATCCTGGCCGGTGCCTGGTTGCTGGCCACCTTCCACTGGCTGCTGTATGTGTTCGGCGCGTTCCTGGTGTTTACCGGTGCCAAGATGTGGCTGGCAGCGGGCAAGGAGCCCGATATTGCCCACAACCCGGTGCTGCGCTTTCTGCGTGGCCGCATGAAGATCGCCCCCCAGTTCGATGGCGAAAAACTGACCACGCTGGTCAACGGCGTAAAGCACTACACCCCGATGTTCGTGGTGCTGGTATTGATTGGCACTACCGACCTGATCTTTGCCGTAGACAGCATCCCGGCTATCTTCGCCATTACCAGCGACCCGTTCATCGTGCTCACCGCCAACATTTTTGCCATTCTGGGCCTGCGCGCGCTGTACTTTTTGCTGGCTGACCTGGCGGACCGCTTCCACCTGCTGGCCTACGGCCTGGCGCTGGTGCTGGTCTTCATTGGCGGCAAAATGCTGCTGATTGACCTGGTCAAAATTCCGATTGGCTATGCCTTGCTGGTCACGGCAGCGCTGATTGCGGCCTCCATCGTGGCCTCGCTGGTCACCTCACGCAAACCTGGACCCCCCGCACACTGATGCTCAGCTACTCCCAAAGACTACGCCACTGGCTACGCGGACTGGAGCCCAAGGTGCTGGCCCACCTGCACGGCCCCATGCTAGAGCGGGCCAAGCCCTGGCTGGACCGGCACGACGTGTTCGACTTCAACCGCCGTCCGCTGGCCCTGGGTGTCGCCATTGGGATGTTTTGCGGCCTGATCCCCGGGCCGCTACAGGTGCCTGCTACCTTTGTGCTGTGCGCCTGGCTGCGCGGCAACGCGATTGCGGGCGCGCTGGCCACCTGCTACACCAACCCGCTCACTATCGTGCCGCTGTACGTGCTGGCTTTCCAGCTTGGGCAGTGGGTGCTGCCCGGCACCTATACCTTGCCGCCGCTGCCCAGCATGGGCGCCGACTGGATGCAAGGCATGCTGGCTTGGGCGCAGGCTATGGGCTGGCCGCTGCTGGTCGGCCTGCCGCTGATGGGCGCAGGCTTCGCCGCCATCGCCTATGCCACCATGCAGACCCTGTGGCTGACCCCGGCCATCAAGCGCGCCTGGCAGCTGGCCATGCGGGCGCGCCGACGTAGATGATTTTGCTAAAAGTATCTATTCAATAAATAAGTTAAGTTATTGAATTAATTAAGAATATTGAATAATTTATCTATTCAATCATAGATGCTTTTATGGCATCGCTCACCCCCCAAATCCTGCAAACGCTGCGCCAGTACGGCAGCGTGGTGTCGGCAGCCGAGCTGCAAGCCGCCCAGGGCGTCAGCCAGCCCACGGGGTCGCGGGCGCTGGCCCCGCTGGCCAGTGGCGCGGTGCGGGCCACCTGGAGCGCGAAACCTTTGATGCGTTTTTGCAGCTACCGGCCCCGCAGCGCAAGCTGATCCGTGAGGTGATCTTGACCTTTGCCAAGGTGCATGCCGAAGACGCACCTTGATTTTTATATGCCAAATTGGCCTCTGGCGCATATATCACCTGCGCTAGCAGCTACGATTTAAGTAGCGCCCACGCACACCCGCAGCACTTCTTCCCCATAGGCTTCCAGCTTTTTGGCACCGATGCCGCTCACGCCCTCCAGGTCGCCCAGGCTGCGCGGTTGGATGGCGGCAATCGCGGCCAGGGTGGCGTCGTGGAAGATCACGTAGGCGGGCAGGTTGTGCTCGCGGGCGACTTCGGCGCGCCAGGCTTTCAGGGCGGTGAAGCGGGTTTGGGCGGTGTCGTCCAGGGAGGCCACCACGGCCGATTTGGCAGCGGACTTGGCGCTGGATTTCTCTCGCCGGGGTTTGCCCTGCGCCGGGCCGGATACCGAGGCCCGCAGCATCAGCGGCACCTCGCCCTTAAGCACCGCGCGCGAGCCTTCGGTGAGGCACAGCGTGTTGTAGGCCGCCGCGTCCACCGCCACCGCGCCAATGGCGATCAGCTGGCGCAGCACGCCGCGCAACTGCACTTCGCTGTACTCCGCGCCCAGGCCAAAGGTGCTGAGGGTGCTGTGGTTGAACTGGTTCACCTTGTCGGTGGTTTTACCGCGCAGGATGTCCATGATGTGGCCCGCGCCAAAGCCGATGCCGCTCATCTGCCCGATGCGGTACACGGTGGACAGCAGCTTGCGCGCCGCCTCGGTGCCATCCCACACCTGCGGCGGCTCTAAACAGTTGTCGCAGTTACCGCAGGGGGCGGACTTTTCACCGAAGTACGCCAGCAGCCGCACCCGGCGGCAATCGGTCGCCTCGGCCAGGCCCAGCAGCGCATCCAGCTTGCCGCGCATCACCTGCTTGAATTCTTCGCTGGCCGGGCTCTCGTCGATCATGCGGCGCTGGTTGACCACGTCTTGCAGGCCGTAGACCATCCACGCGGCAGCGGGCAGGCCGTCGCGCCCGCCACGGCCGGTTTCCTGGTAGTAGCCCTCGATGTTTTTAGGCATGTCCAGGTGCGCCACAAAGCGCACGTCGGGTTTGTCGATGCCCATGCCAAAGGCGATGGTGGCCACCATCACGATGCCCTCTTCGCGCAGAAAGCGGTCCTGGTGGGTTTGGCGCAGTTTGGTGTCCAGCCCGGCGTGGTACGGCAGGGCGTTGATGCCGTTTTCGCACAGCGTCTGGGCCACTTCTTCCACCCGCTTGCGCGACTGGCAGTACACCACCCCGGCGTCTTGGAAGTCGGCCCCGGCGTGCTCGCGCTGGATGAAGCGCAGCAGCTGCTGGGTGGCCTCTTTCTTCTCGACGATGGTGTAGCGGATGTTGGGCCGGTCAAAGCTGCTGACGAAGTGCTGGGCCTCTTCCAGTTGCAGCCGCTCCACGATGTCGGCCCGGGTCAGCGCGTCGGCCGTGGCGGTGAGCGCAATGCGCGGCACGCTGGCATAGCGCTGGTGCAGCACCGTCAGCGCCCGGTATTCGGGCCGGAAGTCGTGGCCCCACTGGCTCACGCAATGCACCTCGTCAATCGCAAACAGGCTCAGCTGGCCGCGCGCCAGCAGCTCGTCCAGCTGGTCCAGAAAGCGCGGCGTATTGATGCGCTCGGGCGCGGCGTAGAGCATGGTGATCTCGCCCCGCATCAGGCGGCGCTCCACGTCCAGCGCCTCGGCAAAACTCAGCGTGGAATTGAGGAACGCGGCCTTCACCCCCGCCTCATGCAGCGCCCCCACCTGGTCGTGCATCAGCGCAATCAGCGGCGAGATCACGATGGTGATGCCCTGCCCGTTCATCTGCCGCGCAATCGCCGGAATCTGGTAACACAGCGACTTGCCGCCGCCGGTCGGCATCAGCACCAGCGCATCGCCCCCGGCCACCACATGCTCGACGATGGCCTGTTGCGGACCACGAAACTGCTCGTAGCCAAAGGTTTTACGCAGGATTTCGAGGGGGGACGAGGACAATTGGGTGCTCTGTAATTTGTAGCTGCTTGCGCAGGTGCTATATGCGCTAGAGGCCTATTTGACGTGTAAACCAACGCAGGGCTGGTGGTAGGGGGCTATTGTGCCCGGGCTGGTGGGCGTTGCAGCCGGGCTATAGGGGCCCGTTGTTTTGGACTGCTGCTTTGCACATGAGGTCAACGCGCGACCTCAAGCTGCGGCGCAAGGGCGGTCTCAAAAAAGGCAATTCAATCGCTGCCGCGAGTTAATAAATACTGCGTTAAGAAAAAAACGACACACCCTGTCGTTGTCGCCCTCAATACTCCGCTTCGTCATTAACTTATGAAACAGGAACGGACTATGTTTTGGATCGCACTCACGGTATTTGGTCTAGCCTCGGCCTTGGTGAAATTTGGCGCGTATTCGGCTTCGCTCAGCATTCTGGTCGCAGCTTTCAAGCTTGCAATTTTCGTCGTGGCCGTGTTGCTCATCGTTCTCATCTGGAAAAAATGTGTGAAAAATTGAATTCGACGGCAATACAGAAGGCACCTGCAATATTGAAAGGGATGCCGGTCTTTCTGCAATTTGCACCTACCGGCAGATGGGGTGGATGGTTTACAGTGATCCGTTTCAAAAGCACGTCCTTTGGCGGATTCGCGGTATCCGTATGTGGCCAATCAATGGTCGAAGATTCAAAAATTTAGAAATTGGAGAAATATGCTGCTTGGACTTGCAACAGGGATGGCTGGTAGTGCCGCACTCAAGGGTATGACGAAGGTCATCTACGGTATCTATGGGGCAACCGGCCCCATCAATGCATTCTTTGATGGGCATATCGGGACATTGAAGGCCTCCGACAACGAGATGATCTCGCAGACGGGAAAAGTCATGGACGGTGCCAAGATGGGCTTCGGTATCGGGTACATGAGCTCCGTTATCGTCATCGCGCTGGGTCAACATTTGCTGGGAAATACCCTTTCCGCCGTTGTGACGCTCGGTACGGCGGCCACTTTCACGAATCCAGTTGCGATGACCTGCGCGGCAGTCGGCGCCATCTATTACGGATGGAATGCGTTAGGAGCAGCCCAGAAAGACGCGATTCTTGACAGCATCACGCGCGGCCTGGAGATCGGCGTCGAGCTCATCAAATCGGTCGTCCAGTTTTTGATTTCTAAAACCAAGGAGCTCATGAGTTCGCAGAGCTTGGCGGAATTCAAGGCACTCGTCCGCGAATATGCGGGCCGATTTGGAAAAACGCTGTATGACGTGACCGGAAAAATGTCGGACTACGTCACTGTCGCCGCCGAAAAGGCGGGCGAGCTCACCAAAATCGCGGGGGACACTGCGGCGACAGTCATTGGCAATACTTCCTCTGCGGTGAAGGTGGCCATGGACAAGACCAGTGCGGCTGCGGAAGCAGTGGCGGATACGACTTCGTTGGCGTTGAGAGGCGCGTACCGGACAACCGGTGATGCGGCATCGAACCTGGCCGACTCAGCAAAGCAGGCATTGGGTTGGAAGAAGACCCCGGACGCGGCCCCAGACAATATGACGTCACTGAAATAAGCCTTTTCCTAAAGTAGGCCCACTTCAGACCCGCGAACCAACGTTTTCTATGCCTGCTGCCAAACATGACACGCTGGGACGTCGCTTGGCGATGATGCTTACGAAGCTGAACCAGGGTGAATCCTTGGAACCCAAGGCGCTTGCGCAAGAGTTCAACGTCAATGTTCGGACCATTCAGCGCGACCTCCACGAGCGTTTTAGTTACCTGCCGATAGAACAATTACATGGCACATATCGGCTCAAACCGGCCTATTTAGGTAGGCTGAATCTGAAGGATGTGGAGCATTTTGCTGGCTTGGTCGGCGTCAAGGGACTGTTTCCCGTGCTGTCCGAGGACTTCTTGCGTGAACGGCTTGGCACTCGCGTGCAATCTGGGTTTTTGGTGAAGGGGCATCACTACGAAGACTTGCGGGGGAAAGAGCATGGCTTCAAGCTGTTGGAACAGGCCATCGTGGCACATCGGACGGTGGAGTTTGAATACCAAGTCGCAGAGGGCTTGAAATGCTATGCGGTTGAGCCGTACAAGCTCATCAACAATAAAGGGGTTTGGTATCTCGCAGCCAAGCACCGCGATAAATTGAAGACGTTTTCATTCTCGAAAATGGAACGGCTGGCGCTCAACGCTTCTGTATTCGTCCATAACCCAGCGGTGGACGCCCAATTAATGGCGGAAGACGGAGTCTGGGTCAGCGACACTTCTATAGAAATTGTGTTGCGGGTCAACAAAGCAGCAGCAGGCTATTTCAAACGTCGAAAGCTGGTGGCTAATCAAAAAATTGAACGAGAACTGGCCGATGGCAGTCTCATTTTGTCAGCCAAGGTGGGTCATGTGAACCAGGTTTTTCCGATAGTCCGTTATTGGATTCCAAACGTTCAGATTGTCTCCCCTGAAGGGTTGCAAGATGATCTGGAGAGCACTCTTCGCTCCTATCTGAATCTGACTTAATAGTCTGCGCGGCAGAAGTATTTCAAAATCCATCAAAATTTTTTGATCTCTCCGAATTGCCTACAAGCCGTGTTTGCACTCGGGGATGGTGCAGGCACCCGCTGGTTGACGCAATGCACCTCGTCAATCGCAAACAAGCATAGCGATGCTCTGCTATTCATAGCCACTGGCGCAGGTAGAACATGCGCTAGAGGCTATTTTTATATATAACCCAGTGCGGGGCTTGTGGCTGGGCTATGGTGACCGCGTCGGCTAGCCGCCCAGCGCATGCAGATCTCTCCAGGCGGCGAATTCCAATGGCCCGATGCCGAACCGCACCGCATTCCCCGGGTGCAGGGCTTTGAATTCGTCCAGAACCAAGGTGGTGAAATGCGCCGTGTCGCTGTCTGCCACGGTTGTGGGTGTTCTGGCGTGGACGGTGGCGGCCGTGGCGGCTTCACCACTGCGCACTATGGCCGCGACCACCGCGCCCAAAGTCTGCCGATGGCGCAGACGAAATATGTCCGGTGGCACCAGGTTTTGCTGCACGGCAACGTATTGCTGGCATGAGCGCTCGTAGGCCCAGATAAAAACGTCGCGCAGCAAGTCGATGCGGTTCAGTTCGTACACGCCCAGCATGGCATCCACATACGCGGATTGCGGTACGTCGATGAAGGACAAAGGGCACAGGTTGTGGCGGATGAACGGGATATTCGCCGCGAGCCGTGAAACGCGTTTGTTGACATCTTCAAACGGCTGCAGGTAGGGCAAATGCACCATCAAAAAGAAGGCTTGCTCGAAAGGGTCGCGTATCTCCGCTGCCGTGCTGATGACGATGCCGAACAGTTCTTCCAGGCGCTGCGGCAAGGCTACGGGCAAGTACACGCTGCCACCGATTTCCACCGCCCTGGTGCGGATGCGGCCACAGGCGCTAGGGTCGGCCATCAAACCGTCGGACAACAGGGCGTGCAAGGCGATGATGGTGCTGGGTGTTAGGCGGGCGTGGTCGGGGTCGCGCACCAGGTATTCAATAGCCTGCTTGTGGTTCAGGATCATCTGGGTTTCCAGTGCCCCCTTGCCCTCGGCAGCTTGGCCAAACTCGATCAGGCGCTCGGTATCCAGACGGCTGTAGGTATTGCCCTCCAGCTGCGACGATGCCCAAGACAGGTCGATCAACAAGCGGTTGAGGATGTCGCGTGCAAACGTGCCCGCCGGTGTCTGGTCTGCCGGCGAACGGCCCAATGCGTGCAGCTGGTCCCGCAAGCCTTGCGGCAGATACGCCGTGTGGTTAGGGTGGTACTGCTCCAGAAACGCCTGCTGGTAGCCAATAGGCTGGCGCAGTAGGCGGGGTTGGCGCACATGGGCCTTGATTTCCTGCCCGGCGAATGAGGTCGGCACGTAGACCTCGGGGGCGGTTTGGTCCTTGGCCGCAACGTCTTTGGACATGCCGCTGCTGCGCGGGGCGCAGATGTAGCGCACGGCACGCGCCTCGCCCAGCTTCTGCAGTCGCTCTTGCGCAACCAATAGGGCCAATCGGCGCTGCAGGCTACGGCGCAGCCAACGGTGGCCCAAGGCCTGCCCAAGGGCATCAATCCCGATGCCGCGAGGGTGCTCGGCGATCAGCGCGACCAGTTGGTCCAACTCGGCGGGAGGGGTGACGCGGGGCATAGGCCTGGCTTTGTGGCATGAAAACCCTAGTATCGCGACATTTAAAGTGTCTCGATAAATTTATTGCGACAAGTAATGTGGCGCGATAGTGGAATTGGGTAGCACCGTGACTTGCCGTCGCCCGTCGCCTGTAGGCATCGGCACCAGCGCACCGCCCTGGCGGCGTGCGCGATGGCCATTCTTTGCTCTGCTATAAATAGCTGCTTGCGCTGGTGGAATATGCGCTAGAGGCTTATTAGACGTGCAACTCAAAACCCCCCATCCGTCGTCACCGACACCCCCTGCCAAGCCGCCAACTCCGCCCGCAGCGCCTCAATCTTCGCCCCAATCACTGCCACCGCATCGCTCCCCGCCGCAAAGCGCAGCGGCGGCGCGGGGTGGGCGGCCAGTTGCAGCAGCACGGCGGCCAGCCGCGCCGGGTCGCCGGCCTGCTGGTGGTTGCGGGCCGCGTAGGCGGCGGCAATCTGGGCCGATGTGGCGGCGTAGTCGGCGATGGGTTGGCCGCCGTAGCGCACCGACTGGTTGTCCAGGAAATCGGTGCGGAAATAGCCCGGCTCGACGATCGTCAAGTGGATGCCAAACGGTGCAATCTCTTCGGCCAGCGACTCCGAAAAGCCTTCCACCGCGAACTTGGTAGCGCAGTACAGCGATGCACCCTGGGCCCCCCGCATCCCGCCGATGGACGACAGGTTGAACACCCGGCCCGCCCGCTGCTGGCGCATCACCGGCAGCACCGCCCGCGTCACGTGGAACAGGCCAAACACATTGGTGGCGAACTGCGTTTGCGCGTCCGCTGCCGTGTTTTCTTCAAACAGGCCCAACTGGCCGTAGCCCGCGTTGTTGACCAGCACGTCGATGCGGCCAAAGCGGGCCACGGCGCCCTGCACGGCGGCTTGGGCCTGGGCTGCGTTGGCCACGTCCAGGTCTAGCGCCAGCAGGCGGTCGTGGGCGGTGGGGATGCTGCGGTGGTTGCGCGCCGTGGCGACCACGTGGTGGCCTGCGGCCAAGGCGGCTTGCACGGTGTGCGCGCCGATGCCGCGTGCTGCGCCGGTGATAAACCAGGTTTGGGGGTGGAAAGTCATGGAAAGCTCCGGGTAGTAAAGGCTTTGACTATCCCCGCGCGGGCCTCTGCACCGGTAGCCTGATGCTGGGTTGCTCTTGCATAATCCTCGCATGCTGTCCGCCACGCCCACCAACTCCCTGCAATACCTGTGCGCCTTGATTGCACAACACTGCGTGCAAACCCGCACCACCACCGCGATTCCGCGCGTCTCGCTGGTGCGTGCCGACAGCCCCACCCTGCCCGTGGGCGTGGTCTACCAGCCCATGCTGTGCATCGTGGCGCAAGGTGCCAAGCGCACGCTGCTGGGCGACACCGTGGTGGACTACTACGCCGGGCAGTACCTGGTGGTGTCGGTGGACTTGCCCGTGACTGGCGCGGTGGTGCAGGCCCACCCGGATGCGCCGTATCTGGCCCTGTCGCTGGCGCTGGACCCGGCCGTGCTGGCCGAGATGCTGCTGGCTTTGCCGAGCCAGCCCACCGGAGCCCCATCGCCCGGCCTGGCCGTCAGCCCGGTCACGCCCGACCTGCTGGATGCCGCCCTGCGCTTGCTGCGGCTGCTGGACACCCCGGCCCACATCCCCATGCTGGCCCCGCTGATTGAGCGCGAAATTTTGTACCGCCTGCTGACCGGCGCGCAGGCGCCCATGCTGCGCCAGATCGCCTTGGCCCACAGCCACCTGGCGCATATCAGCCGCGCCATTGGCTGGATCCGCAGCCATTTCGCCGAGCCGCTGCGGATTGAGGCGGTGGCGCAGCAGGTGCACATGACGGCCTCTACCTTTTACCGCCATTTCAAGGCGGTGACCGCCATGAGCCCGCTGCAATACCAAAAGCAGATCCGCCTGCAAGAAGCCCGCCGCCTGCTGCTGGCGGGCCAAGCCGACGCGGCCAGTATTGGCTTTGCCGTGGGTTACGAGAGCCCGTCCCAGTTCAGCCGCGAATACGCCCGCATGTTCGGCCAGCCGCCGCTGCGCGATGCGGTGCGGCTGCGGACTTTGGGGCCGTTGCTGGAGGTGTGAATCCCGCACGGTCAGGTTTCCTACAATCGACTCTCATGAAAACGCCTACCTACACCCGCGCCCAGCAACTCCCCGCCATCCTGGCGCAACGCATCGCCATCCTCGACGGCGCGATGGGCACCATGATCCAGCGCTTCAAGCTCAGCGAGGCGCAGTACCGGGGCGAGCGCTTTAAAGACTTCCACAAGGACGTGAAGGGCAACAACGAGCTGCTCAGCCTGACGCGCCCGGACGTGATCCGCGATATCCACGAGGGCTACCTGGCCGCCGGGGCCGACCTGATCGAGACCAACACCTTCGGCGCGACCACCGTGGCCCAGGAGGACTACGACATGGCCGACCTGGCCATCGAGATGAATTTGCAGTCCGCCCGCATCGCCCGCGCCGCCTGCGACAAATACAGTACGCCCGACAAACCCCGCTTCGTCTGCGGTGCACTCGGCCCCACGCCCAAAACCGCCAGCATCAGCCCCGATGTGAACGACCCTGGCGCACGCAACGTCACGTTTGAGCAGCTGCGCAAAGCCTATTACGAGCAGACCCAGGCGCTGGTCGAAGGCGGTAGCGACGTGATTTTGGTGGAAACGATTTTTGACACCCTGAACGCTAAGGCTGCGCTGTTTGCGGTGGAGGAATACTTTGCCGACTCAGGGCAGCGCCTGCCGCTGATCATCAGCGGCACGGTGACCGATGCCTCGGGCCGCATCCTCAGCGGCCAGACCGTCACCGCCTTCTGGCACAGCGTGCGCCACGCCCAGCCGCTGGCCATCGGCCTGAACTGCGCCCTGGGTGCGGCGCTGATGCGCCCCTACATCCAGGAGCTGCACCGCGTGGCCCCGGACACCTTCATCAGCTGCTACCCCAACGCGGGCCTGCCCAACCCGATGAGCGACACCGGTTTTGACGAAACCCCGGACGTCACCTCGGCCCTGGTGCGCGAGTTTGCCGCCGAGGGGCTGGTCAACATCGTCGGCGGCTGCTGCGGCACCACACCGGAGCACATTGCGGCCATCCACGACGCGGTGAAGCCGCTGCCGGGGCGGGTGCGGCGGGCGTACTTCTACCAAGATGAAACCAACGAACAAGAGGCAGCCTGATATGCAAAAAGTACGCTGGGGCGTGTTGAGCACCGCCAAGATCGGTATGGAAAAGGTCACCCCGGCGCTGATGCGCAGCCAGTGGTGCGAGGTGCAGGCGATTGCCTCGCGTTCGCTGCCTTCGGCGCGTGCTGCGGCTGACACGCTGGGCATCCCCACCGCCTACGGCTCCTACGCAGAGCTGCTGGCCGACCCGAATATCGAGGCCATTTACAACCCCCTGCCCAACGACTTGCATGTGCCCATGACCCTGGCGGCCGCCCGCGCGGGCAAGCATGTGCTGTGCGAAAAGCCGATGGCTTTGAACGCCGATGAGGCGGCGCAGCTGCGCGAAGTGGCCGGCCAGGTCCACATCATGGAAGCCTTCATGGTGCGCTTTCACCCGCAGTGGCTGCGCACCCGGGAGCTGGTGCAGAGCGGCGCTTTGGGCGAGCGCTGCTCGGTGCAGGCCTGGTTCTCGTACTTCAACCGCAACCCGGACAACATCCGCAACGATGCGGCCAAGGGCGGCGGCGCGCTGTTCGACATTGGCTGCTACCCCATCGTGGCCGGGCGCTTTTTGTTTGGTGCCGAGCCGCTGCGCGTGATGGCGCTGGCCGACATCGACCCCACGTTCAACGTAGACCGCACGTTCAGCGCGCTGCTGGACTTTGGCGGCGGGCGCCAGCTGAACTTCACCGTGTCCACCCAGTCCACGCCCTACCAGCGCGTGCAGGTGGTAGGTACACAGCAGCGGGTGGAGATCGAGATTCCGTTCAACGCGCCGCAGGGTGAGGCCACCCGTATCTTTATCGACAGCGGCAAGCAGCTGGGCGGTGCCAGCGCCACGGTGGAGACCTTTGCGCCTTGCGACCAGTACAGCCTGGAAGGTGATGCGTTCTCACTGGCGATCCGGGGCGAGGCCACGTTGCAGTACGGCGTGGAAGACGCGATCCAGAACATGCGGATCATCGACGCGCTGTTTGCCTCGCAACGCAGTGGCCGCTGGGAAGTCTTGTAAATCATCAAAATGAATAGCTGTTTGCGCAGGTGCTACCTACGCTAGAGGCTGTTTTCTTATAAAAATGCAAGGCATCCGAAGAAGAGTCGTCTACGTCGCCCTGTACGAAGCGTTCGCCATCGTGGCGGCCACGCTGGGGCTGGCGGGCATGTCGGGCAACGGCATGCAGGATGCGGGCATCGTGGCGGTGGCCACGTCGGCGATTGCCATCGTCTGGAACCTGGTGTTCAACACCCTGTTCGAGCGCTGGGAAGCCCGCCAAACCGTACGTGGCCGCAGCGTGGCGCGCCGGGTGGCCCATGCCATTGGGTTTGAGGGCGGCCTGACGGTATTTTTTGTGCCGCTGATGGCCTGGTGGTTTGGCACCACCTGGCTGCATGCCCTGTGGATGGACCTGGGGCTGCTGCTGTTCTTTTTGGTCTACACCTTTGTGTTCAGCTGGGTGTTCGACCGGGTGTTTGGGTTGCCCATTTCCGCGACGCAGGCGGCCTGAAGCAGGCCGCTCAAGTGGGCATCAGGTGGTCGATTTCCTGCTGCATGGCTTGCACCAGCTGGCTATAGCGCTTGACCTTTTCTGTGGTGTCGCGCAGGCGCTCGGCGATGCGCATCGACACGGCCAGCAGTAGCTTGGCGGCGGTTTGGGGGTCGTCCTGGCTGAGCTTTTCCAGCGCGGCGCGGGACAGGATGGCGCAGGTCACGTCGGTGCTGGCGGTGCACGATGCCAGCCGGGCCTGGCCGTCGATCAGGCCCATTTCGCCAATCAGGCTGCCGGGGCCGAGCACGCTGACCGTCACCGGCTGGTGGCGGCTGACGACGAGGTTTTCCACCGTCACCTCGCCCTCCAACAGCAGCAGCATGTAGCCGGTTTCGGTTTTGTCGCCCTCGTGGATGAAGGTGGTGTCCATGGGAATGCGGCGCGGGGTCATGTAGCTGACGATGGCCAGCGCCTCGGCGGGACTGAGCTGCATCAGCGCGGTGGGCGCAATCAGCAGCTCGGCCGCCCGGCTGGCCGAACCCGAATGCTGCACGCTGCGCATGCGCTCTTGGGGTTCCAGCGATTCGGGGGCCCGGGCAAGCTGGGTTTTGATACCGTCAAACAGGCTTTTGAACATGGTCGGGTTTCAGGTGAGGTGTAACAGGCTTGTAGCACAGCGCGGCAATGTGGAGCGCTTGGGTATGTTTGTTGCTATTAAATGTATAGCTGCATGCGCATGATTTATATGCGCTAGCGGCCTATTTCTTATAAATTTTCCCCGGCCCTTAAAATGGCGGCCTCCCAAGGAGCGTTGCAGCGGGCTGGTCCCCGTCAGGCTTGGGTTGTTAACGACGCTCACCTGAACCCCCGCACATCCACAGGTGAGTCGCATGCTTGATGCCGTCGTAAATTCCGTTCCCCCCATGCTGTTGTCTGGCCTGGAGCCCGTCTCCATCGGCCAGGGCACCCTCTTCGTCAACATCGGCGAGCGCACCAACGTCACCGGCTCCAAAGCCTTCGCCCGCATGATCTTGAACGGCGAGTTCGACCAGGCCCTGTCGGTCGCCCGCCAGCAGGTGGAAAACGGCGCCCAGGTGATCGACATCAACATGGACGAAGCCATGCTGGACAGCAAGGCGGCGATGGTGCGGTTTTTGAACCTGATTGCCAGCGAGCCCGACATCGCCCGTGTGCCGATCATGGTGGACTCGTCGAAGTGGGAGGTGATCGAGGCCGGGCTGCGCTGCATCCAGGGCAAGGGCATCGTCAACTCCATCAGCATGAAAGAAGGCGTGGACGCTTTCAAGCACCAGGCCACGCTGGTCCGCCGCTACGGCGCAGCCGCCGTGGTGATGGCGTTTGATGAAAAAGGCCAGGCCGACACCTACCAGCGCAAGATCGAAATTTGCGAACGCGCCTACCGCATCCTGGTAGACGAGGTGGGCTTTCCGCCCGAGGACATCATCTTCGACCCGAACATCTTCGCCATCGCCACCGGCATCGAAGAGCACAACAACTACGCGGTCGATTTCATCGAGGCGGTGCGCTGGATCAAGGCGAACTTGCCGGGCGCCAAAATTTCTGGCGGCGTCTCCAACGTGAGCTTTTCGTTCCGGGGCAACGACCCGGTGCGTGAGGCCATCCACACCGTGTTCCTGTACCACGCTATTTCCGCCGGCATGGACATGGGCATCGTCAACGCGGGCATGGTGGGCGTGTACGACGACCTGGAGCCGGTGCTGCGCGAGCGCGTGGAAGACGTAGTGCTGAACCGCCGCCCCGATGCCGGTGAGCGCCTGGTCGAGATCGCCGAAACCGCCAAGAGCGGTGCCAAAGACGAAAGCAAACGCCTGGACTGGCGCGGCACGCCGGGTCACTTTGTGACGGTAGAGCAGCGCCTGAGCCACGCGATGGTGCACGGCATCACCGACTTCATCGTGCCGGATACCGAAGAGGCCTACCAGGCCATTTTGGCCAAGGGCGGCCGGCCGCTGCACGTGATCGAAGGCCCGCTGATGGCAGGCATGAACATCGTGGGCGACCTGTTTGGCCAGGGCAAGATGTTCCTGCCGCAGGTGGTCAAGTCCGCGCGGGTGATGAAGTCTGCCGTGGCGCATTTGATTCCGTACATCGAAGAAGAAAAGCGCCTGGACGAAGCCGCCGGGCGCGACGTAAAGACCAAGGGCAAGATCATCATCGCCACGGTGAAGGGCGACGTGCACGACATCGGCAAGAACATCGTCACCGTGGTTTTGCAGTGCAACAACTTCGAGGTCATCAACATGGGCGTGATGGTGCCCTGCCACGAGATTCTGGCCCGCGCCAAGCTGGAAAAAGCCGACATCGTGGGCCTGAGTGGCCTGATCACCCCCAGCCTGGAAGAAATGCAGTACGTGGCCGCCGAGATGCAAAAGGACGACCACTTCCGCATCCAAAAGATCCCGCTGATGATCGGCGGTGCCACCACCAGCCGCGTGCATACCGCCGTGAAGATTGCGCACCACTACGACGGCCCGGTGGTCTACGTGCCCGATGCATCACGCAGTGTGGGTGTTGCGCAGAGCCTGCTTGGGGATGGTGCTGCAAACTTCATAGCGGAGTTGAACGCCGACTACGACAAGGTGCGCCACCAGCACGCCAACAAAAAGCAAACCCCGCTGTGGCCGCTGGCCAAATGCCGGGCCAATAAAACCGTGATCGACTGGACTGGCTACACCCCCAAAGTGCCCAAGTTCATAGGACGGCGCGTGTTCAAGAACTTCGACCTGACCGAGCTGGCCCGCTACATCGACTGGGGCCCGTTCTTCCAGACCTGGGACCTGGCCGGGCCGTACCCCGCCATCCTGACCGACGAAGTGGTGGGCGTGGAAGCCAGCCGCGTGTTCAAGGACGCGCAGGCCATGCTCAAGCGCGCCATCGAAGGCCGCTGGCTCACCGCCAACGGCGTGATCGCCCTGTACCCGGCCAATAGCGTGAATGACGACGACATCGCCTTCTACACCGACGAATCCCGCACCGAGGTGGCCCTGACCTGGCACGGCCTGCGCCAGCAGGCCGAGAAGCAGGCAATTGACGGTGTCATGCGCCCCAGCCGCTGCCTGGCCGACTTTGTGGCTCCCAAATCCAGCGGCATTGCCGACTACGCGGGCCTGTTTGCCGTCACCGCCGGGCTGGGTGCAGAGAAGAAAGAGGCGCAGTTCCAGGCCGAGCTGGACGACTACTCCAGCATCATGCTCAAGGCCATTGCCGACCGACTGGCCGAGGCCTTTGCCGAGTGCCTGCACCACCGCGTGCGCACCGACCTGTGGGGCTACGCGCCGCAAGAGGCGCTGAGCATTGAGGACATGATTGCCGAAAAGTACACCGGCATCCGCCCCGCACCCGGCTACCCGGCCTGCCCGGACCACAGCGTCAAGCAAGACATGTTCAAGCTGCTGCAATGCCATGACATCGGCATGGAGCTCACCGAGAGCCTGGCCATGATGCCGGCGGCTAGCGTCAGCGGCTTCCAGCTGGGCCACCCAGACAGCGTGTACTTCAACGTCGGCAAGATTGGCGAAGACCAGCTCAAAGACCTGGCCCAGCGCCGGGGCGTGCCGGAGGCAGATTTGCGGCGCTTCCTGGCCCCCAACCTGTAAGCGCTGCTTCCTCAAACCTGGCGGACGGTGTGCCCGTGGCGCAGGGCGTAGGTCTGCGGGGTAATAGGCTTGTCCTTAGCTACATTTTGTAAGAGACTGTGTCTTTAGTTTGTACATGGCGCCTAGCCGCCACCTAGCCCATGAATGACGAAGATCTGCTTGAGTTCATAGACGGCGCTTCGGCGCCACCACTGGTGGTGGCTGTGCGAGAGCCGTGGCGGATTCTGGTGGTGGACGACGATCCCGGTGTGCATGAAAGCACCACCTATGGCTTGCGCGGGCTGGAGATTGACGGCCGTGGTTTGCAGCTGCTCCACGCCCATTCGGCCGCCGAGGCACTGGCCTTGTTGCGCCACGAACGTGACATCGCCGTGATCCTGCTCGACGTGGTGATGGAAACCGACAATGCCGGGCTGGTCACCGTGGGGGCCATCCGGGGTGAACTGGGCTTGGCCAATGTGCGCATCATTTTGCGCACCGGCCAGCCGGGCCAGGCACCCGAGATCGACACCATCCGCCGCTTTGATATCAACGACTACAAAACCAAAAGCGAGCTGACCCGCACCAAGCTGTACACCACGCTGACCACGGCCATCCGCTCGTATGACCAGTTGCGTCGCCTGGATGCCAGCCGCCGGGGGTTGGAGCAAATTGTGGCCGCCAGCAACCAGTTCATTGCCGAACCGGGCTTGCAGAACTTTGCCGAAGGCGTTATTACGCAAATTGCGAGTCTGGTGGGCATTGAGCCGGAAGGTCTGGTGTGCGCTTACAGCAGTTTCCCTGGCATGGGGGCGCAGAGTGCCGCCGAATGTGTGGTGATCGCGGCCGCTGGGCGCTTGGCCTATCTGATGCAGCGACGTGTCACCGAGATTGAAGACCCGCATATCGCCGCCAGCCTGACCCAGTGCCTGGCGGAGCGCCGCAACCTGCTGGCAACGCACAGCGTGACCTTGTTTTTTCCGGGCCGCGAGGGCGGGGACTTTGCCGCTTTTGTGTACGCAGCCGCCCCGCTGCGCGATGTAGACATGCATTTGCTGGAGGTTTTTTGCACCAATATTGCCCTGTGCGCTGCCAATGTCGAGCTGGTAGCCCGGTTGCGCAACTATGCTTTTGTCGACCGTATGCTGGGTCTGCCCAACCGCACCGCCTTCATCCAGCACCTGGACGATGCGGTGGCCGGTGGCAGCATGGCCGGGCACGCTATTGGCCTGATGGATGTAGACCAGTTTGCCGAAACCAACGACATGTTTGGCCACGGCTATGGAGACAAATTGTTGGCGGCCATTGCCCAGCGGTTGGGTGCGGGGTACACCGGCGGCGGTTATCTGGCCCGGGTGGCGGGGGATATCTTCGGCCTGTTTGGCCTGGAGTCCAGCGTCAACCCCGAGGTGCTGCACCACGTGTTTGAGCAGCCGTTTGAGATCGAGAACGTGCAGCGCCCGGTGTCGGTGTGCATGGGTTTTGTACGCTGCGACGAAACCTCTGGCAGCGGGCTGGAGCTGCTGAAAGACGCATCCATTGCCCTCAAGCGCGCCAAAGAATTGGGCCAGGGGCGCAGCGCCTACTATTCGGCCGAGATCGGCACTATCACCCGCGAGCGCACCCGCATGCTGCATGGCTTACAGCGCGCGTTTGACTGCGAACACATGTTTGTGGTGTACCAGCCCCAGGTGGATTTGCGCGATGGACGGCCGATTGGGGTCGAGGCGCTGCTACGCTGGCGCACCGATGACGGCAAGTTCGTACCACCCGACCGCTTTATCCCGGTGGCCGAGCAGTCAGGTTTGATTGTCACCATGGGGGCCTGGGTGCTGCGCTCGGCTCTGCACGCCATGGCCACCCTGCGCCACCAGGGCAAGGCGCTGGACATCCGGGTGGCGGTCAACGTCTCATCGGTGCAGTTTTCCCAGCCGCAGTTTTTGGACATGGTGGACGAGGCCCTGCGCGACAGTGGTATGCCACCCGAGAGCCTGGAGCTGGAGATCACCGAGTCGGTGGCCGTGATGGGCATGGAGCGGGTGGCGGCCCTGCTGCGGCAGATCAAAGCGCGCGGCATTGCGGTGGCGATTGACGACTTCGGCACCGGGTTTTCATCGCTGTCGTACCTGGACCGCCTGCCCGCCGACCGGCTCAAGATCGACCGCGCCTTTGTGATGTCGCTCGACTCCGGCCGCCTGGGCGCACGCATCGCCGAAATGATCGTGCCGCTGGGCCACCAGCTGGGCATGCAGGTGCTGGCCGAAGGGGTAGAAACCGAGGCCCAGGCCGATATCTTGCGCAAATTAGGCTGCGATGAAGCGCAGGGCTACCTGTACGCCAAGCCCATGCTGATCGAAGACCTGGGGCCGTGGCTGGCGCAACGCTGTGGAACCTCTGCGTGAACCGATGGCCCTGGCGGACCGCCCTGGTGCTGGTCTGTGTGTTGGCGGGCTGTGGTCCGGCAAAACCGATCCAGCTGGGCTTTATCGGCAGCCTGTCGGACCGGACTTCCGACACCGGCGAGGATGGTCGCAACGGCATGATGCTGGCGGTGGAGCAGCGCAACCAGGCCGGTGGCATCCGTGGCCGCATGGTCGAAATTCTGGTGAAGGACGACGGCATGGACCCGGTCAAATCGCAAGTGGCCGTCCAGGCGCTGGTGGCGGCGCATGTCGATGCGGTGGTGGGGCCCTTTAGCAGTGCGGTTGCGACGGTGGTGCTGCCGGTGATCAACCAGGCGGGTATCGTGATGGTCAGCCCCACCGTGACATCGCTGGATTTTGCGGGTAAGGATGATTTCTTGATCCGCATCAACCGCACCACGCAGGACAACGCCAGCGAGTACGCGCACTTGCTGTACCAGCGCGGCCAGCACCGCCTGGCCCTGGCCTATGACACCCGCAACGCCAGTTACTCTCTATCTTGGCTGAACGCTTTCAAGGCCGCCTATGCCGCGTTGGGGGGGGAGGTGGTGGTCGCCGTGGCGTTCGCATCCGATGCCAGTACGGGCTTTGGCAACGTGGTCCGGCAGATGCTGGCCGGTGCGCCGCAGGGCCTGCTGTTTATCGGCAGTGCGGTTGATGTGGCCCGCCTGGCCCAGCAGGCCGAAAAATTGGCACCGCAGATGCCCAAGAGCGCCGCAGAAAGAGCCTCTACCGAATTACTTTTGGAGCTAGGCGGGCGCTCGGTAGAGGGGCTGCTGATTGCGCAGGCCTTCAACCGGGATGACCCCTCCGAACGCTACCGCAACTTCCGCCAGGCATTTTTGGCACGGTTTGCGCGGGAGCCGGGCTTTAGTGCGGTGCTGTCGTACGACGCTACCTATGTGCTGTGCCAGGCGCTGGCGTTGCAGCAGAAGGGCCAGTCCTTGAAAGACAGCATCCTCCAGCACGGGCCCTTCCAGGGGCTGCAACAAAGCATCCAGTTCGACCGTTTCGGCGATACCCCGCGCAAGGTGTTTTTCACCGAAGTCCGGGGTGGCAAGTTTGTGTTGCTGCCATGAACCATTTGCGCATCTGGCGTTTGCGCAGCTACCTGGCGGCTCTGCTGGTGGTGACGATTCTGGTCACGTTCGCCATCGTGGGCAGCAGCATTTTGCTGGTGCGTATTCCGCAGATCGAACGCACCAACAAAGACACGGTGGTGCGTGACACGAATGAAATCGCCGACCGCGTGGAAGTCTTGCTGGGCTCGCTGGAGGGCCGCATGGAGCTGCTGAGCGAAGCGATGGAGGGCATGGACCTGGTGCAGTCCACCGCCATGATGGAGCGCGCCGCCTGGGACGGCAAAGCCATCCGTGCCATCTACTTGGTAGCCAACGACGGCACGGTGCTGGCGGCAGGCGTGCAGCCCGCGTTGCGCTTGAGCCGTACCGATCTGTTGGGCAGCGACCTGTCGGCCAGCCCGCTGTTCCGGGCGGTGCTGGAGTCGCGCCAGATGGTCTGGGGCGATAAATTTTTGTCGGCTCTGTCGGGGGCCGTTACCGTCGGCCTGGCCTACCCGGTGGGCCGTGACCGGTTGCTGCTGGCCGAGGTGCCGCTATCGTATTTGCTAGATACCTTTCAGCTGGCGGCGGGCCAGCGCACCGCATCCGTCTGGCTGGTAGATAGCACCGGCGAAATCGTGGCCGATACCGATGGCGGGCGGCACGTGGGTGCCGCCAATGTGCTGAACTGGCCGCTGATGCAGGCGGCGCTGAACTTCGAGACCCTGCCCGAGCTGTTCAGATTCGATGGCCGCAGCTTCCACCCGGCGGTGGCCCGCTCCCAAGCCCTGGACTGGTACTTCGTGGGCGGCATGCCCGCCGCGCTGGAGAACCAGGACATCCGGGGGTTGGTGGTGGGCGTGGTGTCCGGGTTTGCCGGGGCGCTGCTGGTGGGTCTGCTGATGGCGCCGTTCTGGGCCTCGTGGCTGACGCGGCCGCTGCGCGGCATCGTGGCGCGGGCCGGACAAATCACCCAGGGCGCTGTGGGCGGCCCCTGGCCCCGGGGGCCGATTGCCGAGTTCAACCTGCTGTCGGCCGATATCGAAAAAATGGCCAGCAGCCTGCAAGAGCGCGAGCTGAAGTCGCAAGCCATCTTCAACGCCTCGCCCATCCCCATGTCGGTCACCGATGCCGACCACGCCTTTGCCCTGCTGGACGTGAACCAGGCCTGGTGCACTGCCTACGGCTTTGCGCGCGAAGATGTGCTGGGCCGCACCGGCATCGGCATTGGCCTGCTGCCGTCCAGCGAGGCCCGCGAAAACGCCATGGTCCATATGGTCGACGGTAGCCTGACTACCGAGGGAACGCTGTACCGGGCCGACGGCCAGCCGGTGCTGTGCCAAGTCTTTGGTCGCCAGGTGCAGATTGGCGACGCCCACTTGATGATCTGGGCCAGCATCGACATCGGCGATATGCGCCGCATCAGCAACGAACTGCGCGAACTCAACACCGAACTCGAAGCCCGCGTGCAGCGCCGCACCGAGGCCCTGGCGGTTACCAACGAAGAACTCTCCAGCGTGGTGGCCCACCTGCGCGAAACCCAGGGCGAGCTGGTGCGGGTGGAAAAAATGGCCGCCCTAGGCGGGCTGGTGGCGGGCGTGGCCCACGAACTCAACACCCCGCTGGGCAACAGCCTGATGGCCGTGACCGCGCTCACCGACGAGGTGCGCCAGTTCCGCGCCGCCATGCAGGCGGGCCTGCGCCGCAGTGCTCTGGAGAGCCTGCTGGACAGCGCGGAACAGGCCACCGACATTGCGGCCCGCAACCTGCACCGTGCGGCCGACCTGGTCGCCAGCTTCAAGCAGGTGGCGGTAGACCAAACCAGTTCCCAGCGCCGCCCTTTCGAGCTGCGCGAAGTAGTCGATGAAATGGTTGTCAGCCTGCGCCCCAGCTTCGCCCGCACGCCCTACACCATCGTGGTCGATGTGCCCACCGGCCTGCGCCTGGACAGCTACCCCGGCGCGTTGGGCCAGGCCATTGGCAACCTGGTCCATAACGCCGTGCTGCACGGTTTTGAGGGCCGCCCCCAGGGCACCGTGCGCATCACCGGCGAGCGCGATGGCCAGGGCGCGCTGGTGCTGCGCGTGGCCGACGACGGCTGCGGTATTCCGCCGGCGCTGCTGGAGCGCGTCTTCGATCCCTTCGTTACTACCAAAATGGGCCGGGGCGGCACCGGCCTTGGCTTGCACATCGCTTTCAATGCCGTCACCAACGTGCTGGGCGGCAGCCTCACCGTGCGCAGCCAGGAAGGTGCGGGGACGACGTTTGAAATGCGCCTGCCGGATACCGCCCCGCACCACAGCGGGGCCATGCCCTTGGCATGAGAATCAGCATCAAACAGGCCTCTGGCGCTTATTTAATATGCGCTAGTAGCTATTAAATATGTAGCATTTTTGGTGGCTGCCTAGCTGCCCCCATTTCTGTAAATAGTGTGCATGGTTGGCTGTGCCATCAGCCCGTAGCCCGCAAGGCCCGCCGGTACTGCATCGCCTCCGCCACATGGTGACTCTGCGTGGTGGCTGCACCCTCTAAATCTGCAATCGTCCGCGCCACTTTCAGGGCCCGGTGTACGCCGCGTGCGGACCAGCCGAGTTTGGCGGCGGCGGTGGTCAGGAACTTGGCGGCGGCGGGGTCCAGGGCGGCGAATTGGTCGATCTCTTGGCCTTGTAGTGCCTGGTTGGTTTTGCCTTGGCGGTCTATGGCGTGCTGTCGGGCGGTGGCGCAGCGGGCGCGGATGGCGGCGGTGGATTCACCGGGCGGGGCGTGCAGCAGGTCTTCGGCGGGGAGGGCGGGCACTTCGATGTGCAGGTCGATGCGGTCGATCAGCGGGCCGCTGAGTTTGCCCTGGTAGCGCGCCACCTGGTCCGGGCTGCAACGGCAGGCTTGTTGGCGTGCGCCGAGGTAGCCGCAGGGGCAGGGGTTCATGGCGGCGATGAGCTGGAAGCGGGCCGGAAATTCGGCTCGGCGGGCGGCGCGGGCGATGGTGATGCGGCCGGTTTCCAGTGGTTCGCGCAATGCTTCAAGCGCGGCGCGGGGGAATTCGGGCAGCTCGTCGAGAAACAGCACGCCGTGGTGCGCCAACGATATTTCACCAGGTCGGGGTGGCGAGCCGCCGCCCACCAGAGCCACAGCGCTGGCGGTGTGGTGGGGGCTGCAGGTGGGGCGGGTGGCCCACTGCTCCAGTGCAAAGCAGCCGCCCAGGCTGGCGATGGCGGCGCTTTGCAGGGCTTCAATGACGGTCATGGGCGGCAGCAGGCCGGCAAAGCGTTGTGCCAGCATGGACTTGCCCGAGCCGGGTGGGCCGACCAGCAGCAGGCTGTGGCCGCCCGCTGCGGCGATTTCTAGCGCCCGTTTGGCCCCGGCCTGGCCTTTGACGTCGGCCAGATCGGCGTAGGTGGCCGAGGCGGGCAAAGGGGTGGCGGTCTGCCGGGTCCAGCCGTCTGTGGGTTCGGGTGCATTGCCATCCAGGGGCAGAAACTGCTGCACCACGTCAAGCAGGTGCTGGGCGCAGAACACCTGGGCACCGGGCACCAGGGCGGCTTCTTCGGCACTGCCGGGGGGCAGCACCAGCCGGGTTTGCACTTGGGCGATGTGCAAGGCCAGGCTGGTGGCGAGTGCGCCGCGCACTGGGCGCAGCGCACCCGACAGCGACAGTTCACCGGCAAATTCATGCCCGGCCAGCCGCGCGGTGTCGATCTGGCCGCTGGCGGCCAGGATGCCCAGGGCGATGGGCAAATCAAACCGGCCCGAGTCTTTGGGCAGGTCGGCCGGGGCCAGGTTGACGGTGATGCGTTGGTTGTGGGGGAATTCCAGCCCCGAATTCTGGATCGCCGAGCGCACCCGTTCGCGGGCTTCTTTGACCTCGACCTCGGCCAACCCGACCAGCGTGAAGCTGGGCAAGCCATTGGTTAAATGCACCTCGACGGTGACCGCAGGGGCATCCAAGCCCAGCAAAGCCCGGCTTTGCACCAAACATAAGCCCATAACAACGTGCCTCCCCATATCGGTGCGCAACGGTGGGATTCAACATGTAAACCACCTGCGCGCACCATTTTTGTGCGATAAATACCTGCCCAAACCTGTGCATGGCCGAAAAAAGGGGCTGCTGGTAGGCGTTACCAAAGTAACACTTATTTGGCACGCAACCTGCTTAAATCGGTTCGCCGTTCTCCTTTTAGAGGGGAAGCACATGCAACAGCCCGAGCCCCAAGGCCACCCGCCTTGGTGCCCATTTTTGCGACAGCCTACCGAAAGAGCAGCCATGAAACTAGTCACCGCCATCATCAAACCCTTTAAGTTGGACGAAGTGCGTGAAGCCCTCTCCAGCATTGGTGTGCAGGGTATCACCGTGACGGAAGTCAAGGGCTTCGGTCGCCAAAAGGGCCATACCGAGCTGTACCGTGGTGCCGAGTATGTGGTCGATTTCTTGCCCAAGGTGAAGATTGAAGCTGCCATTGCCGACGAGCTGGTAGACCGCGTGATCGAAGCCGTTGAAGGTGCCGCCCGCACCGGCAAGATCGGCGACGGCAAGATTTTTGTCTACAACCTGGAACAGGTTGTCCGTATCCGTACCGGCGAAACCGGCAAAGAAGCGCTGTAAGCACCGCCCCTTGTCTTATCTGAAAGTTTGTCAAAAATGAAAAAAATCATTGCCTCCCTGGCCTTGGGCCTAGGACTCCTGTGGGGTGGAAGTTTCGCCCAGGCGCAAACCGCCGCCGCTGAACCTGCTGCCAGCGCCGTGGTGGAAGCCGCTCCGGCCGAAGCCAAGCCCGCTGACGCGGCACCCGCGCCGGCCGAGGCCGCGCCTGCGGCTGCCGTTGTGGCACCCGCTGCTGCCGAAGCTGCACCCGTTGCCGCCCCCGTGCCCAACAAGGGCGACACCGCCTGGATGATGGTTTCCACCCTGCTGGTTATTTTGATGACCGTGCCCGGCCTGGCCCTGTTCTACGGCGGCCTGGTGCGCAGCAAGAACATGCTGTCGGTGCTGATGCAGGTCATGGTCACGTTCTCGCTGATCGTGGTGCTGTGGTTCATCTACGGCTACAGCCTGGCGTTCACCGAAGGCAACGCGTTCATTGGCGGCTTTGACCGGCTGTTCATGAAGGGCGTGTGGGACAACACTGCGGGCACGTTTGCCAATGCGGCCACGTTCAGCAAGGGTGTCTATATTCCTGAAATCGTGTTCGCCGCCTTCCAGGCCACGTTCGCCGGTATCACCTGCTGCCTGATCGTTGGTGCTTTCGCCGAACGTATCAAGTTCTCGGCCGTGTTGCTGTTCTCGGCTCTGTGGTTCACCTTCTGCTACGCCCCTATGGCCCACATGGTGTGGTTCTGGATGGGCCCTGACGCTTACGCCAGCAAGGAAGTGGCCGATGCCATGACCGCCAAGGCCGGTTTGATCTGGCAGTGGGGCGCGCTGGACTTCGCTGGCGGCACGGTAGTGCACATCAACGCCGCTGTGGCTGGTTTGGTCGGTGCCTACATGCTGGGCAAGCGCGTGGGCTACGGCAAAGAATCTATGGCCCCCCACAGCCTGACCCTGACCATGGTGGGCGCGTCCCTGCTGTGGGTGGGCTGGTTTGGCTTTAACGCCGGTTCCGCTCTGGAAGCCAACGGCTACGCCGCTCTGGCCTTCGTCAACACCCTGGCGGCCACTGCGGCTGCGGTGCTGGCATGGTGCGTGGGCGAAGCGCTGATGCGCGGCAAGGCGTCGATGCTGGGTGCTGCATCCGGTGCGGTGGCAGGCTTGGTGGCGATTACGCCCGCAGCCGGTAACGTTGGCATCGGCGGCGGCCTGGTGATTGGTTTCATCGCCGGTTTCGCCTGCCTGTGGGGTGTGCATGGCCTGAAGAAGATGCTGGGTGCCGACGACTCGCTGGACGTGTTTGGCGTGCACGGCGTGGGCGGCATCGTGGGTGCGCTGCTAACCGGCGTGTTCAATTCGCCTAGCCTGGGTGGCCCGTCCACCGTGGCTGACTGGGTTTCGGTAGGCATGACCCCCGCTGACGCGTACTCGGTGGCGGCACAGGTGTGGATCCAGGCCAAGGCCGTGCTGCTGACCATCGTCTGGTCCGGCGTGGTGTCTTTTGTGGCTTACAAAATTGTGGACCTGACCATCGGCCTGCGCGTCACCGAAGAAGAAGAGCGCGAAGGCCTCGACATCAGCTCGCATGGCGAGACTGCTTACAACAGGTAACACCCCCAGGCTACAGCGCAAGCGCTTTTCGCCACCCCCCTTGCAGGGGGCGATACCAGCAGCCCGGCAAAGCCGGTTCTGCGGTATCCCTGGCGAAGAAAGCAAGCGTTCTGCCTCGGAGGCCCGCCCACAGCGATGTGCGCGGGCCATTTTTTGCCCGTTCACAATACGGGCATTGCAACCAAATTGACACCGAACATGACCTGGACCACCGTTACCACCGAACCCAACGCCCTGGGCGAATCGCCGTTTTGGCATCCGCAGGAAAAACGTCTGTACTGGGTCGACGTTCCCGGCAAACTGCTGCAGCGCATGGACGTGGCCAGCGGTGAGGTGGAGCGCTGGGCCATGCCGAGCGAGCCCGGCTGCATCGCCCCGGCCACCGGCGGCGGTCTGGTGGTGGCGCTGCGCGACGGCATCTACCGCGCGCCCGTGTGGGGTGGCGCAATGGCGCTGCTGGCCGCCGCGCCGTATGACCCGGCCACCACCCGCTTCAACGATGGCAAATGCGACCCGCAAGGCCGCTTCTGGGCCAGCACCATTTTTGAGCCGCGCGATGCCCGCAATGCCGCGCTGTACTGCCTGGACGGCGGCGCGCTGAAGATGATGGCGGGCAACGCCATCACCGGAAACGGCCTGGCCTGGTCGCCGGATGCCAAAACCCTGTACTGGGCCGACACGCCGCACCACATCGTCCACGCCTGGGACTGGAATGCCCAGGCCAATATCTTGTCCGAGTACCGCGAATTTTTGTTGATGGCCCCCAAGCCCGCAGGCTGGCAGCCCGGCATGGGCGGCTACGGTGGCCGCCCGGACGGTGCAGCGGTAGACGTGCAGGGCAATTACTACTCCGCCCAATTTGAAGGCCAGCGCCTGTGTAAGTTCTCGCCCGAAGGCGATCTGCTCAACGCCTACGCCCTGCCGGCCCGCTGCCCCACCATGCCCTGTTTTGGCGGTGACGACCTGCAAACCCTGTACCTCACCACCGGCCGCCACGGTCGCCCAGAGGCCGAGCTGGCGGCCCTGCCCGCGTCGGGCTGTGTGCTGTCCATGCGGGTCGATGTGCCGGGCTTGCCGGTAAACTTCTTCCAGGATTAACTGCTATATTTTGTATAGCTATTGGCGCAGGTGGAATGTGCGCTAGAGCCCTATTTTTATAAATTAACAGCCATGCGCCGTCTTCGCCACCTGAGCAGTCAGCACCGCACCGCTTCGACCAACCGGCTGTTGGGCGGCTTGCTGGCGTTCAACGCGGGGGCTATCAACGCCGGGGGCTTTTTGGTGGTCGGCATGTACACCTCGCACATGACCGGTTTTGCCTCCATGCTGGCCGACAACCTGGTGCTGGGCAACATCACCCTGGTGCTGGGCGCGCTGGGCACCTTGTTGGCATTTACCGGCGGCGCGGCCACCACGGCGGTGCTGGTGAACTGGGCGCGCCAGCACCATCTGCGCAGCCAATACGCGCTGCCGCTGCTGTGTGAGGCCTTGCTGCTGCTGGTGTTTGGCCTGATCGGGGCCACGCTGTACCGGCAAACCCCGTTTGCCGTGCCGCTCACGGTGCTGGTGCTGGCCTTCACGATGGGGCTGCAAAACGCCGTGGTGTCCAAGCTGTCGGCCTCGCAGATCCGCACCACCCACATGACCGGCGTGATCACTGACCTGGGCATCGAGCTGGGCAAGTTGCTCTACATGAACCGGCAAGACAGCCCGTTGGCATCCCGGGTGCGGGCCAACCGCGTCAAGCTGCGGCTGTATGGCACGCTGCTGGCCGCCTTTGTGGTGGGTGGGCTGGTGGGGGCTACCGGTTTCAAATACGTGGGTTTTATCTGGGTGCTGCCAATGGCGCTGCTGTTGCTGGGCCTGTCGCTGCCGCCGCTGGTGGCCGATCTGGTGCGGCCCCGGCGCACCCCCGCGCGGGGTAGTTAAACGTCTTGCGGCCGGGGGTGGCCTGGCATCAGATCGTAGGGCGCGACCCAGTCCGGCTGGCTTTGGATGCGTTGCAGCCATGCGCCTATCGCCGGGTAGTCGGCCCAGTCCACACCGTATTCCGTGGGCCAGAACAGGTAGCCGCAGAGGGATAGGTCGGCCGTGGTCAGGCGCTCGGCCACCACATAGGTGCGGCCAGTCAGGTGCTGCTCCAGAATCTTCAGTGCCGCCACCATGCGTCCGCGCAGAAAGGCGGTGACGGGCGTTTCCCCGGTCTTGGCAAACAGCAGCTGAAAGCGCAGCGTGGCGATGTTGCTGGTCAGTTTGTGGTTGTCGAACAGCGTCCAGCGCAAGATTTCGCGGCGCTCGTCTTCATTGGCTGGGCCGAACTGCGGAAACTGCCCGGCCAGATAGTCCAGGATCACGCCCGACTGGCTGAGCCGCAGGTCACCGTGCGCCAGCACCGGTACCTCGCCCATCGCGTTGATGGCGCGGTAGGCGGGGGTGCGGGTTTCGCCGCCAAAAAAATCCACAAACTGGGGCGACCAATCGACCCCGGCGAGCTGCAAGGTCAGCGCCACTTTGTAGGCATTGCCCGACTGGGCGAAACAATAAAGCTGGTACGGGGGCATGGGCATCTCCGGTGGAAAGAGGGGTGTTTTCGCCTGCTTATCGGCGCATTGGAAAACGACAGTCCCGGTATTGTTACCCAGGTGTGCAGCCGTGTATGCACGCACCACCGGGAGCCTCTATGAACATCCAAGCCAGTCGTATGCTGTCGGCCATTGCTTACCCGGCCAGCGTGGGTTCGACCCGGTCGGCAGTCGCTGCTCCGGCGGCCGTTGTCAGCAGCGCTGCCAGCACATCGGATACGGTGACTATTTCCCAGGCTGCCAAAGACCTTCTGGCCCAGTCCCAGGCCAGCGTGTCTTTGTCCAGCCGGGCGATGGACCTGATCCAAAAGCGCAATCCGTACGAGAGCGCCACCAGCAGCGACAGCCAGCAGGCCCAGGTCCGCAAGGTGATGGACAACCTGACCACCCAGCACATCAACAAGCAAATCTCCACCACCCAGTACCAGCACGACATGGCCTTTTACACCCGCGTCGCTAACGCGATGGCATAGAAATAAATAGGGGTCAGACCCCTATTTTTCTGCGCCCGGTCAGCGCAAACCACAGGTAGGCCAGCGTGCTGCAAGCGGCCAGCATTCCCAGCACGATCTGGAACGCCAGCGGCTGAGGTACTTGCCGGGCCACCAGTGCGTCGATGCCCAGGCCAATGCTCCATTGGCAGATAAACGTGCCCAGAAAAATCAGCAGGTTGAAGGCCGACATCGCTCGGCCTGCCTCGTGGACCGGAAAGGCCAGGCCGATCGACGGCTGCGACAGCGCCAAAAAGCTCGACAGCGCACAAAACACGGCAAATGCAGGCCAACCCGCCGCCGCACCCAGCCAGGCAATGCCCGCCAGCGCCAGAATGCCCAGCGGCATGCCCCAGACCATCATGCGTACCGCCTGCATGCCGCGCCGCTCCAGCACCGGGCTGACGCTGCCCCACAGCCAAAACACCACTAGCATGGTGAGGTTGATGCCAAACAAACCGCTGGCGGCCTGCAAGGGCGTGTAGCCCACCACCTGCGTCATCCACGGCCCGGCCCACAGGGTTTGCACGGCCACCAGCCCGCCGTAGTTGACCAACCCCAGCGGCAGCATGCGCTGAAAATGCGGGTGCCTGAAGATCGGCCGGTAGCTTGCGCGCAGCGACACTTTGGCGTGCGGTGCGGGGGCTTCCCAGCGCGGCAACTGCCAGCGGATGGCCAGCATGGCGGCGGCCAGTAGCAGTGCCAGCAGGCCAAAAATCAGCCGCCAACCGAGCAGCGGCAGCGCCCACTGCACCGGCAGCGTGGCCAGCAGCAGGCCCAGCGCGCCGACCATCAGCATCCAGGCATTGGCGCGCATTTGCAGGTCGGGGGCCAGCCAGCGGCGGTAGCCAGTGAGCGGGGCCATCAGGCAGGCGCACAGGCCAATGCCGCTGAGCACGCGGGCCAGCAGCAGGGTGGCAAAGCCATCGGCCAGCGCAAAGGCCAGGCAGCCCAGCACCGCCAGGCCCAGCAGCCACAGCTGCACTTTTTGTGGGCCGTAGCGGTCTAGCCAATGGCCCAGCGGCAGCTGCATGCAGGCAAAGCCTAAAAAATAGCCCCCCGCCAGCAAGCCCAGTTGGGCCGAAGTCAGCGCGAAGTCCCGCGTTAACACCGGTGCCAGCGTGCCCGTGACACCGCGCACCAGTGCCGACAGCAAATACGCCGAGGCCAGCACCGTAAACACCGCTACGGCACGGCGGGTGGGTAAATAAGGCATGGACATCCTGTGGGTGTAAGCAAGCGGAAAAGCCCGAGCGTAACCGCCCGCCCAGACACCTAGGGCAAGTCCTAATAAGACAATTCTGAAAATGTTAGATAGTTCGTCCGGAAGTCGAACTAACTACCGGCATACGCTGCACGCGCCTTCCTAGACCCGCCTTAAGCAGGCACCTAACTTTCAGGCCGGGATGCCGCGCACCCCGGCTTATGAAAGTTTGTTCTTTCACGTTATTGGAGACAAGCATGAAAAATACATTCAAGAAAACCCTGTCCGTTCTGGCCCTGGCCGCCCTGGGCACCGTCAGCACCGCCACGTTGGCGCAAATGACGGTGGGGGTGAGCTGGTCCAACTTCCAGGAGGAACGCTGGAAAACCGACGAGGCGGCCATCAAGGCGCAGCTGGAAAAGCTGGGCGCCAAGTACATCAGCGCCGATGCCGGTGGCTCGCCCGAAAAGCAGCTGGGCGACATTGAGGGCCTGATGGCCAAGGGCGCCAAAGTGCTGATCGTGCTGGCGATGGACAAAGACGCCATCCTGCCCGCCGTGAACAAGGCCACCAAGCAAAAAGTGCCCGTGGTGGCCTATGACCGCCTGATCGAAGCGCCCGGCGTGTTCTACATCACCTTCGACAACAAAGAGGTCGGCCGCATGCAGGCCCGCGCCGTGTTCAAGGCCCAGCCCAAGGGCAACTACGTGATGATCAAGGGCTCGCCCACCGACCCGAACGCCAACTTCCTGCGCGAAGGCCAGCAGGAAATCATCGATGCCGCTGTCAAATCCGGCACCATCAAGATCGTCGGCGAGGAATACACCGACGGCTGGAAGCCCGAAGTCGCGCAGAAGAACATGGAGCAGATCCTGACCAAAAACGGCGGCAAGGTGGATGCTGTGGTGGCATCGAACGACGGCACCGCCGGTGGCGTGGTGGCCGCGCTCACCAGCAAGGGCATCAAGGGCATTCCCGTCTCCGGCCAGGACGGCGATTTCGCCGCACTGAACCGTGTGGCGCAGGGCTCGCAAACCGTGTCGGTGTGGAAGGATGCCCGCGACCTGGGCCGCGAAGCCGCCAGCGCCGCCGTGGCTTTGGGCAATGGCAAAAAGGTGACCGGTGCGGTGAGCTGGAACGGTGGCGACAAAAAAATTGCGCTGGACTCGCACTTCCTGGCCCCGGTGGCCATCACCCGCGACAACCTCGACGTGGTGGTGAAAGCGGCGTGGATCAAGAAGGAAGAGCTGTGCAAGGGCGTGGCGGCAGCTACGGCTCCGGCGGCTTGTAAGTAATACGGACATCCTTGCCCCCACCCCAACCCTCCCCCGAGGGGGGAGGGGGTAAGACCGGGCCTCGCTCTTCTCCCTCCCCTTCCGGGGGCGGGCCGGGGTGGGGGCTGGCCCCCTGAGCCATCTTTCTTTGATACACCCATGACTCCTTTCCAATCCCCCTGGCGCAGCGCCGCCATCGACTGGCGACTGGTGCTGATGAGCCTTGTCTTGGCCGCAATGGCGCTGGTGTTCCACCTGCTGTCTGGCGGCATCTTCCTCAGCCCGGAAAACCTCTACAACATTGCCCAGCAGACGGCGGTGGTGGGCATTGTCTCCACCGTCATGGTGCTGGTCATCGTGGCCCGGCATATCGACCTGTCGGTGGGCTCGGTGATGGGCTTTGTGGGCGTGCTGATTGCGTATTTGCAGTACAGCGCCAACTGGTCTTGGCCCACAGCCTGTCTGGCCGGGCTGGCGGTGGCGCTGGTGGCCTCTATTTACCAGGGCTGGCTCACAGCGGTGCTGGGCGTGCCTTCGTTCGTGGTCACGCTGGGCGGGTTGATGACCTTCCGGGGCGCGGCTTTTCTGGTGGCCGATGGCAAGACCCAGCCGGTCACCGACGACTTCTTTTTACGCCTGGGCGGCGGCTACGACGGCGGCATTGGCACCCTGGCCAGCTGGGCGGTGGTGGGCCTGGTCAGTGCGGGCCTGTTGCTGCGGGCCGTGCAAAAGCGCCGCGCCCGTCAAAGCTACGGTGTGCCCACCGACCCGCTGTGGATGGAGGCCCTGCTGGTCGGCGTGCCCATCGCCCTGCTGCTGCTGTTTGCCCACACCATGAACCACTACCAAATATCCAGCAAAACCGAGCCGCAAGGCATCCCCATCCCCGTGTTGATCTGGGCGGTGGTGGGCGGCGTGCTGTCCTTCCTGGTGCACCGCACCCGCTTTGGTCGCTACGTGTATGCGATGGGCGGCAACCCCGATGCGGCGGCACTGGTGGGCATTCCGGTCAAAAAAGTGACCTTGCAATTATTTGCCCTGCTGGCCGTCCTGATTACGGTAGCAGCTATTGTTTCTATAGCACGACTGAACGCGGGTACCAATTCGCTGGGCACCAGCATGGAGCTGTACGTGATTGCCGCTGCCGTGATTGGTGGCACCGCGCTGGCCGGGGGCAGCGGGTCGATCTTTGGCTCGGTGTTGGGCGCGCTGATCATGCAGTCGCTGGACAGCGGCATGCTGCTGCTGGACGTGCCGATTGGCAAACGCATGGTGATCATCGGCCAGGTGCTGATCGTGGCCGTGGTGTTTGATGTTTTGTATCGCAAATTAGCGGGTGAACGATGAGCACGCCTTTAGTTGAACTGCGCGACATCCGCAAAGCCTTCGGCGGCGTGGTCGCGGTGGATGGGGTCAGCGTCAACCTGTATCCCGGCGAAGTGGTCGCCTTGCTGGGCCACAACGGCGCGGGCAAGTCCACGCTGATGAAGATGCTGGCGGGGGCCTACCCCATCGACTCCGGCGACACGCTGGTGGCGGGCCAGAAGGTCCACATCCGCACCCCCGCCGAGGCGCAGGCCCAGGGGATCGAGACCATCTACCAAACCCTGGCGCTGGCCGACAACCTGGATTCCGTCGCCAACCTGTTTCTGGGCCGCGAGAAGATGACCCGCTGGAACACGCTGGACGACCATTTCATGGAGGTCAACGCCCGCAAGGTTTTTGCCCGGCTGAACAAAAACTTCACCAACATCCGCGTGCCGGTGCGGCAACTGTCGGGTGGCCAGCGCCAGGTGGTGGCGATCTCGCGGGCGCTGTACTTCAACGCCCGTATCTTGATCATGGACGAGCCCTGTGCCGCCTTGGGCCCAGAGGAAACCGCCATGGTCGGCCGCCTGGTGCAGCAGCTCAAGAGCGAAGGCGTGGGCATCTTTTTGATCACCCACGACATGCCCGACGTTTTCTCCTTAAGCGACCGGCTGGCGGTGATGAAGAACGGTCGCCTGGTTGGCACCTACGCCACCGCCGATGTCACCGAGGACGAGGTGCTGGGCATGGTGATCACCGGCAAACGCCCCGAGGGCAAGCCGCAAACCGAGCGTGGGCAGAACTAGACTCCTGTCTTCTTTTGTTCACACGGCAAACCATATGAAGACTACCGGCGACCAACAACTCGTCAAGCGCATCAACCGCAGCGTGCTGCTGCGCATGCTGCGCGCCCAACCCGGCCTGTCGCGGGCACGGCTGGCCACCGAGAGCGGTCTGACCAAATCCACCGTCAGCCTGCTGGTGCGCGAACTGCTGATTGATGGTTGGCTCACCGAAGCCATGGAAACCGTCAACGAAGGCCTGGGCCGTCCGTCCACGCCGCTGCGCATCCACGAGGGCAAGCGCGCGCTGATCGGGGTGGAAATCGCGGTCGAAGTGGTGCGCGTGGTCTGCGTCAGCCTGCAAGGCGAGGTACTGCATTCCGAAGAGCAGCCGCTGGCCAGCAAGACCCCGGCCCTGGCCAGCCAGCAAACCGCCCGCATGGTGGCCACCGCCTACCAAGGCATCGCGGCGGTGGGCCTGCAACTGGTGGGCGTGGGCGTGTGTACGCCTGGGGCCATCGACCACGCCAGCGGCCAGGTGCTGTTTGCCCCCAACCTGGGCTGGCGCAAGCTGGATTTGCTGGCCCTGCTGACCCGCGCCCTGGCCGAGGTCGGCCTGCCCCCGGTGCCCCTGCAACTGCAAAACGATGCCGATGCAGGTGCCTTGGGCGAATACGAATTTGCCGACGGCGAAGGCGAAGACCCGCTGATCTTTGTCAGCTGCGACGTCGGCGTGGGCGCGGGCATCGTCTCCAACGACCGGCTGTTCAGCGGCGCGCAAGGCATGGCCGGGGAAATCGGCCACACCATCATGCAGATCGACGGCCCGCTGTGCTCTTGCGGGCGCAAGGGCTGCGCCGAGGCCTTTATCGGTCTGCGCGCCCTCAGCGGTCTGAACGGCAAAGCGGTGGATTTGAGCCACTCTGGCCACTACCTGGGCGTGCTGCTGCAAAACCTGTGGACCACCTTTAACCCCCGGGCCATCGTGGTCGGCGGCAAATCGTGCGACCACCACCCCGAATTTTTGCAAAGTGCCCTGGCCACCGTGGCCCAGTACGCCGCCAGCGCAGGCATGCCCGCCCCCAGCATCCGCGTGGCCCGCTACGGCCCGCTGGCCGCCGCCGTGGGCGCCGCCGCCCTGACGCTGCACGAGTACCTGCGCCCCATGCACCCCAATTCCGAAACCCGCCGCGCCCGCTCTGGGCAGGCCTTTTCGCCATCCACACCCCCTTAAACCCCAACCCAAAGGACTTTCCATGCCCTCTTATTTCTCCGAAATTGCCCCCGTCGCCTATGCAGGCCCTGCATCGACGGACCCATTGGCCTTCAAGTGGTACGACCGCGACAGGCTGGTGCTGGGCAAGCGCATGGAAGAGCACCTGCGGTTCGCCGCCTGCTACTGGCACAGCTTCTGCTGGAACGGCTTTGACCCGTTCAGCCACGACGGCACCTTTGAGCGCCCCTGGCAACACATGGCCGACCCGATGGCCGCTGCTCGCGCCAAGGCCGATGCGGCGTTTGAATTCTTCGCCAAGCTCGGCGCGCCCTACTACTGCTTCCACGACCGTGACGTGGCACCCGAAGGCGCAACCCTGCGCGAGAGCGTCAACAACCTGCACGCTATGGTCGATGTGCTGGGCGAAAAGCAGCAGCACACCGGCATGAAGCTGCTGTGGGGCACGGCCAATTTGTTCAGCCACCGCCGGTTCATGTCCGGCGCGGCCACCAACCCCGACCCGGCCCTGTTCGGCATGGCCGCGCTACAGGTGAAAGAAGCGATGGATGCCACCCTGAAACTGGGCGGCGAAAACTACGTGCTCTGGGGCGGCCGCGAAGGCTATGAAACCCTGCTCAACACCCGCATGGGCCAAGAGCTGGAGCAGATGGGCCGCTTTTTGAACATGGTGGTCGAGTACAAGCACAAGATCGGCTTCAAGGGCGCCATCCTGATCGAACCCAAGCCCCGCGAACCCACCAAACACCAGTACGACTACGACGTGGCCACCGTCTACGGCAGCCTGTGCCGCTTTGGGCTAGAGAAGGAAATCCAGGTCAACATCGAAGCCAACCACGCCACCCTGGCCGGCCACAGTTTCGAGCACGAAATCGCCACCGCCATCGACCTGGGCATCTTCGGCAGCATCGACATGAACCGGGGCGACATGCAGTGCCAGTGGGACACCGACCAGTTCCCCAACAGCATCCCCGACACCGCCCTGGCCCTGTATTTGATCCTGCAAGGCGGGGGCTTTAAAACCGGCGGCGTGAACTTCGACTCTAAAGTCCGCCGCCAGTCCATCGACCCCCAAGACATGTTTTACGGCCACATCGGCGGCATGGACGTCACCGCCCGGGCGCTGCTGATTGCCGAGAAGATGATTCTGGACGGCCGGGTGGAGAAGGCCATCGCCGACCGCTACGCCGGTTGGGCATCGCCCGAGGCGCAAGGCATTCTGGCGGGCAAGGTCACGCTGGACGGCCTGGCGGCGCAGGTGCTGGCGGGTGGCGTGGACCCCCGGCCGGTGTCGGGGCGGCAGGAATATATGGAGAACCTGCTGAACGCGTTTATTTGAGGGTGCTATCGAGTTTGTAGCTTCTAGCGCAGGTGGTATATGCGCTAGAAGCCGATTTGGCTTGTAAGCCTGCTCGCTATGCACCACGCAGCGCAAGGCCGTGGGGTCGGATCCGGATTGCGCCCACTCCGCGCATCGGAGTCCGCCACGCCCACCCGCATTTCGGCTCTGGTCCGCCTGCCGACGCTGCCAAATAGCCGCATCGGGAAATGGCTGCCGCATCACTGGACTTTGCCATCATGGGAGTGTCAAGTCCAAGCCGACCTTCCTGGCAAGGACGAAGGTGAGAAACCCCAGGACCAGGAGCGCTAGCACGAAGACTGCGGCTAACTTGCCGACCCCGCTTAGCACCGCACGCTTGTCCTTCCCCTTCTTTCCGCGATCGTAATGCCACTTGATGGCGAAGAACATGCCCGTGCCGAGCACGAGAACCTTGAATGTAATCAAGACGATAGGGATCCAATCAATCATTTGCTTGAGACTCTCTATGGTGAGGAGCACGACTTTAAACGCTGCGCCGAATGCAGATGATGCGCGTGCAGCCGAAAGCGAGGGCATTGCCGTCACGCCGGTGGAGGCATTCGCTACTGGCGCAGCGGGCAGCGGGTCGGTGAATGCCATTCGGATCTCTTTGGGCGGCATCCAGGATCGGGCACGCTTGCAGGCGGGTCTGCAACGGCTGTCTCATTTGCTTGCGCGGCGGCCCGAGTCGTTCAGCGCTGCGGTGGTTTAACTGTCCGGGTTGCACGGTGTGCATATTTCGGAAGCCTATTTCCCTTAAAGGCTTGGCCGCCCCCTAAGCACCTCCCCACAACCCGTCCGCATCCAAAATCTCAAACGCAATCGTCGGCGTGGCTTCCAAACACCGGCGTACCGCTGCCGGAATCGCCTGCTTGGTCTTGCGGCACAGGCCGGGCTGGTCGGCGACCTGGATGTGGAAGCCGCGCACCGTTTGCACTTCGTTGGTACCGGGGGCGATGGTCAGCACGATACCCAGCTGCGTGCGCAGGCGCTCCTGCATGCGGTGCAGGTCGGGCAGGGTTTGCAGGGCCTCCAGCCGGGCGAGCAGCTTGGCCTCTTCTTCTTTGGTGAGCCGCAGGATGCGCAGGTCCGCCTGCGGGTCGGCCAGCAGGGCTTCGCGCTGGCACAAGCAGGCCCCGGGCGGGCATTCTTTGCGGATCGGGAAGGGGACGGTCATGGCATCGCGGAGGCTACTCCGCAGGCTGGAAATCTAGCCGGGTAGTTTAAATCAGGCAGCGCGCTGTTTGCTATGGTAAGAATAGCTGCTAGCGCAGTTCCCACTTGCGCTAACGGCCTATTTCTATCTGACCTCTGCTACTTCGGCCACCTCTCGGCTATACGACCGGCTGGACTCCACCAGCATGCGGGTGTAGGGGTGTTGCGCGGCGTTGTTGCACAGCGCTTCGGTGCTCAATGTTTCGACAATGCTGCCGTGCTGCATCACCGCCACCTGGTCGCACAGGTGGGCCACCACGCCCAGGTCGTGGGTGACCATCAGGTACGTCAGGCCGTCGCGCTCGCGCAGGTCGGCCAGCAGGTTCAAGATTTCCGCCTGCACCGACACGTCGAGTGCCGAGGTGGGTTCGTCCAGCAGCAGCACGCGGGGCTCCAGAATCAGGGCCCGGGCAATCGCCACGCGCTGGCGCTGGCCGCCCGACAGCTGGTGCGGGTAGCGGAAGCGAAAGCTGCTGTTCAGCCCCACCTTGGTGAGGATGCTGTCGATGCGTTCGCGCTCCTGGTCCATGCCGTGGATGCGCAGCGGTTCGGCCAGCACGGTGTGGATGGTGTGGCGCGGGTGCAGCGAACCATAGGGGTCCTGGAACACCATCTGCACTTCGCGGCATTGGGCCAGTTTTTGGGCCCGGTCCAGCTTGTGGCCCAGCGCGCGGCCTGCAATCTGCAAGCTGCCTTCCCAATGCGTGTACTGCCCGGCCAGGCAGCGCAGCACCGTGGTTTTGCCCGAGCCTGACTCGCCCACCAGCCCGAAGGACTGGCCCTGGCGCACTTGCAGGTGGACGTTGTTGAGCACGTTGACGGCCCCGAAGGCCAGGTGCAGGGCGTTGACATTGATCATGGTCATGGTGGTGTCCTTCAGCACTTTTTAGGCAGTGAGCCAGGTGGGGTCGCGTTGCAGCACCGGCAGGCGCGTGCGGCGCTGGTCCAGGCTGGGCAGGGCGCTGAGCAGGCCCCGGGTGTAGGGATGCTGGGCGTTGTCCAGGTCGGCGGCGGCAATGCTTTCCACCACCCGCCCGGCGTACATCACCAGCACCCGGTCGCAAAAGTGGCGCACCAGGTTCAGGTCGTGGCTGATGAAGACCAGGCCCAGGCCGCGCTGGCCGACCAGGTCGTCCAGCACGGCCAGCACTTGCAGGCGCACCGACACATCCAGGGCCGAGGTGGGTTCATCGGCAATCAGGATCTCGGGCTCGGTGATGAGCATCATGGCAATCATGATGCGCTGGCCCATGCCGCCGGACACCTCGTGCGGGTACAGGTTGAACACCCGCTGCGGCTCGCGGATGCGCACCGACTCCAGCATGGCCAAGGCCCGCTGGGTGGCTTCGGCACGCGTTACCTTGTTGTGCGCCAGATAGGCCTCGGCGATCTGCTGGCCCACGCGCACCACCGGGTTCAGCGAGTACTTGGGGTCTTGCATGATCATCGACATGCGCTTGCCGCGAATGGCCTGCATGGTTTGGGGGCTGGCGTCCAGCAGGTCGATGCCGTCGAAGGCCAACTTGCGCGCTTCGATCTGGGCGCTGCGCGGGTGCAGCTTGAGCAGCGCCCGACCCACGGTGGATTTGCCGGAGCCGGATTCGCCCACGATGGCCAGCTTTTCCCGCGACAGGTTGAACGACACACCGCGCACGGCGTGCATGGGGCCGTCGGGGGTGGCGAAGCGGATGTGCAGGTTTTCGACTTGCAGCTTGGGGGTGGAGGAAGAGGCGGAGGAAGAGGTGGAGGTCATGGCGGGCATCCTCATTCGTTACGGGGGTCGAGCACATCCCGCAGGCCATCGCCCAGCAGGTTGAAGGCCAGGCTAACCAGCATGATGGCGGCACCGGGCGTGGCCACCAGCCACCAGCACTCCATCATGTAGCGGCGGCCACTGGAGATCATCGCGCCCCACTCGGGCATGGGCGGCTGGGCACCCAGGCCCAGAAAGCCCAGGCCGGCAGCGGTCAGGATCACACTGGCCATGTTCATGGTCAGGCGCACCACCACCGACGACATCAGCATCGGTGCGATGTAGCGCAGCAAAATGCGGCTGCTGGATGCGCCCTGCAACTGGGCCGCCACCACGAAGTCGGCGTTGCGCAGCGACAGGGTTTCGGCCCGTGCCAGCCGCGCAATCGGCGGCCAGGCGGTGAGGGCAATGGCCATCACCGCGTGGTCCAGCCCCGGGCCTAGGGCGGCCACGAAAGCCAGCGCCAACACCAGGCTGGGGAACGAGATGAAGATGTCGGTGACGCGCATGAACAGGGTGTCCACCCAACCGCCAAAGTAGCCCGAGATAGCCCCCACGGCCAGCCCCACCGGCCCCACGATCACCGTCACCAAGGCAATGATGTAGAGCGAAATGCGCGAACCGTGCACCAGGCGGCTGAACACGTCGCGGCCATATTCGTCGGTGCCGAACCAGTGCGTGCCGGACGGGGCTTGCAGTGCTTCGGCCAGGTTTTGCTCCAGTGGGTTGTGGGTGGCGATGAGCGGGGCGAACAGGGCCAGCAGCAGCAGCGCCACGACCACCACCAGACCGGCCACGGTCATGGGGTTGTGCAGCAGCCGTTGCAGGATGCGGCGGGCGCTTTGCCGCAGGGCTTGCGCCGCCGTCTGGGGGGAAGTGGAGGGCATCGCTGCCAAAGTAGAGGTGGCCATTAGCGGGTTCTCGGGTCAAACACGTGGTACAGGGCATCGGACAGCAGGTTCAGCGTGACGAAGATCACCCCCACCACCAGCACGCAGCCCATCACGGCGTTCATGTCGCCCAGCAGCAGGCTGCTGGTCAGGTACTGGCCAAAGCCGGGCCAGGCGAATACGGTTTCGATCAGCACCGCGCCTTCGAGCAGGCTGCCATAGGCCAGGGCCACGATGGTCAGCAACTGCACCAGGATGTTGCGGAACGCATGGCCCCAGACCACACCGCGCTCGGACAGGCCCTTGACCCGCGCCGTGGTGATGTACTCCTGCGACAGCTGCGCCAGCATGAAGCTGCGCGTCATGCGGCTGATGTAGGCCATAGAGTGCAGGCCCAGAATGCAGGCGGGCAGCACCAAAAACTTCAATGCGCTGCGGAACACCTCCCACTCGCCCGCCAGTGCTGCGTCCAGCAGCAGCAGGCCGGTGCGCGGCTCCACCAGGCCGTCAAAGGCCAGGTCCACCCGCCCGGCACCGCCGGCCCAGCCCAGCCAGGCGTAGAACACCAGCAGGCCCATCATGCCGAACCAGAACACTGGCGTGGAGTAGCCAAACAGGCTGACGACGCGCACCACGTGGTCGGCCAGGCGGCCGCGCCGGGTGGCGGCATACACGCCCAGTGGCACGCCCACGCCGGTGCCCAGCAAGATGGCCAGGGTGGCCAGCTCGATGGTGGCGGGCAGCACACGGGCCAGGTCGTCGGTGACCTTGTGGCCGGTGAGCAGGGCGTTGCCCAGGTCGCCGTGCAGCAGGTCGCGCAGGTAGTAGGCAAACTGCACCGGCAGGGGCCGGTCCAGGCCCAGCTGCTGGTAGACCTGGTCGTAGGTGGAGCGGTCTGCGTCGGGGCCGACGATGGACAGCACCGGGTCCAGCGGCATGACGCGGCCAATCACAAAGGTCAGCAGCAGCAGGCCCAGCAGGGTCAGCACCACGCTGAGCAGGCGCTGGGCCAGTGCGCGGAAGGTGGAAGTAGTCACAAAAGTTTCTCCAGGGGGATGGGCTTTAGCGCTGCTTGCCCACATCGCGCAGCCGGGTGGTGGCCGACGGGTGGCCCAGGTAGCCGTGTACGTCTTTGCGCAGCACCACGGTGTCCACCATCTGCGAGAAGGGCTGGATTGCGCCGACCTGGGTGTCATACAGCTTTTGGGCTTCCTGGTAGTCGGCGGTCTGCCGGGCTTCGTCGCGCTCGACCTCGGCCTTTTCGATCAGCTGGTTCAGCTCGGGGCTGAAGAACGCGGTGCGCCAGCCCTGGAAGTTGGTCAGCTTGGCCGCGTCGCTGTTGTCCGGGTTGTAGACCAGGGCGCGCAGGCTGGAGTGCGGATGGGGTTCGGCCCCGCCGCCGCCCCGGCCCACGATGATCTCGAAGTTGCGCTCGCGCATCGCGCCGTACACCTGGTTGCCGGTGCCCGACAGCACGCTGGCTTCAATGCCCGCCTTGGCCAGCGTGGCTTGCAGGCTGGTGGCGATGTTGATGAACGGCGGGTCGGCCAGCACGCGGATGGTGGTTTTGAAGCCATTGGGAAAACCGGCCTCAGACAGCAGCTTCTTGGCCGCCGCCACATCCAGCTTGTAGCCCGGGCTGGGCAGGCTGGCGGGCAGGCCCATCTGCACCGGGCGCTGCTGGGGGATGCCGTAGTGGGGCATCACCGTGCTGTTGATGCCGTCGTAGTCGATCAGGCTGCGCATCGCTAGGCGCACGCGCTTGTCGGCGAACTTGGGGTCTTTCATGCTCACGGCCACGTAGTACAGCGTGCCCCGGCGCACCGGCTGCACTACCGTCTCGGGGTTTTTCTTCATGGCTTCGACATCGGGTACCGACATGCCAGAGGCCACGTCCAGGTCGCCGCGCTCCAGCATCAGGCGCAGCGACTGCGACTCGGTCATGTGCCGCATGATGACGCGCTTGAGCTTGGCCGGGCCGCGCCAGTAGCCGTCAAAACGGTTCATCAGCAGGGCATCTTTGGCGCGCCAGTCGGCCAGCGTAAACGGGCCGGAACCGGCAGCGTGGGTGGTTAGCCAGGCGGCGCCCAGGTCACCGTTTTTGTCGTTTTCCATGACCTTCTTGCGGTCCAGAATCACCGCGCTGACCGAGGTGGCCAGGGTGTAGAGCACCATCTTCGGGTCGGTGGCCTCGGGCAGGTCAATCACCAGGGTGGTGGCATCCGGCGCGCGGATGGCCTTGTCCACATTCTGGGCGCTGAAGCCATAGCTCTTCCACGGCGAGGCCATCGCCAGGTTCAGTTTGAGCACGCGTTGCAGCGACCAGGCGGCATCGTCTGCCGTGAGCGGGTTGCCGGACTGGAACTTCACCCCCTTGCGCAGCACCAGCGTGATGCTGCGGCCATCGGGCGCGACCTTCCAGCTCTCGGCCAGGCCGGGCAGCATCTTGCTGGTGGCTTGCGGGTCGAGCTCGATCAGGTAGTCGTACAGGTTGGCGGCAATTTCCACCACGTCGTTGCCGGTGGCGGCGGCGGGGTCCAGCGACAGCAGGTTGTTCATGCTGAAGCCAATGATCAGCTGGTCGTCCGGGGTCTTGGCGTGGGCCGTGCCCAGAGCCACGGCGACTGCGACGGAAATAGCGCAGTGGCGCAGCAACTGTGTGTGTTTCATGTATGTCTCCTCAAGGTGGGGGAAAGCGGGCTCAGTACGCGTTGCGGGTGTGGGCTTCGATGTAGGCGAAGTTGATGTCTTCGCCCAGGCCAGGTTTTTGCGACAGGTGCACATAGCCGTCGGTATCCATCGGGTCGGCCAGGGTGTTCAGGTAGGCGGGCACTTCGTCGTACTCCAGAAACGGGTGCAGCAGGCCGCGCTCGTACCAGCGGGTGTTCTTGATGGCCGCGCACACCGCCAGGTTGGCCGCGCCGTTGCCGTGCACCTCGCACTGCATGCCAAACGACTCGGCCAGGTGCGCCACCTTGAGCGTCGGGGTGATGCCGCCCACGCCGGGCACCCCGGCACGCAGGATGTCGCAGGCTCCGGCCTGGACCCAGTCGGCCCGGCTGTGGTGCTTGCCCGACAGGCTTTCGGGCCCGACGATGGGGATGTCCAGCTGCCCGGCCAGCCAGGCGTACGAGGCCATGCTTTGCTCGTTCATCATTTCTTCGAACCAGGTGAAGTTGAGCTTCTCCAGGGCGCGGCCAATGGTCAGCGCGTCGATGCGGCTGTAGTTGTGGTAGCCGTCTAGCATCAGCGGAATGTGCGGGCCCACGGCTTCGCGCACGGCGGCGCAGGCCTGGATGTCCATCGGTACGCTGGGGGCAAAAGAGACCGGCGGCATCCAGGTGTGCAGCTTGATGGCCTTGTAGCCGCGCGCCACCAGCGTGAGGGCGAAGTCACCGTATTCTTGCGGCGTGGACAAGCCGCCGGGCAGTTCGTCACCGCACATGGTGCTGCCGTAGGCGGGCACTTTGTCGCGGTAGCCGCCGATCAGGCGGTACACCGGCTGGCCCAGGGCGCGGCCTGCCAAGTCCCACAGCGCCTGGTCCACGGCGGCCAGGGCGCGGTCGGTCAGCTGCCCGGCGCTGCCGCGCTGCCAGTGCTCCAGGCCGTGCCAAAGCTGCTCGCGCTGGAACGGGTGCTGGCCCACCAGCACCTTGCGCACAAAGGCCTCCAGCACATGCGGGCGAATCACCTCGGGCGGCGCAAACGCGTAGCCGCTGTGGCCCTCGTCGGTTTCAATCGTCAGCAAGGCCATCTTGCCCAGGCCCTCGGGGCCAGGATGGGAGTGGCCAGCGGTGTCCACCGAGCGGCGGGTGGGAAAGGTGAATTCGGTGCCAAGCACGCGGGTGATTTTCATAAGATTCCTTGGATGTCATCGGTCGTCAGACTGGAATGGATTTTATTTAACACGTCTGACGAGTTGAATGGGTAAAAACCCTTGCACCGTGGGTCTTTACCGTGCTTTTGCAGATGGCATCAGTCGTCTGGCGGGAGTATCTCTGCGCGGTATAGTTGCCAGCTCTTCCCACGGCCCCTCCATACCATGCGCTCTCTGTCGCCAGACCCGTCCACGCGGACCAAAAGCCAGCCGCAGCGGGTAGTGGACGGGGTGTCCGAGCGCATCCATAGCGGGGCCCTGAAGCCTGGCGACCGGGTGCCGTCCGAGCCGGGGCTGATGCAAGAGTTCGGCGTCAGCCGCACCGTGGTGCGCGAAGCCATGTCGCGCATGCAGGCCAGCGGGCTGGTCGAAACCCGCCAGGGCGTGGGTACGTTTGTACTGGCATCGGCCGCCCCTGAACCCCTGCTGGCCCGGGGCGCGCGCAATGTCCAGGTGCGGCAAAAGCTGGCCATGCTGGAGCTGCGCATCAGCATCGAATCCGAAGCCGCCAGCCTGGCCGCCGTGCGCCGCAGTGACGCCCACCTGGCGGCCATGCGCAGCGCGCTGGATACCTTTGATGCCCAGCGCCGTGCGGGCGCCAACACCACCGAGCCGGACTTCCAGTTTCACGTGCAGATTGCCGCCGCCACCGGCAACGAGTACTTTGAAGAGGTGCTGACCAGCCTGGGCAATGCCACCATTCCCCGGGCTGCACCCCAGGTGCCTAGCCCGTCCGGTTCGGCCGACAGTGGCAGCAAACCCGCCGCCCGCTTTGGCGAAGCCCAGCCCCTGCTGGAGAGCGGCAAGGCCATCACCCAGCGCGAGCACGAGGCCATTTTTGACGCCATCCGCCGGGGTGACGCGGCAGCCGCAAGGGCGGCGATGTTCATGCACTTGAGCAACAGCCGCGAGCGCATGCGCGCCAGCACCGAGAGTGGCGGCAGCCGCAACTGACAACGGCGACAGACTGCATCCAACAGCCGCAGGCGGATGCGCCACGGCAGCGTGCGCTGCGCACAAACCGCCCAGATTCAGGGTTTCCACCGATGCCTCAAGGGCGATCTTTTTCTTACTATGCGCACAGTCGTCTGACGACTGACGTACGACTGATAAAAATCCCTAAAACCGCCCTCGGAGACCCTTCTCATGCAACCCAAACTACTCGCCGTGCTGGTGTTCGGCGCTTTTGCCGGTGCCGCTTCGGCCCAATCCAGCGTCACCTTGTCTGGCATCGTCGATGCCTGGGCGGGTCAGACCCGTAACAAAGTGGGCGGTGTCAGCACCACCAACAGCGTGGTGGACAGCGGTGGAGGACAGGCCAGCCGCTGGAACCTGCGCGGCACCGAAGACCTGGGCGGCGGCCTGAACGCCAGCTTCATGCTGGACCAAGGATTTGCCCTGGACAGCGGCACCGTATCCACCGTGTCGGCCTCCAACATCGGCTTCAACCGGGGTGCGTACGTCGGCCTGTCGGGGGACTTTGGCGAGCTGCGCCTGGGCCGTATGCTGGGCGCGTTCGATGCCTTGCGCGGCTCCACCAACCACCTGTACGACTCGTCGGGCTTTGCCTCGACGGGCCAGGTGTGGGGCGCGGGTTCCACCGCCGCCAACGGCCTGGCCGCCGTGACCGGCAGCGACTATTTGGCCCGGGGCAACAACACGGTGATGTTTATGACGCCGGTGTTTGGCGGCATCAGTGGCTCGGTGAGCACCAGCGCCAGCGAAGGCGCGGCTACTGCCACCGCTGCGCCGCGCATCGTCAGCGCCCACGCCAAGTACGCTGACGGTCCGGCCCGCATCGGCTATGGCTACCAGGCCGAGTACTTTTCCACGGGCAAGAACCAGTTCCACATCGTGGCGGGCAACTACGACTTTGGCCCGGCGCAGATGGTGGGGGCGTTCCAGCGCCAGACCGATGGCCGCATCGCAGGCGACCAGACCTCAAATGAGTGGGAACTGGGCCTGAACATCCCGTTCGGCCAGGCCTCGGTGGCCCTGGGCTACGCCAAGGCGATCACCAAAAATGGCGCGGGCAATGAGGTGCTGGACGCCAAAGGCCTGAGCCTGATGGCCACCTACGACATCTCCAAGCGCACCCGTTTCTACTCGGGCTTTCGCCAGTTGAAAGCGGTGCGCGCCGACGGCAGCAGCACGCTGGATGCGGGCCGCTTCGGCGTGGGCGTGACGCACAAGTTCTGAGGACTGCCGCTGCCCCCTAGGGAAAGCGTATGCACACACCGTTGGTGGCGGCCCGCCCCCACCCCAACCCTCCCCCGAAGAGGGAGGGAGTCGCACGGGGTCCGGCTTTACGCCCTCCCCTTCCGGGGGAGGGTTGGGGTGGGGGTCTGCCGGGCTAGGCAGTGTGTAGCCTGGGGTGTGCTACTTCGGCCACAGCACCCACAGCTTCAGCGGCTGGTTGACCCGTGACGCGAGGGCTCCGGCTTCGGGGCCGGTGCCCGCAAAATAATCGGCACGCACGGCACCCAGGATGGCGCTGCCGGTGTCTTGCGCGAAGACGAGCTTTTGCAGTTGCAAGGCGCTGCCGCTGGTCGCCAGCCACACCGGCGTGCCGTACGGAATGCTTTGTGGGTCGATTGCGATCGAGCGGCCCGGCGTGAGCGCGACGCCTTGCGCGCCTTTAGGGCCGAAGGCCGCATCGAATGCGCTTAAGTCCTCTTCACGGAAAAAAATATAGCGTGGGTTACTCCATACCAGCGACTGCAGGCGCTGCGGGTTCTTTGCCACCCAGGCTTTGGTCGATTCGGTCCACGGTGCGGCCATGTTGCCCTGGCCCTGGTCACTGAGCCACTGCGTAATACTGCGAAACGGCTGCTCGTTGGTGCCGGCAAAAGCTACACGCACGGTGCGCTGCGCGCCGTCGGGTTCGGTGATGGCCAGACGGCCCGAACCTTGGATGTGCAGCGACATCGCCTCAATCGGGTCGGCCACCCAGGCGATTTCGCGGCCTTTCAGCGCTGCGCGGGCCTCTGGCAGCGTTTCGATTTCCTGGCGCGTGAACCACGGCTTGCGGTTACCTAGACCGACCGGCGGCCGGTACAGCGGCACATCGAAACCCGGTGCCAGGACGCGGCTGGCGCGCAGCACCGGTTCAAAGTAACTGGTGAGCTTGCCATCGGCCAGGCCTTGCAGCGACTCGACGCGGTACGGTTGCAGGCGCGCCACCATCCAGTCGCGCTGTTCGTTGCCGCTGCCCAGGCTGAGGCGGCGCACGTCTTTGCACAGGGGGGCCTGCACCGGGCCGGGGCGTTCGCAGCTTTTGATCCAGGCGTTCCAGGCTTCATGCAGCGGGTCTTGGCCAAAGCCGGGCAGCTCGGCCCAGCGCACGGCGGTCCAGCGGCTTTTGCCCTGGGTGATGGGGGCGGGCAGCGGGCCGGTGTCGCCCTGCACCACATACGGCGCGGCCTCGGTGGGGGGCGTGGCAGCGGGCAGAGTGGGGGCCGGGGCATCGCCCGGTGCAGGGGCTTCGGGCAGGTGGGTGGCGCAGGCGGCCAGGGTTCCTACAATCGCGGCCAGTACGGCACGGCGGGCGCTGCGCCCCATCACATGGTCAAGAAGGAGTCGGTTCATGGTCTTGTTGTTATTGGAGGCATTGGGCGCCGGGGTGTTGCTGGTGCTGATTGTCTGGTGGACCATGTTCTCGGGCCGCAAGCACGGTGAAATCGTTCAAAAACCTGAAGAAAAAGTGCCTCCACCGCATGTGGAATAAGCGCAGATAGCTATGTTTTTTGTAGCAAATTAGCCAGTTCGACGGCCGACTTCACTTCCATCTTGTCGAACACCCGGCCCCGGTGTACCTCCACCGTGCGCACGCTGATGTCGAGCTGGTCGGCAATCAGCTTGTTGGGCAGGCCCTGTACCACCAGCCGCATCACATCGTGCTCGCGCTCGGTCAACTCGGTGAGCCGGGTCAGCAGGTGCTGGCGGCTGTCGCGGGCCAGCAGGCTCTGGGCCGACTGGGCCAGCGCCTGTTCCACCCGATCCACCAGGGCGTTGTCCGAGAAGGGTTTTTCGCAAAAATCAAAGGCCCCGCGTTTGACCGCATCCACCGCCGTGGGCACGTCGGCATGGCCACTTAAAAAAATCACCGGCATGGCGATGTGCAGGCTTTGGGCCACCAGCTTGTCAAACAAGGCCAGCCCGCTCATGCCGGGCATGCGCACATCCAGCAGCAGGCAGCACGCCTGGTTGGGCACAAATCCGGCCCCCAGCATGTGGTCAAAGGCTTCGGCGCTGGCATAGCTTTCGCTGAAAAGGCGGCGCGAGCGCAGCAACCACGACAGCGCATCGCGCACGCTGGCATCGTCATCGACGATGAATACGGTGGCGTTTTTTACGGGTTGCATCCAGTCCTCTCATTCCATTTTTAACGGCAGGGGTAACTACTCACCACCCCAGCATCAGTAAGAACACCGCCCCTCAAGGCATCCGTGGAACTGGCTTTGCCAGGCCACTGGATGCGTCCCCTGCAAGGGGGTTGGGAATCAGCGCTTGCGCTGTAGCCTGGGGGTAAGTAATTACCGGCAGGGTAAACCGAAAAACCGTGCCTTGCGGCAGATTGGCTTCGTGGCTCAAAAAGCCGCCGTGCTGCTCCACCACGGTGCGGCACAGGCTCAGGCCTAGGCCCATACCTTCTTCTTTGGTGGTGAAAAACGGGGTGAACAAGCGCTCGGCCACGCTGTCGGGGATGCCGGGGCCGCCATCTGACACAGAAAACTCCAGCCAACCGGTGGGCGTGGAGGCGCGCAAATGGGCCCCCGCCTGCACCACCCGCAGCACCAGCACACGCTCGACCAGACCCGGCTGGTCCATGGCCTGCATGGCATTGCGGGCCAGGTTGAGCAGCACTTGCTCGACCATCGTGCGGTCGCACAGCACCGGCGGCAGTGCCGGGGCCACCTGCATCACCACCTGCACGCCCAGTTTGCGGGCTTGCAGGTAGACCAGCGGCAAAATGGCATCCAGCAGCGCCTGGGGGGCCACGGCTTCGCGGGCTTCGGCGCGGCGGCGCACAAAGTCGTGGACGCTTTTAATCACCTTGCCGGCACGCTCAGCCTGTTCGGCGATGCGGCTCAGGGCCATCGCCAGGTCCACCCCTTCGAGATCCCCCGATTGCAGCAAATTCAGCGCCCCGGTGGAGTAGCTGGAGATGGCCGCCAGCGGTTGGTTCAGCTCGTGGCTGAGCAGCGAGGCCATTTCGCCCACGGTGGCCAGCCGGGCGGTGGCCTGCAAGCGGTCCTGGCTGGTGCGCGACAGCTCTTCCACCCGGCGCTGCTCGGTGATGTCCACCACCGCGCTCATCCAGCCGGTTTGCAGGCCCTGGGCGTTGATCAACGCCGCCTCGATCACCAGCACCGGGAAGCGCACACCGTCTTTGCGCATGAACACCGAGCTAAAGCCTTCGCGCGGCGGGGCGTTGCCGGCCAGCCGGACCTCCTGGCGCTGCTGGTATTCCACGGCCAAATCGGGCGGCCAATAGGGGGCGGGCATGCCGTGGCCCCACAGCTCGGTCGCGCTGAAGCCCACCATCTGGCAAAACGCCGGGTTCACGTAGGTGATGCGCCCCTGTAGGTCGCGGGCGCGCAGACCGGTGAGCAGCGAATCCTCCATCGCTTTGCGAAACGCCAGCGCGTCGGCCAGATCACGCTCGGCGCTGAGCCGCAGGCGGGTGTCCTTGACCAAGAGCGCCGTCACCGACACCAGGGCGATCGACATCAAGGTCACCAGCGCCGTCATCAGGTTGGGGTAGACCTCGGGGTCACCGTGCCAGCTGTCCATGCGCAAGACCATCGTGTTGCCCGGCAGGTTGACCAGCTGCTGGGCGGTAAACACCCGCGTGCCACGCCGGGCCGAGCCGTGCAGCACCAGGCGGGTGCCATCGGGTTCGATAAACGACACCTCCTGGCTGCGGCTGAGCTGGCGGCCCACCATGTCGGCCAACACATCGCCCAGCGCGTAGGTGGCCACCAGATAGCCTTTGAGCTGGCCACGGCTGACCAGCGGCATGCACAGCTCCATCACCTCCAGCCCCTGTCCCTGCCCGCTGGCCTGCGCTAAAAAATAGCTGCCCGAATACGCCGGACCATTGGCGCGCTTGGCCAGCGTGCAGGCCAGGGTGACATCGGGTTCGGCATTCTTGCGGCCCAGCCACGCGAATGCCTGGGGCCGAAACGGGCTCTCTGCCGTCGCCAACACCGCCAAATGGGGCTGCCGCCATTCCACCCGCAACAGCTCGCGGTGGTGGCGCAAGAATTCAGCGGCATCGATGCGCCAAGAGCCGGGGCTGGGGTCGTTGAACTGCAAGGCTTGCAGGCTTTGCGCATTGCGCCCCAGGCCCAGCCGCACGTCGTCCACCGCTGCGGCGGTATCGCGCTCCAGCCTGTCTTGCACCTGGCTGGCCTCAAACCGCCCGGCCAGCCACACCAGCGTGGCCAGCACCAGCGCCAGCAGCAACAGCATCACGCCCCACAGCGACCAGCGTTGCCACCAGCGCAGCAAGCCCCCTCGGGATAGCGACAGCACGGCGCTCACAGAACGCGGTGCGCCAACCGGCTGCTAGAAATCTGGGCGAAAGCGGCGAGGTTCACGGCATGGGCTCCGGTTTGCTGGGGGCTTTGGCATCCAGCAGCTTGCGTGGCACCTTGGTGATTTTGGGGTCGGCCCAGGTGCCGTCAATGTGGAACTGCTGGGTCGCCGCTTCGCTCAGGGGGCGGCTTAAAAACCATTGCGCCAAAAATGTGCCCAGCCCCACCACCGGGTTGATCGCCGCTGCTACCAACGAGGCCGTACCGGCGTTGATCTCAGGCACCACCAGCACCCGCAGATCCTGGGTTTCACGGCCAATGTCGGCATGGCCTTCCATCATCACGGCGGCGTTCACGCCCTTCATTTGCAGGTTGTTGGTAAAGGCAGTGCCTTGCGCCACCCGCACATCGCCGCGTATTGCATCAAACGCAAAACCGTCGCTGAACAGATCCCGAAAATCCAGTACCAGGCGGCGCGGCAGGGCTTGCAGGTTTAGCACCCCCAGCAGCTTGGTCAGGCCGGGGTCGGCCTTTAGGAACTGGCCGCTCTCGATGGCCAGGTGGAACTGCCCGCCCAGCGTGGGCGTGTCCAGCGCCAGCGGCGAACCGACCCAGCTGATCTGCCCCGCCATCTGCCCCTTGCCGCGCCGGATCACGCCGGGCATGCCCAGCCGGGTGAGCAGTTGCCCGGCATCCGTGATGTCGAGCTGAAAGTTCAGCGCGGTACGCCGGGGCGCGCTGCGCACGGCCTGCCCGGCACTTTGGCTGCCCAGGGCCGCCCCCATAGCCACCCAATTGCCGGTGGCGTTGAGCTGCATGTCGGGGTTGGTAATGCTGAGCTTGTTGAGCCGCCATTCGCGCACCCCGGCCTCTGCTCCTGCGCTACTACCGCCACCCCGGTTGACCGCATCCACCTCCACCCGGCCCAGTTTTTTGCCCTTCAGCTCCAGTGCGTCCACCACGATGTCGAGCGCGGGCACGGTGTCGGGTGCCGCGTCCAGCAGGCTTTCAACCTCGGTGGCGTTGCTCGGGGCCAGGGTCAGCCGGGTCAGCCGGGCATAGACCCGGCCGGGGCTGGTGTCCAGGGGCTGGCGGTATTCCACATAGCCATTCAGCTCCTGGGCGTCCAGGTTGGCGCGCCAGGTGGTGGCAAAGTGCGAGGCCCCCAGCACCAGCTGGTGCAGGGTGCGGCCGCCCAGCGTCAAGGCTTTGGCCTGCACCGCCAGGGTGGTGGGCGTGTAGCCACTGCTGGCGGTCGATGCCGGGCCTGCGGGGCCGCTGATTTTGGTCAGCACGGCCTCCCAGGCATCGGCGTTGACGCTGTCCACATGGAGATTGGCCGCTACGCCCTCGGCGGGCATGGCCAGCGACTCGCCGGGCTGCAGGCCCACAGCCAGCGTGCCGCGCAGCACCCGTGGCTCGGGGCCGGAAAGATCCCGGATGTACGCCACCGAAGCCAGCGCCCCCGCCGTCCCCAGCTCCAGCGCCAGGCTGTCGCGCAGCGGCCCGCCCGTGCCCGGCAGCAGCGCCTGGGTGAAACGCAGCGGCAACACCGCATCGGCGGCTTTGGCCAGCGGTGCGGGCAAGGCCAGCGCCAAGCCCTTCAGGTTGCTGGTGACGTTGATTTCGGTCACGCCCTGGCGCAGCCCCAGCACGGCGCTGTAGGCGGCGCTGCCACTGGCGTACGGGGCCACGCGCGATGCCACGCCCAGCATGCTGGCCTGGCGCAGCCCCTCGGCGCTGGCCACGCCCTGCACGCGCAATTGCAGACCGGCAGCCGACATGCCGCCGTCGATCTTCGCGTCGCCCCCCAGTAGCCGCCCCTGGGCACCGGCCACGGTGAAGCCGGATTCGGTGAAGTTCACCACCCCCTGGACCTTGCCCAGCGGGGGCCGGTCGGGGCCAAGCTGCACGTCGTTACCGGCCAGGGTCAGACTGCCCTGGACCTTGCTTTTGTCGATGCTGTCGATGGGCAACTGCAAGCGCAGCCGCAGGTCGGCCACCCCGGTGCCGCTGGCGTGGTCGAGCGCATGGTCGGTGGCGCTGGCCAGCGGCGAACGGGCCACGGTGGCCAGCATCTCGGTCAAGGGGCCGCGCCCCTGCCCTTTGAACACCACCACGCTGCGGTTGAGGTCGGCAATGGTGGCCTCGGCCTGGGTGATCTGGAAGTTGGCCCCCATGCGGGCCGTAGCGCGGTTGATCTGCAAGCTGGCTTTGTCGATCACCAGTTCCCCCGAGAGCTGCTCCAGCGCAGGCCATTGCAAGGCCTCGGCCGGGCGCAGGCTGGGTGGCACAAAGGCGTAGCTGGCATCGCGCACCTCGGCCGACAGCCGAAACTCGCCTTGCGGGGCGTTTTTGACCGGCAGATTGAACGGAAAGTCGTACAAATCGCCCTTGACCCGAAACTTCACCTTGGACAGCGCACCCGCCCGCACCGCGTCGCGCACATAGTGGCGCACCTCGGCATCCAGCTCCAGCGGCAGATAGCGGTGGACCCGCGCCGCATTGCCCCGGCTCAGCTGGCCTTGCAGGTCCAGCACGCCGGGGATGCGCGCGTGGCTGCTGGAGCGGGCCGGGTCGCTGTGCTGCCACTTTACTTGCGCCGTGCCTTCGGTATCGGCATTGGCAAAGCGCACATCGCTGGCCTGCACCGCCAACGCGCCCCCCTGCTGCTGCCAGACCACGGTGGCCGCAAGGCTGGTGATGGGCACCACCGGCTCCTCAAACAGGCCGGGCAGGTCCAGCGCGCCCTGGGCCATGCGCACCTCTGCCTTGCCCCCGGCCTGGGTCATGTCGAAGTCCAGCGCCATGCCGCGCACGCCGGGGCGGCCCAGCGGGGCGCGGTTGGTGGCACTGGGCGCGTGGGGGGGGGCCGGCGCCACTGGCAGCCCCCGGACGCGACCCATGGCACTCCACAGGGGGGGGGGGTCCCCCGGCCCCCGCCAATGTGGGTCAAAATGCGCCACCAGCCCCAGGGGGGCCAAGGCCTCCCGCACCGCAGCAGTGACCGGGCCCAGCGGCAGGCTGGCGGCCATGCGGGCCAACACGGCCAGGTCCAGCCGGTCGGCGCGCAGCTGGCCTTGGGCGGGGGCTTTAGGGGTGGCATCCTGGGTGCGCAGCGCCACATTGCCGCCCGGCCACACCAGGCCCTCGGCGGTGCTGAATTGCAGACCCTCGGTGGCCAGTTCGGTGCTGCCCGCCTGCTGCTTGCCGGTCAGGCGCCCGTGCAGCGATTGCAGTGCCAGCGGCTGCAAGCCAGGGGCCAGGGTGACGCGGGCATCGGCCAGGGCCACATCGGCCGTGCCCCCGGTGACCTGCCCGTGCCGGATGTCGGCCCACAGCCGCAGCGCCCCCACGCCCTGTGCGACGTCAAAGCCCACATCGGCCACATTGGCATATTGCCGCAGCTGCGATACATCCACCCGGGGCAGGCTGGCGTAGACCGGGCCGTCCCAGTCTTGCCACCGGCCCCGGCGGGTGCTCAGTAGCGGCTGGCGAAGCTGTGCTACCAGACTGAAGCGGTCGCCCCAGTCGGCCGGGGGCGATGCGTCCAGCCGCAGGCTATGGCCCAAGCCCTGGTTGCGCATCACAAAATCCACCCTGCTCAGCGCCAGCGGGGGGGCGGCGCGCTGTGCATCGGTCCAGCGCACGGTGCCGCCGCGCACCACCAGCTCGGCTTGGGCAAACAGCCAGTCCAGGGCTTTGCCGTCGCTGCTGTTGGTGGGCGAAAAATCCAGCCCGGCGATGAAGATTTTGCCGTCGGCGCTGCGGCGGATGTCCAGCTCGGGCTGCTCGACCACCAGCTGCTCAAAGCCCCGCCGCAGCAGCGCCCGGGGCGACAGCGTAGCCACCACGTGGGGCAGGCGCAGGGCGGGGCGGCCTTGGGCATCCAGCAGGGTTACATCGCGCAGCTCAAAAGTCGGAATCCAGTGTGCCGATGTGGCCGAGATAGCGCCTATGCGCAGGGGTATGCCCAGCGCCTTGCTGGCCTGCACCTCCACCCACGGGCGAAATTCGCCAATTCGCGGCACAATCCAGCCGTGTAAGCCCCCCCAGGCCAAGGCCAGCACCAGCCACGCCGCTACGACCAAGCCTAGGCACCAGGATGCGGCGGTGGCCGCCAGTCGAAGCAAGCGTGTGGGTGGGGTACTGGAAATAGGCGTGGAGTCAGTCATTGGACACATGGATGCAAGCAGAATTATCACTCCCACACCCGCAGCTCCCACGGCCAGCCGCCTCCTTTACGGTATTGCTTTGTTAAGTAGCCCGCCCCCCACTTTGCCCCTGTCGGGCCACTCGCGTTTTGTGCAGCGCCTGCGCCGCCGCTATGCCGACCAGCTCGCCCTGCTGCCCCCCGGCCCACCGGTGCGCGCCAGTATGGAGGCCACCCTGGCCACCCTGCGCGCCACCGGGCTGGACACCGGTGCCGCCCTGCGCAGCCTGCGCCAACTGGTGATGGAGCGCCTGGTGGTGCTGGACTGCGATGCGCAAGTCCCGCTAGAGGTAGTAACCCACGCCGTCACCGCGCTGGCCGAAATCGCCCTCGATGCCGCCTGCAGCCACGCCTTTGCGCAACTCGACAGCCAGCACGGCGCCCCCCTGGCCCCGGACGGCAGCCGCGCCCAGATGTGGGTGGTGGGCATGGGCAAGCTGGGCGCGCGCGAGCTGAATGTGTCCAGCGACATCGACCTGATCTACGTCTACAACCATGACGGCGACACCGTGGGCCAGGCTGACATGCCCGAGGGCCGGGGCCGCACCAGCAACCACGAATACTTCTGCAAGGCCGTCAAAATCATCTACGCGCTGGTGGGCGACACCACCGAACACGGCTTTGTGTTCCGCGTCGATCTGGCGCTGCGCCCGCACGGCAACTCCGGCCCGGTGGCCGTGTCGCTGGACGCATTGGAAAACTACCTGCAAGAGCAGGGCCGCGAATGGGAGCGCTTTGCCTGGCTCAAAAGCCGGGTAGTGGCCCCGCGCAGCTGCATCTCGGACGCCAGCGCCCTGCGCAGCGTGGTACTGCCGTTTGTGTTCCGCCGCTACCTGGATTACGGCGTGTTCGACGCGCTGCGCCACCTGCACCAGCAGATCCGCGACCATGCCGCCAAGCGCAGCGCGGGCCGCCCCGAGCGGGCCAACGATGTCAAGCTGTCGCGTGGCGGCATCCGCGAGATTGAATTCACCGTGCAACTGCTGCAAGTGGTGCGCGGCGGCCAGTTCCCCGAGCTGCGCACCCGCCCCACGCTGGACGCGCTGCAACGCCTGGCCCACGCCGGGCTGATGCCCCAGACCACCGCCGAGGCCCTGGCCCGCGCCTACACTTTTTTGCGCCAGGTAGAGCACCGCATCCAGTACCTGGACGACCAGCAAACCCATGTGCTGCCCACCACAGACGCCGACCTGGCCTGGATCGCCCACAGCATGGGCTACCCCAATTGCTGCCCGTTCCTGACCGAGCTGGACACCCACCGCGAGCGGGTGGCGCAAGAGTTCGACACCCTGCTGGGCGGCAAAAAAGAATGCAAGGGCTGCAACGGCAAAGGCGCTAAAAACGCGTCGAGCGACCTGTTGGGGGCGCCCGACCTGGCCACCCTGGCCGAGGCGATGGACGAGCCCCTCAAGTCGCGCCTGCTGCGCTGGTCCACCCACCCCCGCGTGCTGGCCCTGCGCGATGTGTCCCTGGCCCGGCTGTCGCGGCTGGTGCAGCGCACCGTGGGCTGGCTGGGGGAGGGCCGCACCAGCCTGGATGGCGTGCTGCGCTGGATGGACTGGATCGAACCCCTGCTGCGCCGCGAAAGCTACCTGGCCCTGCTGCTGGAGCGCCCGTCCGTCCACCAGCGCCTGCTGCGCCTGCTGGCCGCCGCCAAATGGCCCGCCCGCTACCTGCAAACACACCCCGGCGTGATCGACGAGCTGGCCGCCGAGACCATGCTGGCCGAGCGCTTCGACCCCGCCGCGCTAGAGGCCGAGCTGGAAGCCCGCCGCACCTCGCTGCGCATCACCCAAGAAGACGACGAAGAAACCCTGCTCAACCTGCTGCGCCGCGCCCACCATGCCGAACTGTTCCGCACCCTGGCACGCGACGTGGAAGGCCGCATCAGCGTCGAGCAGGTGGCCGATGACCTCAGCGCCCTGGCCGAAGTGGTGCTGCGCGTTACCGCCCGCTGGTGCTGGCAGCGCCTGTCCAGCCACCACCTGGACGAACCGCGTTTTGCCGTCATCGGCTACGGCAAACTGGGCGGTAAAGAGCTGGGCTACGGCAGCGATCTGGACATTGTTTTCGTCTATGAAGACGAAGACGAACGCGCCCCCGAGGTCTACGCCCAGCTGGTGCGCAAACTCATCAACTGGCTGAGCGTCAAAACTTCTGAGGGCGACCTGTTCGAGATCGACACCGCCCTGCGGCCCAACGGCAACTCCGGCATGCTGGCCACCACCCTGAACGCCTACGCCAGCTACCAGGAAGGCCGGGGCAGCAACACCGCCTGGACCTGGGAGCACCAGGCCATGACCCGGGCCCGCTGCGTGCTGGGCCCCGACACCATGCGCCAGCGCTTTGACAGCATCCGCCAAGCCGTCATCACCGCCCCGCGCGACCTGCCCGCCCTGCAAGCCGAAATCGTCGCCATGCGCAACAAGGTGCGCGCTGCCCACCCGGTGCGCGGGGATGCTTTCGACGTGAAACACAGCACCGGCGCGATGGTGGACGCGGAATTTGCCGTGCAATACCTGGTGCTGGCCCACGCCGCCCAACACCCCACGCTGCAAGACAACGTGGGCAACATCGCCCTGCTGCAACGCGCCGAGGCCTGCGGCCTGCTGCCCCCGGGCGTGGGCGAAGCAGCGGCCAACGCCTACCGCGAACTGCGCAAGGCCCAGCACCAGGCCCGGCTGAACGAAATGCCGACCCAGGTAGTGCCCCCGCTGCTGCAAAAGGAGCGCGAGGCGGTGCTGGCGCTGTGGGGGGCGGTATTTGACTAGAGCGGCCCCCCCAAAAGCGGAATACCCGGCGGACACCCGGCGACGTTGTGGTTTTTTTGCAATTCCACAGGTCGGCAGTTACAGCGGTAAGCTTTAGGCTATGACTGCACTTAATTTAATGCCATGAAACCGTTGAAGCAGCGGCCGCTGGCAAGTTTGGGGATTGGCCCAAAGATAGTGCTTATGTTTGCGGTGGTGTTTGGCTTCATGGGCAGCTTGGGGCTGGTGGCCATCAACCGCAGCCTGTTGCCAGCCTTTGACACTTTCGAAAAACGCTACGTTCAGGACGGTGCCAAACGGGTGGTAAGCGGCTTTGACGAGCAATTGTCCGGGCTCAACGTGCTCAACCGGGACTGGGCTTTCTGGGACGATCTGTACGACCATATGCAGCGGCCCAACAAGGCATTTGAACGCAGCAATATCGGCCCTGCGGCGATGTTGACTTCCAACCTCAACGCCATCCTGTTTGTTGACCGCAAAGGGCAAGCCGCTGGCTGGGGCGTGCGCACGATGAGCACGGGGGTGCAACCCCGCCAAGAGGATTTGCTGCCATTGCTCCAGCGCGTCTGGGCGGGCAAACCGGTAGCAGCCCAGACCGCCCAATGCGGATTGGTGCAGATGCAAAAATTGTTATCAGCCGTGTGTTGGACCCCTATTGTTCAAAGCGATGGACAGGGTGCGCCGGTCGGCATCGTTGTGATGGCACGAGAGCTAAACAACAACGCGTTCACCGCCATTGCCCAAAACGCCGGAATACCTTTCTCTATTGAGCCCACCAGCAGCGCACCGGCGGCGGGTCCAGCGGAGGACGCGGAAACCTGGGAGCTCCCCCCGTTCAAGCATCTTTCCAGCCGCAACCTCACAGCACGCTACGACCCCAAGTCCATCACCTTGAACTACCCGTTGCAAGATGTAGAAGGCAAATCCCTGGCATCGTTGCAAATGCGGCACGAGCGCAGCCTGGCGGCGCAGGCCGAGCGCATCGTGACCAATGTCGCCGTGCAATTGGCGGTAATCGCTTTGGTCACCGGGCTGGTGCTGCTGATTACCGTCCATGTGTGGCTGGTAAGGCCAATTCGCCACTTGCACGCCGATCTGGCGTCAATCACGGCCTCGCGGCGTTGGGACAGCGCGCTAACGTACACACGGCCCGACGAGATTGGTGCCCTCACCCAGGGCGTGAATGCGCTGCTGCGGGTACTCAGCAGCCAAGTGGATGCCCTGGAAACCCTGTCCAGCACCGATGCGCTGACCAGCATTGCCAACCGTCGGCAGTTCGACGAGCGCCTGGCCTACGAGTCCATTCGCCTGGCCCGGCGCCCGGCGCCGCTTTCCTTGTTGGTGCTGGATGTAGACCATTTCAAACGCTACAACGATCTCTACGGCCACCCCATGGGTGATATCGCCTTGCAAAAAATCGGCATCTTGCTGAAAAATCTCTGCCGACAGCAGGATTTGCCCGCCCGCATTGGGGGCGAGGAATTCGCGTTGCTGCTGCCAGAGACCGATGCCGCTGGTGCCATCGCCGTAGCCGAAAAATTTCGGCAAATACTCCACGGTTTGGCCATAGTCCATGGCAACTCCCCAACCGCCCCCTATATCACCGCCAGCATCGGTATCGCCACCTGGGGCTCGGACCACCAAGGCGACGCCAAAGGCTTACTGCTGCAAGCCGATGGGGCGCTGTACACCGCCAAGCGCAGCGGGCGCAACCGCGTCCACCACCAGCGCTATCCGCATTTTCCCGAGCTATAAGCCCTGCCACCGCAGCATCCCATCCGCGCAAGGAAAAACCCGCATGAAATATCTCCGATGGACCCTGGTCGGTACAGCCCTCTGGCTGGCCGCCTGCGCCACCACGCCGCCGCCCACCACCGTGCCCGCCCAAGCCGCCGCGCAATGGACGGCTCCGCTGCCGCACCACGGGCAACTGGGGGCCTTGGCGGACTGGTGGCAGCGGCTGGACGATCCGCTGCTGGTGGCGTTGATTGCCGCCGCGCAGGAGGCCAGCCCCACGGTAGCCACGGCCGGGGCACGCATTGCCCAGGCGCGGGCCACGGCGGTGGGGGCGGGCGCGGCGCTGGGGCCCACGCTGGATGCATCGGCCAGCGCCAGCCGGGGCCTGTCGCAGCCCGGCGTACCCATTGCCAGCACCGCGCAGGGCGGCTTGCAGGCGGCGTGGGAAATCGACCTGTTTGGTCGCAACCGCGCCGCCGCCAACGCCGCCCAGGCGCGCCAACAGGGGGCCCAGGCCCAGTGGCACGACGCACGGGTGGCCGTGGCCGCCGAGGTGGCCAGCCAGTACGTCACCGTGCGGGCCTGCGCCCTGCTGCGCGGGCTGGCGGGGGAAGATGCCAAGTCGCGCCAGGAGACGGCGCGCCTCTCGGGCTTAAGCACCCGCGCCGGGTTTACCGCCCCGGCGGTGGACGCGCTGGCCCGCGCCAGTGCCGCCGAGGCCAACAACCGCGTGGTGCAGCAGCTGGCGCAGTGCGATGTCTATATGAAAGCGATGGTCGCCCTGACCGGCCTGCCCGAAGCAGATATTGCACAAAAACTGGCCTTAGCGCATATGCCACCTGCGCAGATAGCTCTGTTTTCCATAGCATCCATCCCCGCGCAGGCGTTGGCCCAGCGGCCCGACATCTTCAGCGCCGAGCGCGATGTGGCGGCGGCCAGCTTCGACGTGGGCAACGCCCAGGGCCAGCGCTATCCCCGGCTGACCTTGAACGGCTCCATCGGCGGCATGGCCTACCGGGCGGGCGGCAGCAGCGAGAACTTCGGCACCTGGTCTATCGGGCCGCTGGCGCTGTCGGTGCCCCTGTTCGACGGCGGGCGGCGCAACGCAGACGTGGAGGCCGCCCAGGCCCGCTACACCGAGGCGGTGGCCGTGTACCGCGCCAAGGTGCGCCAGGCGGTGCGCGAGGTGGAAGAAGCCCTGGTCAACCTGCGCAGCGCCGATGACCGCAACGCCGACACCCAGGTGGCCGCCCAGGGCTACCAGGCCGCCTTTGCCGCCACCCAGGCCCGCTACCGCGCAGGTCTGGCCAGCCTGCCCGAACTGGAAGACGCGCGCCGCACCGCCCTGGCCGCCGACACCAATGCCATCGCCTTGCAGCGCGAAGGTCTGCTGGCTTGGGTCGCCCTGTACCGCGCCGTGGGTGGCGGCTGGACCAGCCCCGATGCCACTTAACGTATGCACACACTGTTGATGGCTGCCCGCCCCCACCCCAACCCTCCCCCGAAGAGGGAGGGAGCAACACCGGGCCCCGCATGACTCCCTCCCCTCCCGGGGGAGGGTTGGGGTGGGGGTCTGCAAGGCTCCATCGCCGCCAAGCTTTAACTTATTCGGACTCCATTCCATGAAACGAAACGCTATATCTTTCGTAGCTGCTTCCGCAATCACCATATGCGCTGGCGGCCTTTTTTCTATAAATTCTGTGGCGGCGGACGAGGCTAAGACCACCGCGCCCAAGCCCGCGCTCACCGTCACCACCGTGCAGCCGCAGCGCAGCCCGTGGGCGGTGCGGCTCAGCGCCAACGGCAACGTGGCCGCCTGGCAAGAGGCCAGCATCGGCAGCGAGGCCAGCGGCCTGCGCCTGCTAGAGGTGCGTGCCAACGTAGGCGATGTGGTGCGGGTGGGCCAGGTGCTGGCCACTTTTGCGGCCGAGAGCGTGCAGGCCGATGTGGCCCAGGCCCAGGCGAATCTGCTGGAGGCCGAGGCCAACGCCCAGGATGCCAGCGGGAACGCCGCCCGCGCCCGCACGCTGCAAGCCACCGGGGCCTTGAGCGAGCAGCAAATCACCCAGTACCAAACCACCGAGCTGGTCGCCAAGGCCCGCGTGGCCGCCGCCCGCGCCACGCTGGTGGTGCAGCAGCAGCGCTTGCGCCACACCCAGGTGCTGGCCCCCGACAGCGGCACCATCAGCGCCCGCAGCGCCACCGTGGGCGCGGTGCTGGGCAGCGGCACCGAGCTGTTCCGCATGGTGCGCGGGGGGCGGCTGGAGTGGCGGGCCGAGGTCACCGCCGCCGAGCTGGAACGCATCAAGGTCGGCACCACGGCCCAGGTGCGCACCGCCCAGGGCACGCCGGTGCAGGGCAAGGTACGCATGGTGGCCCCCACGGTAGACCCGCAAACCCGCATGGGGCTGGTGTATGTGGATCTGCCAGCGTCGAATCTCAAGCCCGGCATGTTTGCCAGCGGCGCCTTCGCGCTGGGCCAGACGACTGCATTGACCGTGCCGCAAACCGCCGTGGTGGTGCGTGATGCCTTCAGCTACGTGTACCTGGTGGGCAAGGACAACCGCGTCACCCGGGTCAAAGTGCAAACCGGGCGGCAGCAGGGCGACCAACTGGAAGTCACCAGCACCCTGGCCGCCGATGCCCGGCTGGTGGCCTCGGGCGCGGGCTTTTTGAACGACGGCGACTTGGTGCGCGTGGTGCAGGATTTCAAGCCAAATGTGCCTCCAGTGCAAGTGGCACCTGCGCAAGCAGCTAGCAAATAAAGAGCAAATATGTTGTATCTGAAAATCGTTGACGGCTGCCCGCCCCCACCCCAACCCTCCCCCGAAAAGGGAGGGGGTCATGCCGGGCTCCGCTTCACCCCCTCCCCCCCCGGGGGAGGGCTGGGGTGGGGGCCGGATGTCCTGCCCTTCCCGTCGGAGGGTGCGCGGCCATGAACGTTTCCTCCTGGTCCATCAAAAACCCGATTCCGGCGGTGATGCTGTTTGTGCTGCTGACGTTTGCCGGGCTGCTGTCCTTCAACGCCATGAAGGTGCAGAACTTCCCCGACATCGACCTGCCCACGGTCACCGTGTCCGCCAGCCTGCCCGGCGCGGCCCCGGCCCAGCTGGAAACCGAGGTGGCCCGCAAGCTGGAGAACGCCCTCGCCACCGTGCAGGGCCTGAAGCACATCTACACCTCGGTGAGTGACGGCAGCGTTACCGTGACGGCCGAGTTCCGACTGGAAAAGCCGGTGCAGGAGGCGGTAGACGATGTGCGCTCCGCCGTAGCCCGGGTGCGCAGCGACCTGCCCGGCGATGTGCGCGACCCCATCGTCACCAAGATGGACATGGCGGCCCAGCCGGTGCTGGCCTTCACCATCCAATCCAACAAGCTGGATGCCGAGGCGCTGTCGTGGTTTGTCGATAACGACATCACCCGCAAGCTGCTGGCGGTGCGCGGCGTGGGGGCCGTAACCCGTGTGGGCGGCGTGACCCGCGAGGTGCAGGTGGCGCTCGACCCGTTGAAGCTGCAAGCGCTGGGCGCCACCGCTGCCGACATCTCGCGCCAGTTGCGCCTGGTGCAGCTCGACAGCGCGGGCGGCCGCACCGACATCGGCGTGGGCGAGCAACCCGTGCGCACCCTGGCCACCGTGCAGTCGGCCCAGGAGCTGGGGGCTTTGCAGCTGGCGCTGAGCGATGGCCGCCGCATCCGCCTGGACCAGGTGGCTACGGTGCGCGACACCACTGCCGAGCAACGCTCTGCCGCGCTGCTCAACGGCCAGCCGGTGGTCGGTTTTGAGGTGTCGCGCAGCCGGGGCGAGAGCGAGGTGGCGGTGGGCGCGGCGGTGCAAAAAGCACTGGTCGAAATGAAGCTGCAACACCCCGACATGGAGCTCACCGAGTCCTTCAACTTCGTGGCCCCGGTGGAAGAGGAGTACACCGGCTCCATGCACCTGCTGTACGAGGGCGCAATTTTGGCGGTGGCCGTGGTGTGGCTGTTTTTGCGCGACTGGCGGGCCACCTTTGTGTCGGCGGTGGCGCTGCCGCTGTCGGTGATTCCGGCCTTCATCGGCATGCAGATGCTGGGCTTTTCGGTCAACGTAATCACGCTGCTGGCGTTGTCCCTGGTGGTGGGCATCTTGGTGGACGACGCGATTGTGGAGGTGGAAAACATCGTCCGCCACCTGCGCATGGGCAAAACCCCCTACCAGGCGGCAATGGAGGCGGCCGACGAGATCGGCCTGGCCGTGGTGGCCACCACTTTCACCCTGGTGGCGGTGTTTTTGCCCACCGCTTTTATGAGCGGAATTGCCGGCAAGTTCTTCAAGCAATTCGGCTGGACCGCCGCGCTGGCGGTGGTGGCTTCGCTCATCGTGGCGCGGGTGCTCACGCCGATGATGGCGGCCTACATCTTGAAGCCCATCGTCGGGGCCGAAAAAGATGCCGGCTGGATGCGCGTCTATATGCGCTGGGCGGCGTGGTGCCTGAAGCACCGGGCTCTCACCATGCTGGGCGCCACTGTGTTTTTTATCGGCTCCATCGCGCTGATTCCGCTGCTGCCCACCGGCTTCATCCCGCCCGACGACAACTCGCAAACCCAGGCCTATATCGAGCTACCGCCCGGCTCCACCCTGGCGCAGACCAAAGTGGCCGCCGAGCAAGCCCGCACCCTGATCGCCCAGGTGGCGCACGTCCACAGCATCTACACCACTATCGGCGGCGGTAGTGCGGGCGGCGACCCGTTTGCCCCCGCCGGGGCGGCAGAAGCCCGCAAGGCCACCCTCACCATCCAGCTCAGCCCGCGCGGTGAGCGGCCGCGCAAGCAAGGCATTGAAAACGCCATCCGCACTGCGCTGGAGCCGCTGCCCGGCGTGCGCAGCAAAGTGGGCCTGGGCGGCTCGGGCGAGAAATACGTGCTGGTGCTGACCGGCGTTGACCCGGTCGCCCTGCAAGCCGCCGCGCTGGCGGTAGAAAAAGACCTGCGCACCGTGCCCGGCCTGGGCAGCGTCGCCTCCAGCGCCAGCCTGATCCGCCCGGAAATCGCGGTGCGGCCCGACTTTGCCCGTGCCGCCGACCTGGGCGTGACCAGCGCCGCCATCGGCGAAACGCTGCGCATCGCCACCGTGGGTGACTACGACATTGCACTGCCCAAGCTGAACCTGTCGCAGCGCCAGGTGCCCATCGTCGTCAAGCTCGATGACGCAGCCCGCAAAGACTTGGGCGTGCTGGAGCGCCTGGCCGTGCCCGGTAGCAAGGGGCCGGTGATGCTGGGCCAGGTGGCCACGCTGGAGACCAACGGCGGCCCGGCCGTCATCAGCCGCTACGACCGCACCCGCAACGTCAACTTCGAGATCGAGCTGTCCGGCCTGCCGCTGGGCGACGTGACCGCCCTGGTGCACAAGCTGCCCGCCATGCAGCAGTTGCCGCCCGGTGTGCAGGTGGTGGAAATTGGTGACGCCGAGGTGATGGGCGAGCTGTTTGCCAGCTTCGGCCTGGCCATGCTGACGGGCGTGCTGTGCATCTACATCGTGCTGGTGCTGCTGTTCAAAGACTTCTTGCACCCCGTGACGATTCTGTGCGCACTCCCCCTGTCGCTGGGCGGGGCCTTTGTGGGCCTGCTGATTGCCGACAAAAGCTTCTCCATGCCGTCACTGATCGGCCTGATCATGCTGATGGGTATCGCCACTAAAAACTCGATCCTGCTGGTGGAGTACGCCATCGTGGCCCGGCGCGACCATGGCATGACCCGTGTCGAAGCCCTGCTGGACGCCTGCCACAAACGCGCCCGCCCCATCATCATGACGACGCTTGCCATGGGTGCGGGCATGCTACCGATTGCGCTGGGCTGGGGCGCGGCGGACAGCAGTTTCCGTAGCCCGATGTCGGTGGCGGTGATTGGGGGGCTGATCACGTCTACCGTGCTGAGTTTGCTGGTGGTGCCTGCGGTGTTTACCTATATTGACGATCTGGAGCACTGGTTTCGGCGGATGGGGGGGAAGTTGCGGGGGAAACCGGCCCCAGGGCCCGCCCAGCTGCCCCCGGCACCGCAGGCAGAATCGCTATCGTAATAAGAGCTACTAGCGCCTATGAGTGGGCGCTAGCGGCATTTTTCCAGCCTGTGTATATTGAAGCGGCATACCAAGTTTTAAGGAGGCAGTCTCAACACAGGGTTGCTCGCTACGTAACGGACACCAGATCAAGCCGGGCCACTTGAGCCAAACGCGCCGACCTCTTTTCACCTAGAGCCTTGATTGCCCTAGCCGTTACAGTTGTTAAAAACCAATCAAGGTGAGTTATGACTACCAACGGAGACCCGATTCGGGTACTCACGGAGCCAAGCTCCGTCTCGGAATTCTTGGCCGAGGTGGTTCAGGCGGCAGACAGCGACAGGGATGCCCTTGGCTTCCTCTCGCGCAGCGTTTACGCAGACTTCTGTCGCAAGGCACAGTTGTTTGTTGCCCTAGCACCGGGAAACGCTGGCGAGGTCTACGCGGGGCACCTGCTGTTCGACCTTCGCTTTCCCAAGGCCCATGTGCGGCAGATTTATGTGCCCAAAACGCATCGGGGTCAGAACATCGGGCGATCGCTTCTGATCGCTATTAAGGGCATGCTTACCGAAGGGCAATTCATTTCAATTCATGCCCGAGTCGCTGAAGACCTAAAGGATGCCAACAGGTTCTGGGAGGCGCAGGGGTTCTACGCGCAACGGGTCGCAATGGGTGGGGTCAGCCGTAACCGCATGATTGTGGTTCGAGCCCATGAGCTAGACACGCCTCAACTCTTTGCTTCCAGCGGAATCAGCGCCGCCGATCCACTCGGCCTAGTTGCCGTGGAAGGCGCGGCAAAGCCGCTCTATCTGCTGGATTTGAACGTTCTGTTTGACCTGGGGCCTCGTCGACCTCGACACGAACTGGCTATGAGTGTCTTTAGGGCAGAAAGAATGCAGGCCTGCTCGCTGGCTGTCAGCAGCGAGATAGAGACGGAGTTGAACCGTACCGCCCACAACGGCAAGACGGACCCAATGCTCTCTTTCGCGGGAACTCTCCCGAAATTCTCAACGGCACCAGAGGAGCAGTGGGCGCGCCTATCTCCGCTACTTGCCGCGCTTGTGTTTCCCGAGCACCATGCCACCAATTCCTTGTCGGATAACGACTGGTCTGACTTGATGCATCTAGCAACCGCCATTCACCATGGTCTTCCAGGTCTCATCACGAGCGACAGACGAATTCTTGATCGAGCGCCCGAGCTCAGGCGGCGGTTCGGCGTGGATGCCATATCGCCAGAGCTATTTCAAGTCGAATCAGATCACATGGCGGATCCAGTAATTCACGAAGCGCATAGCGCCGACATCATTGAAGTGCAAGCTGCATCGGGTGCCGACACAGTAGCCATTCGGGGACTGCTAACTGCCCTAGGCATCGACACGGCAACCCAGGTCAACGAATGGGCGGCAACCGACGCTGGCAGCTCAGCCTGTGTTCGACATGTAGCTCGAAGCAACGGCGTGGTTGCGGGTTACTTAGTATTGCCGGCAAACATTCGAGGTCTTGAGATTCGAGCCTATGTTGCAGTCGCCGAAAACCAGCAGGACGCTCATGAAATTGCGCAGTCCCTGCTCCAGCACATTCTGAGCATGGTGAAGCAAGGGGACGTAGGCCGTGTAAGGTTGAGCTGTCCACAGCGTCAAGCCTCGCTTCGGGAAGTCGCAGCCACGTTCGGCTATGTGGCATCCCCGTCATCGTCAAACGAACTGCAGAAAATCGTTGCCAAGGCGCGTTTAACCGAAAGGAACTGGATCGCTGCCCGCGACTCTCTGGCCACAGTGGGTAAGATCGGTTTGCCCGATGTGCCACCCACGTTCCGACATGTAGATCAGCAAATTCCCCTCATTCGACCAGATGGTCAAAAAGTCCTAGTCCCTCTGTTCAAGCTAGAGTCCCTGCTGGCCCCAATGCTCCTGTGTTTACCTGGGCGAAAGGGCGTAATGGTCCCCATCCGTAAGCAATTTGAAGAGCACCTCTTAGCTGACTCGCCGCAGGCCACCTTCCTTCCTCGGGGAAAGGCCCAGCTCGCCCCCTTGCGACATTACTTGAGTGACAAGAAAACATTAAAGAACTTTGCTCGCGGTGATCTAATTTTTTTCTATGAACCGGTGAAGAATAAGGGCGCTGGTGCCGTCATCGCAGTAGGACGTGTACTGCGAGCCTACCTTCGTGACGAGTCTGCAATGCAGGCCGTCGACTTGGCCCCCTCCGTGTTGGACAGCAGCCAACTCTCAAGCATCGGGGTCTCTAAGACCAAGACCATCACTGTGTTCGACAATGTGCTGCGCTTGCCAAAACCTGTTCCATTGCGCGAGCTAAAAAGCATGAAGTGTGGCGAAGCTCACCAACTTATTACTAGCCAACGACTGTCTTCTGAGACAGTTCAGGCAATCCTAGATAAAGGCCTTTGATGCAACCGACCGAGCATGTGCTCATTTCACTTGACGAACGCCATGCAGCCAACATACTCGCTGGTACGAAGCGAGTAGAGCTCAGACGCAGAACCATGCATGTTGAACCTGGCTCGACCGTTTGGCTTTACGTCAAAAAGCCTGTAGGAGCAGTGGTTGGCTTTGCGACAGTAGGAACGACCTACGCGGCTGCGCCGAGTTCCGTATGGCGAAAGTATGGACCCGTCTCAGGTCTCAGCAAGTCCGAATTCATGAGCTACTTTGACGGGGTAGTAGTGGCATCGGCGATGTCTCTATCTGGCTCAAAGAAGCTGAAGAAGCCAGTCACGCTTGATTCCCTCCGGGCAGCAATGCCGGGCTTCCATCCGCCGCAGTTCTACTGTCGGCTCAAGACAGATTCATCGATCAAGCTGCACCTTTCCATGGGGCTGTGACGCCACCTCCAGCCAGCGAGGCTTAAGGCAACGCTGAACAAGGCCGTTCAAAACGCGTTGTCGAGGTGCTGAAACCCAGAAACCACCGAATCCGGCCAAAACGCCCCGTTCTCTAACCCCGTTGGGCACGGTTTACGGGCCTTTTGGCCCACTTTGCGCCCTTATGGACGCACCTGTGCCAACAGCTCCTTGCGCCCCAGGTAGATGTTGGCCAGTGCCAGCGCCGTGAATGCCCGCGTCGCGTTCTTCTCCAGTCCCCGGTAACGCACTTTGGTAAAGCCCCACAGCTTCTTGACCACGCCAAAGACGTGCTCCACCCGAGCGCGTATCTTGGATTTGTTGCGATTCTTGCTGCGAATCCCCTCATCGACCACGCCGCCTCGGCGGCTGCGTTGGTTAGTAAAGTCGCAAGCTTTAGGCGCTTTGCCACGGATCAAC
>NZ_JBWMAU010000008.1:0-182666 GCF_056521445.1 Rhodoferax sp. LB1P47 | reverse complement strand
CGTAGAGGCTGTGAATTCATTGCTGCAAGCGGCCAAAGCCAAGGCCCGTGGCTACGGCACAACCGACCACTTCATCGCTATGGCCTTCTTGATTGCTGGCAAGCTTTCTCACTTACCTCCCAATCCGCTTCAAAAAGCAAGGATTCGTCCATGATCTGAGTGGGGGTAGTGGTGTACCACCCGAAACGGAAGAGAGCCGGCTTTTAGGCATGCAGCGCACACCCCTATTGCACAAGGCGCTACATATTAAATAGCAAATCAACCATTGGCGCGTCCCGACAACTTGTGCCAACATGCAAACACCTTGGCTATATGGGCGCTGCAAAGCGGTAAAGCATGAAACTGAGTCTCAAACTTCCGCTGGCATTTGCAGCGGCAATGGTCTTGGTGCTGTGTGCAGCGCTGTTTGGCATCTACCAGTTGAACCAGTCGCTCAACACGTACCAGACCACAGTGCAATCGCGCAACGCCGACGAACGCGCCATTGGCCATTTGCTCAACGACTTCAAGGTGCAGGTGCAAGAGTGGAAAAACATCTTGCTGCGCGGCAAAAATCCAGACCAGTTAGCCCGCTACTGGAAAGCGTTTGAAACCAAGGAAAGTGAAATTTCCCAGGCGGCCAGCAGCCTACGGCAGACCCTTCCGCCAGGAGAAGGCCGCAACCTGGTCGAACGCTTTGCCCAAGCCCACCAAACCATGGGAGCGGCCTACCGCAAGGGGCTGGAAGCCTTCAAAGCCGCCAACTTCGACTCCAGCGTGGGCGACAAAGCCGTGCAGGGCATGGACCGCGAACCCAGCAAACTGCTGGACGAGGCAGAAAAAGCGATCGGTGCCGACAGCCGCGCGGTGGCGGAGAGCGCCGCCCAAAACGGCCAACGCGCTACCACCATCAGCCTGACGGTGATGCTGCTGGTCTGTCTGGTCGTGATGTTGGCAGGATGGCGTTTCAGCCGCACCATCACCACCCGCATCGGCCATGCACTCAACGTTTCGCAGTCCGTGGCCCAGGGCGATTTGACTGCGGCCCAGGCGGTGACTGGCAAAGACGAACTGGCCAACCTGCTCAACGCCCTCAACAGCATGCAAACCAGCCTGGCCCAGGTCGTCGGCAGCGTGCGCGCCAGTGCCGAAAGCGTCTCCAGCGCCAGCTACCAAATCGCCGCAGGCAACCATGACCTGAGCGCCCGCACCGAAGCCCAGGCCTCGGCCCTGGAAGAAACTGCCGCCAGCATGGAAGAGCTGGGTGCCACCATCCAGCAAAACACCGACGGAGCCCTACAGGCCAACCAGTTGGCACAGCAGGCCTCCAGCGTGGCCGTACGCGGTTCCGAGATATTTAGCCGGGCAGCGGACACCATGACAGGCATTACCGACGCATCCAACAAGATTGCCGACATCGTTGGGGTGATCGACAGCATTGCCTTTCAAACCAACATCCTGGCATTGAACGCGGCGGTAGAAGCCGCCCGCGCCGGGGAGCAAGGCCGGGGTTTTGCGGTGGTGGCCAGCGAGGTGCGCCTGCTGGCACAACGCAGCGCCGATGCCGCCCGCGAGATCAAGGGCCTGATCCAGACCAGCGTGCAGCGTATGGCCCAGGGCACGGCGCTGGTCGATGAAAGCGGAGCGGCCATGCAGGACGTGGTGACCTCGATCCGCCGCCTGACCGACATCATGGGCGACATCAGTGCCGCCAGCCGCGAGCAAAGCACCGGGGTACGGCAAATCAGCGAAGCCGTCACCCAGATCGACCAGACCACCCAGCAAAACGCCGCCCTGGTCGAACAAAGCGCTGCCGCCGCCGACAGCCTGAAGCACCAGGCGGCCGAGCTGGTGCACACGGTATCGGTGTTCCGGCTGGGTGAAACACGGCTTTTAGCCTGAAGCGCACAGCGGTAAAACGGCACTGCGTGGCATGAGAAAATAATGGGTTAGCCCCCCGGCACCCACTTCAGGAAGAATCTCATGGACGCAGAACGCATCAACACCATTGGCAACCAACTCAGCAACCTGAGCGTGCGTACCGAAGATTTACGGAGGTATCTTTGACGTCGATACCAAAGCCGAACGCCTGCGCACCGTCAATGCCTCGCTAGAAGACCCGAGCGTCTGGAACGACCCTAAAAAAGCCCAAGAACTGGGCAAAGAAAAGAAGTCGCTCGACGCCGTGGTGCTGATGCTGGAAAAGCTCACCCGTGAACTGGCCGACAACACCGAACTGTTTGAGATGTCGAAGGAAGAAGGCGACGACGATGGCCTGATCACCATCGAGACGGACACTGCGGCGCTAGCCACCGAGGTCGAAACCCTCGAATTCCGCCGCATGTTCAACAATCCCGCAGACCCGCTGCCCTGCTTCCTGGACATCCAGGCCGGCGCGGGTGGCACGGAAGCCTGCGACTGGGCCAGCATGCTGCTGCGCCAGTACCTGCGCTACGCCGAACGCAAGGGCTTCACCGCCACGGTAGAAGACATCACCGACGGCGACACCGCAGGCATCAAGGGTGCCACCATCAAGATCGAGGGTGAATACGCCTTCGGCCTGCTGCGCACCGAGACCGGCGTACACCGCCTGGTGCGCAAATCGCCGTTTGATAGCTCGGGCGGCCGCCACACCAGCTTTGCCAGCGTGTTTGTCTACCCCGAGATCGACGACTCGATCCAGATCGACATCAACCCCAGCGACGTGCGCACCGACACCTTCCGCGCCAGCGGCGCAGGCGGCCAGCACATCAACAAGACCGACTCGGCCGTGCGCCTAACCCACTTGCCCACCGGCATCGTGGTGCAGTGCCAAGATGGCCGCAGCCAGCACAGCAACCGCGACGTGGCCTGGAAGCGCCTGCGTTCGCGCCTGTACGACTTCGAGCTGCGCAAGCAACAAGAAGCCCAGCAGAAGCTGGAAGACACCAAGACCGACGTGGGCTGGGGCCACCAGATCCGCAGCTACGTGCTGGACAACAGCCGCATCAAGGATTTGCGCACCAATGTCGAAGTCTCGGCCACCCAAAAGGTGCTGGACGGGGATTTGGACATCTTCATCGAAGCCTCCCTCAAGCAAGGCGTGTAATGCAAGCTCTTCTCTCGCAACCCGTGAAGGCCATCCTCTTCGACATGGACGGCACCATGATCGACTCCATGCCGCACCACACGTCCACCTGGCTGGACTTTGCCCAGAAGCACGGTGTGAATATGGAGATTGCCGAGCTGATGCGCCGCACCACGGGCCGCACCGGCCTGGAATGCGTGCGCCTGATCCTCGACCAGCCGGAGATGGAGGAAGGCCAGGCCTGGGCACTGGTGCACGAGAAAGAGCAGCTGTACCGCGACATCTTTGGCCCCATCTTCAAGGAAGTGGCGGGCTTCACCGCGTTCCACGCCGCCACCCGGGCGCGGGGCCTGAAGGTCGCCGTGGGCACGGCAGGCGACATCCACAACGTGGAATTCGCCTTGGGCCACTTGCAGATGAACCCGCCGCCCGATGCGATTGCGCGCGGCGATGAGGGTCTGAGCGGCAAGCCCACCCCCGCTATCTTTTTGGCAGCAGCACAGCGTATCGGCGTGCTGCCTGCGCACTGCATCGTGTTTGAAGACGCACCCTTTGGCATAGAAGCTGCACGCCGGGCCGGGATGCGCGCGGTTGCCATCTGCACCAGCAACACGCCCGAAGAACTGGCCGGGCCGCACGTGATTGCCACAGTGCGCAATTACGATGAACTTTTGCAATCGAATTTTCTAGGGAACCTCCATGTATCGTGAAGGACAGGCGACAGCCATCCACCGGGCCGACTACACCGCGCCCGCTTTCTGGATCGACACGGTGGAGCTGTGTTTCGATCTGGACCCGGCCAAAACCCGCGTGCTCAACAAGATGCGCATGCGCCGCAACCCCGATGTATCGCCCCAAGCGCTACGGCTGGACGGCGAAGAGCTGAACCTGGCCCGCGTACTGGTCAACGGCGGCGGGGCCTCGTTCAAGCTGGAGGGTAGCCAGCTGGTGCTGGAAAACCTGCCCGAGGACGGCAGCTTCGACCTGGAGATTTTCACCACCTGTGCGCCCATCAAAAACACCAAGCTGATGGGCTTGTTCGTCAGTAACGACACCTTCTTCACCCAGTGCGAGGCCGAGGGCTTTCGCCGCATCACCTACTTCCTGGACCGCCCGGACGTGATGGCCACCTACACCGTGCTGCTGCGCGCCGACAAGGCCAAGTACCCGGTGCTGTTGAGCAATGGCAACCTGGTGGACCACGGCCCCTTGGACGATGGCCGCCATTTCGCCAAGTGGGAAGACCCGTTCCGCAAGCCCGCCTACCTGTTCGCCCTGGTGGCGGGTCAATTGGTGAGCCGCGAGCAGCGCATCACCGCCCGCAACGGCAAAGACCACCTGCTGCAAGTCTTTGTGCGCCCCGGCGACCTGGACAAGACCGAGCACGCGATGCATTCGCTGATGGCGTCGATTGCCTGGGACGAAGCCCGCTTCAACCTGCCGCTGGACCTGGAACGCTTCATGATCGTCGCCACCAGCGACTTCAACATGGGCGCGATGGAAAACAAAGGCCTGAACATCTTCAACACCAAGTACGTGCTGGCCAACCAGGCCACCGCCACGGACACCGATTACGCGAATATCGAATCGGTGGTGGGCCACGAGTACTTCCACAACTGGAGCGGCAACCGGGTCACCTGCCGCGACTGGTTTCAGCTGAGCCTAAAAGAAGGCCTGACCGTCTTCCGCGACCAGGAATTCAGCCTGGACCTGTGCCGCGACCCGTCTGCCAAGGCCGTCAAGCGCATTGAAGACGTGCGCGTGCTGCGCACCGCCCAGTTCCCCGAAGATGCAGGCCCGATGGCCCACCCGGTGCGGCCCGACAGCTACATCGAGATCAACAACTTCTACACCGTCACCATCTACGAAAAAGGTGCGGAAGTGGTGCGCATGATGCAGACGCTGGTGGGCCGTGATGGTTTCGCCCAAGGCATGGCGCTGTACTTCAGCCGCTTCGACGGCCAAGCTGTAACCTGCGACGATTTCGCCCAGGCCATCGCCGATGCCAACCCGCAGTCCGATCTGGCGCGCCTGCTGCCCCAATTCAAGCGCTGGTACAGCCAGGCCGGTACGCCCCGTGTGCAGGCTATGGGCCACTTTGACGCAGCCGCCCGCAGCTACACGCTGACACTGACGCAAAGCTGCCCAAACACACCCGGCCAAGCGGACAAAGAAGCCTTCGTTATCCCCCTCGGCTTGGGCCTGCTGGCGCAAGACGGCACCGAGCTGGCGCTGCACATGGCAGATGGCTCCACCTTGGCGGCACCCTACACCTGGGTAATGACCGAAACCGTGGAAACACGCACTTTCGTCAATGTGGATGCCGAGCCCGTGCCCAGCATCCTGCGCGGCTTCTCGGCCCCGGTGGTGCTGGCGTTCGACTACACCGACGCCCAGTTGCTGGCCCTGCTGGCGCATGACACCGATGCCTTCAACCGCTGGGAAGCCGGGCAACGGTTGGCGGTGCGGTCTGCTATTAAATTAATAGCTAATTACGTAGATACCACGTGCGCCACGCCCTTAAATGATGCCTATATTGAGGCCATGCGCAGCGTCTTGCGGCATCCCGATCTGGATGCCGCCTTCAAAGAACTGGTGCTGACCCTGCCGTCGGAAACCTACCTGGCCGAGCAGCTGGACGTGGTCGATCCACAGCGCATCCACGCGGTACGCGAAGCCATGCGCAGCCAACTCGCGCAGGCCTTGGCCGCTGACTGGGCCTGGGTCTACGCCACCTACAGCGACACCGGTGCCTACTCGCCCGACCCGCGCTCCAGCGGCCGCCGCGCCCTGACCGGTATGGCCCTGAGCCAGCTGTGTCTGGCAGCGCTTGCCAGTGGCGACACGGTCTGGCCCGGCAAATCCTTGCAGCGCTTCAAGGATGCGGGCAACATGACCGACCGCTTCAACGCCCTGAGCGCCCTGGTCTCCAGCGGTCACCCGCTGGCGGCGCAGGCCCTGCCCCGCTTCCACGCCTTGTTCAAGGACGAGCCGCTGGTGCTGGACAAATGGTTTGCCCTGCAAGCCGGTGCCACCGACCGCAACGGCGACATCCTGCCCGCCGTGCGCCAGTTGCTCAAGCACCCCGACTTCAGCCTGCGCAACCCGAACCGCGCCCGCAGCGTGGTGTTCAGCTATTGCAGCGCCAACCCCGGAGCCTTCCACCGCAAGGATGCGGCAGGCTACGTATTCTGGAGTGAGCGCGTCATCGAACTAGACGGCATCAACCCCCAGGTGGCCGCCCGCTTGGCCCGCGCCCTGGATCGCTGGAAAAACCTGGCAGAACCCTACCGTAGCGCTGCCCGCGAAGCGCTGGTCCGCGTGGCCGCCAAAACCGACCTCAGCAACGACGTGCGCGAAGTCGTCTCCCGCGCACTCGCCGACTAAACAAGGAAACCCATGCCCCAAAACATCACCCTCACCCGCTACCTCGTCGAGCAACAACGCGTCAACGGCCTCATCCCATCGCAGCTGCGCTTGCTGATCGAAGTCGTGGCCCGCGCCTGCAAAGGCATCAGCCACGCCGTCAACAAAGGCGCGCTCGGTGGGGTGCTCGGCACAGCCGAATCCGAAAACGTGCAGGGCGAAATCCAGAAAAAGCTCGACATCATCGCCAACGAAGTGCTGATCGAAGCCAACGAATGGGGTGGCCACCTGGCCGCGATGGCGTCCGAAGAAATGGAAGACATCTACGCCGTGCCAAACCGCTACCCACAGGGCGAATACCTGCTGCTGTTCGACCCCCTGGATGGCTCCAGCAACATCGACGTCAACGTCAGCATCGGCACCATCTTCAGCGTGCTCAAAAAGCCCGACGGTGATGCGGCCGTGGGCGAACAAGACTTTCTGCAAGCCGGCCACAACCAGGTCGCTGCGGGCTACTGCGTCTACGGCCCGCAAACCACCCTGGTTCTCACCGTGGGCAATGGTGTCGCCATGTTCACCCTGGACCGCGAACAAGGCTCGTTCGTCCTCACGCAAGAAAACGTACAAATCCCGCCCGACACCAAAGAATTTGCCATCAATATGAGCAATATGCGCCACTGGGACACCCCGGTGAAGCAGTACGTAGACGACTGCCTGCAAGGCGTGGAAGGCCCACGCGGCAAAGACTTCAATATGCGCTGGATCGCCAGCATGGTGGCCGACGTACACCGCATCCTGACCCGTGGCGGCGTGTTCCTCTACCCCTGGGACAAACGCGAGCCCGGCAAGCCCGGCAAGCTGCGCCTAATGTACGAAGCCAACCCGATGGGCTGGCTGGTAGAGCAAGCCGGCGGCGCCGCCAGCACCGGCACCCAGCGCGTCCTCGACATCGTCCCGCAAAAACTCCACGAGCGCGTCAGCGTGGTACTGGGATCAAAAAATGAAGTCGCGCAAGTAGCCAGCTACTTCGCCAAGCTATAATTCGAGGCTAATGTGCCGGTGTAGCTCAGTCGGTAGAGCAGCTCATTCGTAATGAGAAGGTCGGGTGTTCGATTCATCTCTCCGGCACCACATACCCAAAAGCCCGCTGCTGTTAAAAGTAGCGGGCTTTTTCATGTCCGACAGTCAAGTCAAGGAAGAATTCCGCAGACAAGGCTATAATCATAGGCTTTACTGAATTTTGTGGGCTCCTCCAAGAGCTAGCAGGGTTGGGTAAATTACTTTTACCGCCACCTTTATGGATGGCGAGGTGCGGCAAATGCCGTTAATTGGTCTGGGCAGCTTATCTGCCGCCCCGGCTCTGATTGGAGTGTCCTCATGGCACGCGTATGTGAAGTAACGGGCAAAGGCCCAATGACGGGGAACAATGTCTCCCACGCCAACAACAAAACCAAGCGCCGGTTTCTGCCAAACCTGCAATACCGCCGCTTCTGGGTCGAAACAGAAAACCGTTGGATCCGCTTGCGCATCTCCAACGCAGGTCTGCGTTTGATCGACAAAAACGGTATCGACTCTGTGCTCGCCGATTTGCGCGCACGTGGCCAAGCATAAGGAGCTGAATCATGGCAACCAAAGGCGGACGCGAAAAAATCAAGCTGGAATCTACAGCCGGTACGGGGCACTTCTACACCACGACCAAAAACAAGAAAACCATGCCCGAGAAAATGTTGATCAGCAAGTTTGATCCCAAAGCTCGCAAGCATGTGGACTACAAAGAAATCAAGCTGAAGTAATTCAGACTGGTCTTTGTACCCCCAAAAAAACCCGCTCGATACGCAAATTATCTAGCGGGTTTTTTTATGCTCCAGCGATTAAAGGCACTGGGGGCAGGGAAAACCCATAGCGCCTAAAATCGTCCTGTGACCTCCATACTCAACGCCGACCTCCATTGCCACTCGGTCGTCTCCGACGGCACCCTCACCCCCGAACAACTTGCGGCCCGCGCCAGCGCCAACGGCGTAGAACTGTGGGCACTGACCGACCACGACGAGGTGGGCGGCCAGCAACGCGCCGCTGCCGCTGCCAAGGCACACGGCATGCGTTACCTCACCGGGGTGGAAATTTCGGTCACCTTTGCCCGTGAAACCGTACACATCGTCGGCCTGGGTTTTGACGCCAACAGCCCGCTGATGCAGCACGGCCTGGAAGCCACGCGCGGTGGCCGGGGACCACGGGCAATGGAAATGGCGGCAGGCTTGGCTGCCGCAGGAATTCCCCATGCTTATGAGGGCGCACTCAAGTTTGTGGGCAATCCGGAGCTAATTTCACGCACCCATTTCGCCCGCTTTCTGGTCGAATCTGGCGCATGCGTAGACACCTACGAGGTGTTTCGCAAATACCTGACCGAAGGCAAACCCGGCTACGTGCCGCACCGCTGGGCATCGCTCAAGGATGCGGTGGGCTGGATCACCCAAACCGGCGGCATCGCCGTGATTGCGCACCCCGGGCGCTACAAATTTACCGCCAACGAAGAGTACGCCCTGTTCAGCGAATTCAAGGCCCACGGCGGGCGCGGAGTCGAAGTCGTCACCGGCAGCCACACCGTGGCCGAATACACCGAATATGCCGACGTGGCCCGTGAATTTGGCCTGGCGGCCTCGCGCGGCAGCGACTTTCACTGCCCGGTGGAGAGCCGCACCGACCTGGGCACCCTGCCCTACCTGCCGGGGGATCTGACCCCGGTGTGGGAGCTGCTGGCGGACCGCATCCAGTGAGCCGCCCCCGCTCTGCGCTCGCCGGCATTGCGCTGGTGCTGGTGGCTGTGGCGTGCTTTGCCGTACTGGACACCACCACCAAATGGACCACCGCCAGCGTGCCCTTACTGATGGCGCTGTGGTTTCGCTATGCCTTCCAGGCCACCGTCACCACTGCCACCATGCTGCCCATACGGGGCCGGGCCTTGCTGCGCACCGCGCACCCCAAATTCCAATGCCTGCGCGGCGTGCTGTTGCTGCTGACCAGCGTGTTCGCGTTTCTGAGCCTCAAGTTCATGCCGGTGGGCGAATTCACTGCGATTGTGATGATTACGCCGCTGGTGATCACCTTGGTGGCCGCTGTGCTGGGCGAACGCGTATCGGGCCTGCGCTGGCTGCTGGTGGCCGGGGGCTTTGTGGGCACTTTGGTCATCATCCGGCCCGGCGGTGAAACCTTCCACTGGGCCATGCTGCTACCGCTGGCGGTGGTAGCGTGCAACGCTTGGTTCCAGGTACTGACCAGCACACTCGCCCGGACCGAAGACCCGCTGACCATGCATTTCTACACTGGCTGGATTGGCACGCTGGTGGCCTCGCTGGCTGTGCCTTTTGTCTGGGAAACCATCCACGACTGGCATTTATGGGCCGGCATGGTGGTGATGGGCGCGATGGCCAGCATCGGCCATTTTTTGCTGATCCTGGCCTACACCCGCGCTCCATCGGCCACGCTGATGCCGTTTTTGTACGGGCAAATTGGTTTTGCCATGCTGGGCGGCTGGCTAGCGTTTGACCATGTGCCCGACCAGTGGGCCACACTGGGCATCATCCTGGTGGCCCTGTGCGGTGCTGCCGGTGCCTGGCTGACCGTGCGGGAAAGCCGCATTTCACGGCAAGTACCCCCCACTTAAAATCACCACCCTATGGCCCAACACTTTGAAATTCACCCCGACAACCCGCAAGCCCGCTTGCTGAAACAAACCGTGGCCCTGTTGGGCCAGGGCAAGCTGGTGGCCGTGCCCACCGATTCCAGCTACGCACTGGTGTGCCACCTGGACGACAAGGCCGCCGCCGACCTGCTGCGCCGCACCCGGGGCGTGGACGACAAGCACCACCTGACCTTGCTGTGCCGCGACCTCAGCGAGCTGGCCAACTACGCCCGCGTAGACAACAAACAGTACCGCCTGCTCAAAGCCGCTACGCCTGGCCCCTACACCTTTATTCTGGAAGCCAGCAAGGAAGTGCCGCGCCGCCTGAGCCACCCGTCGCGCAAGACCATTGGCCTGCGCGTACCCGATCACAAAACCCTGCAAGCCCTGCTGGAGCTGCACGGCGGCCCGCTGCTGGCCACCACGCTGATTCCGCCGGGTGAAACCGAGCCACTGAACGACGCGCACGCCATCCGCGACATGTTTGAACACCAGATTGCCGCCGTGCTGGATGCCGGGGCCTGCCCGCTGGAGCCCACCACCGTGATCGACCTAACCGAAATGGGCAGTGGCGGTGATCCGGTGCTGGTGCGCCAGGGCCGTGGCGACCTGGCCTCCATCGGCTTGTAATTTTTTAAAGAAAACCCCGTGGATATTGCCAACCTGATCCAGACCGTCATGGTCTATGCCCTGCCCGTGCTGTTTGCCATCACGGTGCACGAAGCCGCCCACGGCTATGTGGCCCGGTATTTTGGCGACAACACCGCCGCACGGCTGGGCCGCATCACGCTCAACCCGATGAAACACATCGACCCGGTGGGCACTATTCTGATGCCGCTGATGCTGTACTTCGCCACCTCGGGCACCTTTCTGTTTGGCTATGCCAAGCCGGTACCGGTCAACTTTGGTAACCTGCGCAACCCCAAACGCGACATGGTGTGGGTGGCGTTGGCGGGCCCGGGTGCCAACCTCATCCAGGCATTCTTGTGGGGCGTGCTGATGTATCTGCTTGTGGCCACCGGCACCACAGAGCCGTTTTTCCTCAAGATGTGCAAGGCAGGCATGCTGGTCAACGTGGTGATGTTCGCCTTCAATCTGTTTCCGCTGCCGCCGCTAGACGGGGGCCGTATTCTGGTGGGGCTGCTGCCCTACCGCCAAGCGGTAATGGTCTCGCGCATTGAGCCCTGGGGGTTTTTCATCGTGATGGGTCTGGTGATTGCGGGTGTTATCAGCACGCTGTGGATGCAGCCTGTCATGGGCCTGACGTTTGGCTTGCTCCAGCTGCTGCTGAGCCCACTGTCCTTTTTGATTTCTTGAATTCTCCATGACCACTTCTCGTGCGACCTCCCGTGTCCTTACCGGCATCACCACCTCCGGCACCCCCCACCTGGGCAACTACGTGGGCTCCATCCGCCCGTCGGTGCGCGCCAGCCTGGCCCCCGGTGTGGAGAGCTTCTACTTCCTGGCCGACTACCACGCGCTGATCAAGACCTGCGACCCGGCCCGCATCCAGCGCTCCACGCTGGAGATTGCCGCCAGCTGGCTCGCCGCCGGGCTGGACCCGAGCCGCGTGGCCTTTTACCGCCAGTCCGACATCCCCGAAATCCCTGAGCTCACCTGGCTGCTGACCTGCATGACGGCCAAGGGCTTGCTCAACCGCGCCCACGCCTACAAGGCATCGGTAGACAAAAACACCGCCGCCCAGGCCGACCCGGATGCCGACATCAACGCCGGGCTGTTCATGTACCCGGTGCTGATGGCCGCCGACATCGTGATGTTCAACGCGCACAAGGTGCCGGTGGGCCGCGACCAGATCCAGCATATCGAGATGGCCCGCGACATCGCCCAGCGCTTCAACCACAGCTACGGCGAGCACTTTGTGCTGCCCGAGGCGCTGATTGAAGAATCCGTGGCCACCCTGCCCGGCCTGGATGGCCGCAAGATGAGCAAGAGCTACGACAACACGATTCCGCTGTTCGCCCCACGTGCCGAGCTGCGCAAGTTGATTGCCGGCATCGTCACCGACTCACGCGCCCCCGGCGAAGCCAAGGACACCGAGGGCTCGGCCCTGTTCCAGATCTACCAGGCCTTTGCCAGCGAAGAGGAAACCGCCCAGTTCCGCCAAGCCTATGCCGACGGTATCGCCTGGGGTGACGCGAAACAAACCCTGTTCGAGCGCATCGACCGCGAAGTCGCCCCCATGCGCGATGCCTACCAGCGCTATATGGACAACCCTGGCGAGGTGGAAACCATCCTGCGCGCTGGCGCCCTCAAGGCCCGCCAGACCGCCACCCCCTTCATCGCCAAATTACGCCACGCCGTCGGCCTGCGCGACCTGAACGCCCAGGCCACGCAAAAGTCTGCCAAGGTGGCCAAAGCGGCACTGCCCAGCTTCAAGCAGTACCGCGAAGCGGACGGGCTATTCCACTTCAAGCTGGTGGATGCCCAAGGGCGTTTGCTGTTGCTGAGTGCCGGATTTGCCGCGCCCAAAGACGCAGGCACGGCAATCCGCCAGTTGCAGGCCGAAGGCATCTCTGCGCTGGGCAACTTGCAGCCCGCCGACGGGGTCACCGTAGATGAAGTGACCCTCGCCCTGGAAGCACTCCAGACGGTTTAAAAAGTACCCGGTTAAAAAGTACCCGGATAAGCCCCGCCATCGGCCAGCACGTTCTGGCCGGTGATGTAGCCCGCATGCGTGCTGCACAAAAACGCGCAGATGGCCCCGAACTCCTCCGGCGTGCCAAAGCGCTGGGCCGGAATGGTTTTGCGGCGTGCATCGGCCACTGCGTCGGCGTTTTGCCCCGTTTTGGCGGCGGCACCTTGCATATTGCTGCGCAGGCGGTCGGTGTCGAAGGCACCGGGCAGCAGGTTATTGATGGTCACACCCTGCCCGGCCAACGGGCTGCGCGCTACACCGGCCACAAAACCCGTCAGACCGCTGCGTGCACCGTTGCTCAGGCCCAGCACGTCGATGGGGGCCTTTACGGCACTGCTGGTGATGTTGACGATACGGCCAAAGCCGCGCGCCGCCATGCCGTCTACCGTAGCCTTGATGAGTTCGATGGGGGTCAGCATATTGGCATCTACCGCCTTGATCCAGGTGTCACGGTCCCAGCTGCGGAAGTCGCCGGTGGGAGGGCCACCCGCGTTGGTGACCACGATGTCGAAGTCTTGGCGGATGGCGAACACGGCGGCCCGGCCTTCGGGCGTGGTGATATCTGCGGCACAAAATAGCACTTCTGCGCTGGTATTACCTGCGTAGTCAGCTATTAATTGCATAGCAGCCGCCTCCAGCACATCCACACCACGCGCCACGATCAGCACGTTCACCCCCTCGCGCACCAGCGCCTGCGCGCACCCTAGCCCCAGGCCTTTGCTGGCCCCACACACCAAGGCCCAACGGCCAGAAATTCCCAAGTCCATGATTTTTCCTTTACGTTATACGAAGATTCAGCGCCCACTGCGGGTAAACACATAAATGCCGGCCACCACCAGCACCGTACCAGCCGCCACCCAGGCGGTAAACGGCTCGCCCAAAATCACCACACCCATCAAAATCGTAGACAGCGGCCCCACCATGCCGACCTGTGCGGTCAGGCCCGAACCCAGGCGCTCAATGGCCATCATCACCATCAGCACCGGGACGGCCGTGCAGGCGGTGGCGTTCAAAACGGACAGCCAAATGACTTCAGGCGCCACCAGGGCCGCCGACATCGGGCGTAGCAGCACAAACTGCAACAAACACAGCAGGCAGGCCACGCTAGTCGCCAAGCCCACCAGCCGCAACGAACCCAGACGCTGCACCATCTGGCCGCTGTAGACCAAATAGATGGCGTAGCTGACCGCACTGCCGAACACCAGCACCGCCCCCAAGCCCGCGTTTGCACCCTGTACGTTGATCTCGTGGCCAAACACCAGCACCACACCGCCGTAGCACACGGCCATGCCCAGGGCCTGGGTGCGGCTGATGGATTTGCGGTACAGCACCCAGCCCAGCAGCACCACCAGGGTGGGATTTAGGTACAGGATGAGCCGCTCCAGCGAGGCGCTGATATAGCCCAGACCGGCAAAGTCCAGAAAACTGGCCAGGTAGTAGCCGGTGAAGCCCAGGCCCAACACGCCCCACCAGTCCTTGCGCGTCAACGGCGGTTTACCACGGCTGGCCCACCAGGCCATCACGGCAAAGATGGGCAGCGCAAACAGCATGCGGTACATGATGAGCGTGACCGCATCCACCCCAAAACGGTAGGCCAGCTTGACGATGATGGCTTTGCCGCTGAAGGCGATGGAGCCCACAAGGGCGAGTAGCAAGCCGGATGCTCTGTTTTTTGTAGCCACTGGTGTAGATGGAATAAGCGCTGGAGCCCCATTTTATGTAAAACACTGGGTCGACTGCATAGCCGATGGCGATGCCCCTATCGCCAAAAAAAATGGCACCCGAAGGTGCCATTTTTCAAGAGACGGAGGGGTCTTACTCTTCGACAAACGCTTCTTCGCGCTTGTTCTTCACCGCAGGCAGCAGCACGATGATGACCATCAGGGCCGCCACCGCCAACAGGCTGGCCGACAGGCCACGGGTCACAAACACGCTCCAGTCGCCACGCGACAGCAGCAGTGCGCGGCGCAAGTTTTCTTCCATCATCGGGCCCAGAATCAGGCCCAACAACAAGGGCGCGGGCTCGCAACCCAGCTTGTTGAACAGATAGCCCAAGAAGCCAAAGCCTGCCACCAGCCAGATGTCGAAGGTGTTGTTGTTGGTGGAGTACACGCCAATCGCACAGAACAGCACGATGGACGGGAACAGGAAGCGGTAGGGCACCGACAGCAGCTTGATCCACATGCCGATCAGCGGCAGGTTCAAGATCACCAGCATCAGGTTACCGATCCACATCGAAGCGATCAGGCCCCAGAACAACTCGGGGTTGCTGGTCATCACCTGCGGGCCGGGCTGGATGTTGTGGATGGTCATGGCACCCACCATCAGCGCCATCACGGCGTTGGGTGGAATGCCCAGCGTCAGCAACGGGATGAAGGAAGTTTGCGCACCGGCGTTGTTGGCCGACTCGGGGCCCGCCACGCCACGGATGTTGCCCTTGCCGAAAGGCACTTCACCGGGCTTCATCTTCATCTTCTTTTCCAGCGCGTAGCTGGCAAACGAGGCCAGCAAGGCACCGCCACCGGGCAAGATGCCCAGGGCCGAACCCAGCATGGTGCCGCGCAACATGGCCGGGGCCATGTCCTTGAAGTCCTGCTTGGTGGGGAACATGCCGCTGACCTTGGCGGTAAACACCTCGCGGTCGTCCTCCGGCTGGGCCAGGTTGCTGATGATTTCACCGTAACCGAACACACCCATAGCGATGGCCACAAAGCCCAGACCGTCGGTCAGTTCAGGGATGTCGAAGCTGAAACGGGCCACGCCCGAATTCACGTCGGTGCCGACCAGACCAATCAACAGGCCCAGCAGAATCATGGCCACCGCCTTGAGCAGCGAACCCGATGCCAGCACCACCGCACCAATCAGGCCCAGGACCATCAGCGAGAAGTATTCGGCCGGGCCGAACTTGAAGGCGATCTCGGTCAGCGGGGGCGCAAAGGCCGCCAGAATCAGCGTGCCCACCGAACCGGCAAAGAACGAGCCAATACCCGCCGCCGCCAACGCCGGCCCCGCCCTGCCCTGGCGGGCCATCTGGTAACCGTCAATGGCCGTGACCACCGACGATGATTCGCCCGGCAGATTGACCAAAATGGCGGTGGTGGAGCCACCGTACTGCGCGCCGTAATAGATACCGGCCAGCATGATCAGCGCCGACACAGGCGGCAGCGCATACGTGGCGGGCAGCAGCATGGCGATAGTGGCCACCGGGCCAATACCGGGCAGCACACCGATCAAGGTGCCCAAAATACAACCCACCAACGCATACATCAGGTTGATGGGGGTGAAGGCGACGCCGAAGCCCAGCGCCAGATTACTCAGCAAATCCATGAAAACCCCTTAACCTGTGATGAATGTGGGCCAGACCTGGATCTGCAACTTGAGCAGCAGGATGAAGGCGAGGTAGCTGCCGATGGCCAGCACGGTGGCCAGAATCAGCACGTCGCGCAGCACAAACTTTTCGCCCGCTTTGGCGGAAATCAGCGTTAGTGCGTAGATCGCAATGATCAGGCCCATCGCTGGCAACCCGATGCTGGGCAAGCCGCCCAACAGCACGCCAAATGCCAGGTTGGAACCCAGGATGAAGAACACCGGACGCCAGGCCCATTTGCCGATCTTGTCACCGCTCTCGGTTTCCGTGACCAGCGCCTTGAAGGTAATGATGGCCCCCAAAATCGCCATCACCACACCCAGCACCAACGGGAAATAGCCCGGGCCCATGCGGGCACCGGTGCCTACGGTGTAGGTAGTGGCACCCCAGGCAAAGGCGATCCCGATGCCCATGAACATGAGCCCCGAGAAGAAGTCTTTTTGACTTTTAATTAACATGTACGGTCCTCCCAAAAATTACAAATCGGTCACAAAAATACCAGTGGCGCGATTATGGTTGGAAGCCGTGACCCTCCCGGTACGGGTTCACCCTAGGGAAAACGTGAGGGATTCCACGTACGGAAATGGGCTTATTTACGTGAAAGAACCAACTTTCATACGCCGGGGTGCGCGGCATCCCGGCATGAAAGTCAGGACTCCAACGGCGGCGTGGTGGACAGCACCTCGTCCAGCGTAGTCAGCCCCTCGGCCACGCGCAGCGCACCGGCCAGCCGCAGCGGGCGCATGCCGTCGGCGATGGCTTGGCGGCGCAGCGCGTCGATGCTGGGGCTTTGGTTGACCAGGCCCTTGAAGGTTTCGGACACGGTGAGCAGCTCGTACACACCCATGCGGCCCATGAAGCCGGTCATACGGCAATCCACGCAACCCACCGGCTTGTAGGGGGTGTAGTCGGTGTTGATCTTCCAGGGCTTGATGGCGGCACCTAGGGTGTCGCGGGCCAGGGCCTCATCGGGGGCGCGGCAGGACTTGCACAGGGTGCGCACCAGCCGCTGGGCCAGCACACCCAGCACGGTGGCGTTCAGCAGGTAGGCGGGCACGCCCAGCTCCATCAGCCGGGTCAGGGCCGAGGGCGCGTCGTTGGTGTGCAGGGTGGAGAAGACGAGGTGGCCGGTGAGCGCAGCCTGGATGGCCATCTCCGCCGTGGCGAGGTCGCGGATTTCGCCCACCATGATGATGTCCGGGTCTTGCCGCATCAGGGCGCGCAGCCCCTCGGTAAAGCCAAAGTCGAGCTGCGGCTGCACCTGGGTTTGGTTGAAACTGGGCTCGATCATTTCGATCGGGTCTTCCACCGTGCTGACGTTGACCTCTTCGGTGGCCACGCGCTTCAGGGTGGAGTACAGCGTGGTGGTTTTGCCCGAGCCGGTGGGGCCGGTGACCAAAATGATGCCGTGCGGGCGCTTCACCAGCGCCTCCCAGCGCTGTGCGTCGTGGGGCGTAAAGCCCAGCGCGTCCAGGTCTTTCACGGCGGTGTCGGGGTCAAAAATCCGCATCACCATCTTCTCGCCAAACGCCGTGGGCAGGGTGGACAAGCGCATTTCCACCTCATCACCACGCGGGTTGCGGGTTTTGATGCGGCCGTCCAGCGGGCGGCGCTTTTCTACCACGTCCATGCGGCCCAGCAGCTTGATGCGGGCCACCATGGCGTTCATCACACTCATGGGCATTTGGTACACCGGGTGCAGCACGCCGTCGATGCGGAAGCGGATCACGCCCTGCTCGCGGCGCGGCTCCAGGTGGATGTCGCTGGCGCGCTGGTTAAAGGCGTACTGCCACAGCCAGTCCACCACCTGCACAACGCCCTGGTCGTTGGCATCCAGCTGCTTGGCGGTTTTGCCCAGCTCTACCAGTTGCTCGAAGCTGCCCGCGCCGATGTTGCCACCGGCTTTTTGCACCGCCTTGACCGACTTGGCCAGGGCGTAGAACTCGGCCGTGAACTTGTGGATTTCCAGCGGGCTGGCCACCACCCGGCGCACCGTGCGGCGCGACTGGCGCTCCACCTCGGCCACCCAGTCGGTCAAAAACGGCTCGCTGGTGGCCACCACCACCTCGGACGTGGTGACCTGCACCGGCAGCACCTTGTGGCGCTCGGCGTACACCGCGCTCATGGTGTCGGCCACCTTGCCCACTTCCACCTTGAGCGGGTCGATGCGCAGGTACTGCAAGCCTGCGCGCCCTGCCAGCCACTGGGTCAGCAGCTCCATGTCCAGCGGCTTGCCGTCGCGGGCGCGCAGCATGGCCACACTGGCCAGCCGCACCAGGGCCGGCTGGGCGCTTTCAGCCTGGGAGCAGCGGGCGATGGTGCGCTGCTGCTCGCTGGGGGCGATCACGCCGTCTTCGGCCAACCAATCGACCAGCAAACGCCAGGTGACGGGGCCTTGGTAGGAGGTGGATTGCATGTTTTAGCCCACCACGGGTTTGAAGACCTTCAGCCATTTAGCGGCAGGCAGACCCCAGCGGGTTTGGATCACGTCGGCCCGCTCCACCAGCTCTTCGCGGCTAGGGCGGGTGGGGTTGCGCTGGGCCAGCACCACGGTGTTGCCCTCGCGGGTGGGTTTGAAGGCCCACACAGCTTCGGCCCCGAAAGCCTGGGTGATCTTTTCCACGCTGGCGGGGTAGCTGCTGGATTCACCGAACAGGTTGACCGTCATGCAGCCCTCCTCCGTTAACAGCTTTCGGCAGTCGGCGTAGAAGTCGGCGCTGTCCAGCACGGGGGCGGCGGCATCTTCGTCGTACAGATCGACCTGCAGCGCGTCTACCGTGCCGGCCCAGTCGGTGTTCTGGATTTTCAGGGCCGCGTCGCCCAGCACGATGTGCAGGCGCTCATCGTCGGGCGGCAGCTTGAACCAAAAGCGGCAGGCCGAGACGACCTGCGGGTTCAGCTCCACGGCGGTGGTGTTCATGCGCAGCTTTTTGCGGCAAAACTTGGTCAGGGCCGCAGCCCCCAGGCCGAGCTGCATGGCGTGGCGCTTGGCCACGCTGCTGGGCGGCACAAACAGCAGCCAGGCCATCATGCGCTGCACGTACTCCAGCTCGATCTCGTAGGGCGTGTCCAGCAGCATGGAGCCCTGCACCCACTCGGTGCCCAGGTGCAGGGTGCGTACGTCGCCGTAGTCGCAAAAGTTGACTTCGGGCAGAACCGAAGTGGGGGTGGCGGGTTTACGGGCCATTAAATCAATCCAAATTGTGTAAATACATCCCGCCACGCGGCCAGCTTGCGCTCGAAGCTCCAGCTGGCATTGGCCGGGCTGGTGGACGGTAGGCGCACCGTGGGCAGACCTAAATTTTCCAGTTGCCCCGCGTGGCGAAAACTCATCGCCCCATTGTGCGCGACGGCCCGCAGCTGGGGGCAGCGCTGGCGCAGGGCGGCAAAGTCATTTACCTCGGCTTTACGGATCTGGCTGTCCAGGCTGCCCTGGCGCTCGCAGCTGGCGTACACGTCCCACAGACCCACGCCGTGCGACAGCATCCACGCGCTACGTTTTTCATAGCTACTAGCGCATATACCATCTGCGCCAGAGGCATAAAACGCGTGCAAAATGCGCCAAAACTGGTTCTGCGGATGGCCGTAGTACTGCTGCGCCGCCAGCGATGCCGCGCCGGGAAAGCTGCCCAGCACCAGTAGCCGGGTGTCAGGCGATACCAGCGGCGGTAGGCCGATTAAACGTGTCACGGCAGCAAGGCTTGCAAACGCGGCAAGGCAGCCAGGGCATTGGCGGTGGTGGCGGCTTCAATCATCTCGACGCTGACCCCGCGCAGCCCGGCCAGCACCGCACCGATGCGCGGTAGCTCCAGCGGCGAGTTGAGGCCCTGCGGCTGGCCCGCCGCACGCTGGGCGGCGGTGGTGTACAGCCACTGCGGCGGGATGTCGGGCGCGTCGGTTTCCAACACCAGAGCCTCCAGTGGCAGGCTGGCGGCCAGGCGGCGCAACTGGTTCGCGGCCTCAAACGTCATGGCACCGCCAAAGCCGAGCTTCAAGCCGATGGCGATACACGCCTGCGCCTGCTGCGGACTGCCGTTGAAGGCATGGGCAATGCCCAACCAGCGCCCGCCCGGCCCGGCCACGGCACGCAGGTGTTTCAGCACATGGTCGGCGCTGCGGCGCACGTGCAGGATGACGGGCAGGCCGTGTTTTTTGGCCAGCTTCAATTGGGCGCGGTAGAAAAATTGCTGGCGTGCCAGCATGGCGGGTTCTTGCAGCGCGGGCACAAAGTAGTCCAGCCCGATCTCGCCCACCGCCACCAGGCGCGGGTCGTCTCGGTGGGTGGTCAGCGCCTGGTCCAGCAGGTCCAGGTCGCTATCTTGGCTGCGGGCCACAAACAGCGGGTGGATGCCCAGCGCGTAGGCGTCAAAGGTGCGGTGGGCCAGCAGGCGCACGGTGTCAAAGTTGGCCGCCATCACGCCTTGCAAAACGCAGAGCGCTACATTTTTAATAGCTGCCTGCGCACGCATATCAAGCGCTAGCGCATGATTTTCTTTAAATTCTGGGGCGTCCAGATGGCAGTGCGTGTCGATCCACATAAGGGGCAGACTTTAACCGTCGGCCCGGCCATTGGCTTCCTAAAATGCCTCGCATGCCTATCGACCCACTGGATGACCATCCGCTTTTCCGCCGACTCCTTGCTGTATGGCTGCTGGCCCTGCCCGTGGTGGCCCTGGCGGCCCCGCCAACAGACTGCGCGGCTCCGGCCTCCAGCGCCTGCTACTTCGCCTTCACGCCCTCCGGCAGCGCGGAGCGCATGCACTTCTATGCCTCGCAGGTGCCCGGAGCCGGTGCGCCCACATCGGCCCTGGTCGCCCTGCATGGCCACCCGCGTGATGCCGACAAGACCTTTAACGCCGCCCTGGCCGCCGTGCAGCGCGGCGGTGCAGCGGCCCACCATGTGGTGGTGGCGCCGGTCTTTCAGGTCCGTGCAGCCGATGCAGACAAATGCCCCGCCACGGGCGTACCCGCTGCACAGGACGGCGATGCGCTGTGGACCTGCGCCTCGTGGATGGCCGGGGGTGCGGCACGCAATGCGGGTGGGCTGACCTCGTTTGCCGCGCTGGATGCGCTGGTGGTGAACCTGCACCAGCAGTGGCCCAGCCTGCGCAGCATCACCATCGCCGGGTTTTCTGCCGGGGCGCAGATGGTGCAGCACTACATCGGCTTTGCCGCCGTGCCGCACGCCGCCATCCGCCTGCGCTACGTGGTGGCCGACCCGGGCACTTGGCTGTACTTTGACCCGGTCTGGCCCGCCGCCACGGTGGCTGCCTGCCCCGAGGTGCAACGCTGGAAATACGGCACCGAGGACCTGCCCGCCCACCTGGGCCGCAGCGCCGCCGAGGCCCGCGCCCACTACGCGCAGGCCGACATCCATTACCTGGAAGGCGCGCTCGACAGCAGCGATGCACAGGGTACTTTCTACCGCATCATGGACAAAAGCTGTGCCGCAATGGCCCAAGGCCCGTACCGGCTACAGCGCGGGTTGGCCTATGCCGCCTACGACCGCAGCCTGCTGGTCCCGGACAAGCAACGCAGCATCACCATCGTGCCGGGCTGCGCGCACGATGTGGCCTGCGTGTTTCCAGCGGCCGAAGCCCGTGCGGCTTTATTGGGCAACTAACGTAAATACTTCCGCGCTGCCCAGCCGCCCACGCCGATCAAGGCCAGCGTGCCCAGCACGATGGCCAACGCCAGTGGGCCGGGCTGGCGGAAGGCGGCCACGATCTGTTCCACAAAAAACGCCATCACTACGGTGCTGGGGGTGATACCCAGCGCCGTGCCCAGCAGCATGTGGCGCAGGCGGATGTGCGAGGCCCCGGCCACCATGTTGACGATGGCAAACGGGGCGATGGGCACCATCCGCACTGCAATCACCGCCAGCAAGCCGCGCTCGGCCAAACGGCGGCTTACGGTGTTGATCCGCTCACCGCCCAGTTTTTGCAGCAGCTGGTTGCCTAGCAGATGCCCCAGCCCGTAGCTGGCCATCGCCCCCAACAAGGCACCGGCAAAGATGGTGGCCATGCCCGTCCAGGGGCCAAACGCCACCAGCGCCACCAGGGTCAAAAAGCCCAGCGGCACCACCAAGGTGCTGGCCAGCGCAAAGCCCAGCACCGCCGCCACCAACCCAAACGAGGCCCCCAGTTGCTGCAAGCCCGCAACGATGCGGTCGGCATCCAGCCACTGCCGCAGCGGCGATGCGCTCCAGGCAACGGCCAAGGCCACCAGCACCACCACGGCCAGCGCCAGGCACAGCAGCCGCCAGCGCAAGGCGGAACTCAAGGCGCAGCCTTGTCCATGCGGTCGGCGATGACCGTGGCCAGCTCGGTGACATTGCTGGGCTCAAAAATAGAGCCGTGCAGCCCCCGGATCTGGTGCTCGTACAGGTGTTTGGGCATCAGCTGCGCCCAGGGGTGGAACAGCCAGCGCCCCCAGCTGGCCAGGCCGGACGACTTGAGCAGCAGCGTGGGCCCGTCATAACCCGTAGGCCGGTAGCCCTTGAGTGCCATCACCTGGCTGACCAGGCCGGGGTCGTTGAACATGGCCCCCATGCGGCGGCCATTCAGGCTCAACTCCTGAACGCGAAAGCGCTTCACCAGCCAGCCCGACAAACGCCAAAACGCCGTACCGCCCAGGCGCGATGCCGGGTAGGTGGTGTCGATCAAAAACAGCCCGCGCACCGGAATGCCGCGTTGCTGTAGCAAACGGCTGGCCTCCAGTGCCGCAATCCCGCCGACCGAAAACCCAGCCAAAAATCCGGGCCGCTTGCCATGCACCTGGATGGCATCGGCATACAAGGTGGCCAGATCGTCGATACGCTCTATCGGCTCGGTAAACGGGGGTTGCAGCATGTGGACATCGCAGGCATTGCCCAGCGCCTTGGCCAGATTCTGAAAGCGCAGCAGGTCGCCGTGGCCCGATGCGGCCAGGTACAGCGGCACCCGCCCGGTGTCGGCCCCCAGGTTGAGCATCACGCCGGGGCCTTTGCTTTTCTCGGTCAAGGCCACGGCCAGGCCCTCAATCGTGGGGTGTTCGGTGATCAGGTACATCGGCACCTTGCGGCCCACCAGTTGCTCGATGCTGGTGAGCATGGTGACGGCAGCCAGCGAGTCGCCGCCCAAGTCGAAGAAGTTGTCCTGCACGCTGATGGGCCGGGTCTCCAGCACGTCTTGCCACAAGGCCAGCAGCTCGGCCTCGTATTTGCGGTTGGCCGGGCGAGATTCGGTGGGGCCGGCGTGCTGCCCGGGTTCGGGCAGTGCGTCGTAGTCGGTCTTGCCCGCCGCGCTGGCCGGCAGGCTTAGTAACACGCTGATGCCGCTGGGAACCATGTAGTCGGGCAGGCGCATGCGCAGCACGGCTTGCAGGCTCTCGGCGGTCGGGTTGCCTGTAGCCCCCGCTGCCACGGCCACCCAGGCGTGGATTTGCGGCTTGCCCTTGCGCTCGATCAGCTTGGCCGCCACCTGCAACACCCCTTCAATAGCCGACAGCGCAGACTCGATTTCGCCCAGCTCGATGCGGTAGCCGCGCAGCTTGATCTGCCGGTCCAGCCGACCCAAAAAGTGCAGGTTGCCGTCGCTGCCCAGCCAGCCTTTGTCGCCAGTGCGGTACATCCGGCTGCCGGGCCCGAGTGGGCGGAAGGGGTCGGGCAGAAACACCTGGGCATCCAGCTCGGGGCGGTTCAGGTAGCCGCGCGCAATTGCCTCGCCGCCAATGTAGACCTCGCCCGGCACGCCCATAGGCATGGGGCGCAGGGCCTGGTCCAGCACGTAGATGCGGGTGTCGTCGATGGGGCGGCCAATCGGCAGGGCGGTGTCGGTGCGGTGGTTTTCGCACTCCCAGGCGGTGGCAAAAATAGCGGTTTCGGTAGGGCCGTAGACGTTGTACAGGCGGCCGCCGGTTTCCTTCAAAAAGCGCTGCGCCAGCTCGGGCGACAGCACCTCGCCACCGCAGCAGGCGACGCGCAGCTTGAGGTCTTTGCGGTGCCCAGCCGAATCCAGAAAGCGGCTCAGGGTGCTGGGCACAAAGGCCATGATGGTGACCCGGTGGCGCACCGCAAAGTCGGCCAGCGACTCGGGCAGCAAGCGCCCCGGCGGCGGCAGGGCCACGCTGGCACCGTGTACCAGCGGCAGCAGCAGTTCGATCAGCGAAGGGTCAAAGGTGGCCTGGGTGGCCTGGGCCGAGCGGTCGCTCCATTCCACCGCGTAGGCGCGCGACAGCCAGCCCAAGCGGCGTGCCAGCGTGGCATGTTCGATCATCACGCCCTTGGGCCGCCCGGTGGAGCCGGAGGTAAACAGCACATAGGCCAGGTCGTTGGCACTGGGCTGCACCGGCAGCGGCTGCGATCCGTACTGCGCCACGTCTGCCACGGCCTGGGTCCAGTCGGTGCGCAACACGCAGGCATGCAGGCCGCCCAAGCGCTCTTCGGTATGCGGCTGGATCAGCAGGGCAATCGCACCGCTCTCTTGCAAAATGGCCGACAGCCGGGCCAGCGGGGCCTCGGGGTCGAGCGGCAAAAATGCGGCCCCGGCTTTGGCAATGGCCAGCATGGCCACCACCATATCGGGCGAGCGGTCGATCACCATGGCGATGATCTTGTCCTTGCCCGCGCCCACCGCGCGCAGGCGCCAGGCCAGGTGGGTGGACACCGCATCCAGCGTGGCGTAGTCCATTTCTCCGGTGCCATGTTCCTCGTTCCAGACCAGGGCGTTGGACTCGGGGCGCAGCCCGGCGTGGTGGGCAAACTGGGCCACAAACGGCTCGGCCACGGCCATCGTGGCCACGTCTTTGTGCAGGCCGTCGATCAGCGCCCAGTGTTCTTGGGGCGGCACCAGCGGAATGCTGTCCAGCAGGGTTTCTGGCGCACCCGTGGCGGCTTCCACCAGATGCCACAGGCGGCGGCCCAGCAGCTCGACCTCGCCCTCGGCAAAGCAGGCTTCGCTGGCCTCCAGCGCCAGTTCGACATCTTGCTCGGCATGGAACTCACACACCGTAATGCCCAGCGGGAAGCGGGATTTTCCAGCAAACAACTGGCGCGGCTCGACCAGCTCGGCGGCACCAAAGAAGCCCGCATAGTCTTGCCGCTCAAACGACAGCAGCACATCGAACAGGCCGTCGCGGCGGTTCCGTGCCACCTCCAGCGTGCGGCCCAATTCGCTCAAGGGGTAGCGCGGATGGCGCAGCGCACTGCGCATGGTGCTGGCCACGGTGGTCAGCAAATCGCCCAGGGTCATGTCCGGCGTGAGCCGCACCACCACCGGCATCACACCCACAAACATGCCCAAGGTGTTGCTATAGCGCCGCCCGCCCCGGTTCAGGCTGGGCACGCCCACCACCACCTCTTGGCGCTGGCTGACACGGCTGAGGTACAGCACCAGGGCGGCCAGAAAATAATTAAACACGCTGGAGCCCTGCGCCTGCGCTATCTGCGCCAGCCGGTCATAACTGGCACGGGGAATGTGCTGCAAGCCCATGCGGGCGTCCGGCAATGCCTGTTTGCGGGTATCGGCATAGCGCCGCTCCAGCAGGGCCGGGGGCAGCACCGGCAGTTGCGCCTGCCAGTAGGCGGCATCACGCTCGAAGGCGGGCGACTGGCGGTACAGATTGGATTCTTCGATGAACTGCTGGTAACCCGGATCAGGCCGCTGCACCGGCTCGACCCCGGTGACCATTGCGGTGTAGATCTCGCCCCAGCGCTGGATCACCAGCGAGGTGCCCCAGCCATCCATCACCAGATGGTGGAACTGCAAGTGCAGCGCGTGCAAGGTGCCATGGGCCCGCAGCAGGGTCAACCGCCAAGGCGGCGTGCCATCCAGCGCAAAGGGCTCGGCCATGCGCTGCTGCCACCAGTCGCGCATGGCGGCTTTGGGGTCGTCGCACACGCCAATAGAGACTTCGTCCAAATTGAGTACGCCCTCCTCCAGCAGCGTCTGGCTGCCGTCGGCCAGCGGCACCAGGCGCAAGGCCTCGCTCTCGGCGACCAGCCGCACCAGCGCCTGCTTCAGCAGATACGGCTCCAGCGGCCCCTCCAGAAACACACAGCCGCCAATATTCAGGTGCGCGCTGCCCGCCCAGGCGCGTTGGTCCAGCCAGACTTCGCGCTGGCTCAGGGACAGGCTCAGGGCCGGGGGCAGGTCATTGTGGCGGCGGCCTACAGCGGTTACAGCTTCCATTGGTCCATCTTCTCCATAGCGTGGCGGTAACCCACTTCAATAATTTCATCGGCCCGGCTGTAGGCCATCATCGTGAAATGGGCTACAGGGGGTTCGAGGTAGTGGTCTGCCTGGGCGATGGTGGCGGCCCGCTGGTGCAGGCCGCCGATATGCCCGGCGCGGTACAAAATTTCGGTAATGCCTGGCGTGCTGCGGGGCTCGCGCGATACCAGACCCTTCAGGGTGCTGCGCACCGACAAGCGCTCCAGCGCCGGGTCTACACCCATCTCGTCTTGCACGTCCACGTCGATGGCAATGATGGTGCCGTTGCCTCGGCGCTTCTCTAGCGGCACGCCCAGGCGCATGCGCATCGCGTCCACCGGCACGTTCTCCAGAATCGCCCCATCCACCAGCAAATGGCCATTCACCAGCACCGGCGGGAACAGGCCCGCTGGCGAATTACTGGCCAGCACGGCACGCCACAGCGGCCCGGTTTCCTGCACCGAGGTGCCGCCCGTGGTGAGGTTACAAGCCGCCGCAAAGTAAGGGGTCCACAGGGCATCGACCTGGGTGTTGCCAAACATGGCCCGCAGGTCGCGCTTGACGCGCCCGCCCGAAACAATCGACACCAGCGGCAAGGTGGGCCATTCGCCCCCTTCGGCAAATTTGCGGGTTTGGTCGCGGATCTGCTCCAGCGACAAACCGCAGGCAAACTGCGCCCCGATCAGCGCGCCCATGCTGTTGCCACCCACCAGATCGACCGGAATGTTTGCCTGCTGCATGGCCCGCAGCACGCCCAGATGGGCAAAGCCCCGGGCCCCGCCACCGCCCAGCACCACGCCCACGGCGCGGCCGGTCAAAAACCGGGCCAGCCGCCCATAGTCGCCGGTGTGCTGGCGGCGGGTGGGGTAGACCCGCTCGATCTGCCGCCCGGTACGCCAGGCGCTGGTGGCCTCGGGCACCACGGCCGTGGCCGCATGCAGCAGCACCAGGTGCTGGCGCTTCATGCCAAAACCGGGCTCTTCGGTCAGGCGCTGCTCTAACGCGCCCCGCTCCAGAGAACTGCCGGCATTGGCCACAAAAATAACCTGGTCGGCCTGCCGAAAAGCCCGCCGGGTCCATGACGAAGGGCTGGCATCGGCCTCGTAGACCAGGTAATCAAAGGCATCTTCCAGTGCGTCGAAACGGTCTTTGGCTCCCACATCTTCGGTGGTTTGCGCAGTCTCCAGCGCGGCCTGGGGAGTGATGTGGTGGACCCGGCCCATGCGGGCCAAGGCCTCGGTCAGGCCCCGCGCCACCTCGGCCGCACCGGCACCTTCAAACAGTGGCACCACCACAAAAGCCTGTGCCTGGTGCCGCTCTACCACCTGCGCGCTATGGCGTAAATGGTCAAAAATGGCCTGCGAAAACACCCGGTTCAGGGCCAGCGGCTGGCGCAGCAGCAAGGCCTCGAAGTGGGCGCGGCTAAGTACCGCCAGGGTGGAATCGCGCACAGCAGTCACGTCGGCAGTGCGCGGCTGGCGCAAGATCAAGCCCATCTCGCCCACGCTCTCGCCGGGCCGGATTTCGTTGTACAGCATGACGCTGCCATCGCGGTTGCGGCGCGAGGCCCGCAGCCGACCGGTGATAACGAAGAACATGCTGTCGGCCGCCGCGCCCTCTTGGAGCACCAAACTGCCCCCCCGCACCTCTTGCAGCTCCAGCAGATCCGCCAGATCGTTGAGGACCGCTTCATCGAGCGTGCCAAACACACGGCTGTCGCGCAGCACCTGGAGCACGCGCACGTGGAATTTGTCCTCAACTGGCATGGATTTGCCCTTTGTTTTGGCTATAGAAACGGAGTGGGCCTAGGAGTCTGTCGGACTTTCGGCATGGCCCGCAACAGGCCTACGCGACACCAGCGCAGATACAAAAATACACACTCGAAAGAGTGTACGCTGGCACCAGAGCGGCACGATCCGAGGGTTTACAGCATGGGGCCGGCTTCACGCAACCGCGAACTGCCCCTGGTTTAGCCGCAAAGTGCGCCCGCAGCGGGCCGCCAAGGTTTCGTCGTGGGTCACCAGCACAAAGGCCGTGCCCTGGTCGCGGGCCAGTTGCAGCATCAACGCAAACACGCCGTCGGCCGTGGTCCGGTCCAGGTTGCCGGTGGGCTCATCGGCCAGCACGCAAGCGGGCTGGGCCACCAGGGCACGGGCGATGGCCACGCGCTGTCGCTCCCCGCCCGAGAGCTCAGCGGGCCGGTGGTGTACACGGTCTTGTAAACCCACCAATGCTAGTATTTTCATAGCTGCTTGTGCAGCCTGGTCGCGCGGCAACCGCCTAATCCACAAGGGCATGGCCACGTTATCCAGCGCGCTGAACTCGGGCAGCAGGTGGTGAAACTGGTAGACGAAACCCAGGTGCTGGTTGCGCTGGCGGCCCTGCTCTGCCGCATCCCACTTGGCCATGTCGTGGCCGTGCAGCTGCACCGTGCCGCTGCTGGGCGCATCCAGCCCGCCCAGCAGGTGCAGCAGCGTGCTTTTACCCGAGCCCGACGCACCGACGATGGCCACGGTTTCGCCCGCAAACACCTGCAAGTCCACGCCCTTGAGCACGGTTACGTCCAGGCGGCCCTCAGAAAACCGCTTGGTTAAGCCAGTGGCTTGTAATACAGGCTTATTCATAGCGCAAAGCCTCGGCTGGGTTGACGCGGCTGGCGTGCCAACTCGGATAAATGGTGGCCACAAAAGCCAGGACCAACGAAATCACCGCAATCGGCACGATGTCGGCCTGCTGCGGCTCGCTCGGCATGCGGCTGATGAAGTACACCTCTTTTGGCAAGAAGCTGGCGTGGAACAGCTGCTCCAGCGCGGGCACGATCACGTCGATGTTGAAGGCAATGCCCAGGCCCAGCAGCAGCCCGGCCAGCGTGCCCATCACCCCCACCATCGCGCCCTGCACCATGAAAATGCCCATGATGCTGCGCGGGCTGGCCCCCAGGGTGCGCAGGATGGCAATGTCGGCTCGCTTGTCGGTGACGGTCATCACCAGGGTGCTGACCAGGTTGAACGCGGCCACGGCCACGATCAGCGTGAGGATGATGAACATCATGCGTTTTTCCAGCTCCACCGCCGCGAACCAGGTTTTGTTTTGCTGCGTCCAGTCGCGGATCAGCAAATTGCCGCTGAGGCTGCCCGCCAGTTCCTGCGTGACTTGGCGCGCCTGGTGCAGGTCTTGCAGCTTGACGCGGATGCCGCTGGGGCCTTCGAGACGGAAGATGCGCTGGGCATCCTCGATGTGCAGCATCAGCAGAGCCGAGTCGTACTCAAAATGGCCGGACTCAAACGTGCCCACCACCGTCATCTGCTTCAGGCGCGGCACCACGCCCGCCGGGGTGACCTGGCCGCTGGGGGCAATCAGCGTCACCGGGTCGCCCAGGCGCACGCCCAGGCTGCGCGCCAGGTCGATGCCCAGCACCACGCCAAACTGGCCGGGCACCAGCTTGGCCATCGTCTCCTTGGGCAGGGCCACGGCCAGGTCGATGACCTCGGCTTCATGCGCCGGGTCGATGCCGCGCACGATGGTGCCCTTCATGTCCTCACCGCGCGCCAGCAATGCCTGGCTTGCTATGAAAGGTGCAGCACCCAGCACCGCCGGGTTTTGCTTCACCTCGGCCAAGGTCTTGGCCACGTCGGGCAGGGCCTCGCCGTTGGGAGCGAAGATTTCGATGTGCGCCACCACCGACAGCATGCGGTCGCGCACCTCTTTCTGGAAGCCGTTCATCACGCTGAGCACGATGATCAGCGCCGCCACGCCCAGCGCAATGCCGAGCATGGACACGCCCGAGATGAAGTTGATGAAGCCGTTGCGCCGGGTGGCCCGGCCCGCCCGCGTATAGCGCCAGCCGACCAGAAGTTCGTAGGGGATTTGCATGGAGCAGGTGAGAGAGGAGACGGGGTGATTGTGGCAGCTTGGGCACCCGTATCCACCCCAACGCAAAAGCGGCTACAGCTATTCTTTAGATAGCTGTAGCCGCTTGATGGATAAGCGCTAGAGGGCTAAAACGCCCTAATCGCTGGTCACTGGTTGTTATTGGTCGAGAAGGTGCGCACGTCGCTGTAGGCGTTGGCCACACCGGGCACGGTGCTGGCGACATAGCGGGCCTTGGCTTCTTCTTGTGGGCCTTGTGCCCAGCCGTGGACGGTGATGGAGCCGTTGCTGGCGGTCACGGTCAGGTCCTTGGCATCGCTGCCGAGTTGGCTGGTCAGGGTGGATTGCACCGAGCTGGCCAGGTCTGCGTCGCTAGTGGCAGCGTGGGCGGGGAGAAAGGCACCAGCGGTCAGGGCGAACAGAGCGGTAGCGGCGATACGGTTGAAAGAGCGGGTCATGGGGAAGTCCTTTGGGGTTGTTGCACCGACATTGGTGCAACTTGTTTCGGTGAGGTGATCTTCCCAAGTGGCGGCTCTGCTTGTGTGTCGGGCGCATGGTGGCCGTGTTGCAACTGCAATCTAAGGTGAAACCCTAGGGTCTTGTAGGTGCTATGGTTTGAATAGCTGGTTGCGCAGGTTTTATTTACGCTGGGGGGCTAAAAGGCTTGAAATAGCTGTGCTCCTCGGCGCATCTAGAGGGAGACCCCGGGGAGCGGGAGAGGGAGGAATACCGGGGTGTTTAACACCACGGTGCTGACGGGCATGGACTGCCTTACCCCCTCGCCCCACCGGGGAGAGGGTTGGGGTGAGGGGCATCTCGCGCCCTAGGCGCGATGCCCGGCGCAGCCGGGCCGATCCCGGACCCGGGTCCCCATCTGTATGCGCCAAGGAGCGCAGTGGAATGCGGATCAGGGCTGGCGTTGTTTGAGCGCAGCGAGTTTAGCCAGACCCCGCATTCCACGAGCACCGCAGGTTCCCGCAGCGAAAGCGGAGGGCGCAGACAGTTGGGGCGCCTCTCTTTTGGTTACGCATCGATTGCGCAAAAGAAAAGTAACTGCGCCGCCGGGCGCATACCCCGGCCGGGGATGTCAGGCCCACGAGCCATCCACAAATACTCCAAGCCTTTTAGCCCTCCACCGCACACCCTACCTGCACAAACCGCTATCAAAATAAGAAAAAATCCAGGGCAACACAGCCCCCCCGCTGCCGCGCCACCCCACTGACCCGCGCCCCACCCACCGCCTCCATCTGCATCCACCCCGCCACCGCCACCCGGTGCCGCTCCCCAGCCCGCAGCAGCACCGGCAGCTCGACCCACATCCCCGCCAGATAGACCCTTTCGTGCAGGCGCACCGCGCCCTCCAGCACAACGATCTCGGCCCCACGCGGCAGGCGTTCCCAGGCCCGCTGGGCCGTGTGCAGGTGCAGGGTGAACAGGGGTGCGGTGGTGGACGGCATACAAGACCTCTTTGTGAAAGAGCCTGTAGCGTAAAAATTTTGACCCGCACCGAACAGCCACAGACCCTACCCTTCTGTACCGCAACAGTGCAAAAAATTCGCATCTGTTATGGTCTGTTTTGCCCCCGTCTGTACCTGTTCAGCCCGCGCGCAACGCCACATGATGTGCAATGCTTATGCCCACCCAGCCCAAATACCAGCACCTCGCCGACCACTACCGCAGCGCCATTCACGCGGGCAGCCTGCTGCCGGGGCACCGCATGCCGTCGTTGCGCGAAGTGGTGCGCCAGCACACGGTGAGCCTGTCCACGGCCATGCAGGTGTGCCGCCTGCTAGAGAGCGAAGGCTGGCTGGAGGCGCGGCCCCGCTCGGGCTACTTTGTGCGGCCCGCGCAGGCTACGGCCACATTGGCCCCGGTGAACGACCCGCCGATGCAGCGCGCCCCCGACCCTGCGCAGTACGTGGGCATCCACACCAAGGTGTCTGAATTTTTGGCGCTGGGACGCATGCAGCGCTTCAAAACCAACCTGTCCACCGCCCGCTGCGCCCCCGAGCTCTACCCCGCCAAAGCCCTGCAACAAGCGGCCCAACGCAGCCTGCGCCTGGACCCCGAGCAACTGGTGCGCGCCGCACCGCCGCAGGGCTGCCTGGAGTTCCGCGAGGTACTGGCCCAGCGATTTAATAGGGGTCAGATTCCAATTATCAACAGCGGGCATCGTGGCGTTGAAGGCGGATCAGATAATTGGAATCTGACCCCTATTAAATCTCTTTCGGCGGCCGACATCCAAATCACCAACGGCTGCACCGAAGCGCTGAACCTGGCCCTGCGCGCCGTGGCCCAGCCCGGCGACACCATTGCGGTGGAGTCGCCCACCTTTTACGGCCTGCTGCAAACCCTGGAAAGCCTGGGCCTGAAGGCGCTGGAAATCCCCACCAGCCCGCGCACCGGCATCTCGGTGGATGCGGTGGAGCTGGCTTTGCGCAATACGCCGGGCATCAAGGCCGTGGTGGTGGTGCCGTACCTGCAAAACCCCACCGGCAGCATCATGCCCAGCGCCCACAAGCTGGCCCTGCTGCGCCTGTGCCAGCAGCACGATGTGGCGCTGATCGAAGACGACACCTACAGCGCCCTGGTGGATGACAGCGTGCTGCGCATGGAGCCGCTGCGCGCCATCAAATCCTGGGACGACAGCGGCCACGTGGTGTATTGCGCGTCGCTGCACAAATGCCTGGCCCCCGGCCTGCGCCTGGGCTGGGTCAGCGCCGGGCGCTGGCAGGCACGGGTAGAGATGCTGAAGTTCGCCGCCTCGCGCAGCAACGAGCGCCTAGGCCAGCGCGCCGCCGCCAGCTTCATGGCATCGCCCGCCTACGACCGTTATTTGCGCCACCTGCGCGCCACGCTGGCCACGCAGCGCACCCAAACTGCCCAGGCCGTGGCTACCTACTTCCCGCCCGGAACGCGCCTGACCGTGCCGCGCGGCGGCCTGTCGCTGTGGATTGAGCTGCCCGAAGGCCTGTCGGCCACCGCCCTGTTCCACGCCGCGCTGGCCGAGAACACCGTGATCGCGCCGGGCACCATCTTCACCAACTCCAACCGGTTCGAGGGCCACCTGCGGGTCAACTGCGGCTGGCCGTTCACACCCGAGGTGGACCGGGCGTTTGCCCGGCTGGGGGAGCTGGTGGGGGGATTGGCGAGAACGCCCTAAACCGTTGAGGTGAAGGGGGTTTTAGGAAGAATCTATGTTTTGTATAAGTACACCTGAAACGCCTACGGTTCAGGTGCGCGCATTTGACAAAATCACACCCCCGCAGGTTGCCGGATCAAGCTCTCGGCGGGGATGCCCAGCCCGGTGTGCAAGCGCCACGCCATCGCCATCGTCAGTTTGCGCTTGCCGTTGAGCACCTCGTACACCCGGTTACGCTGCCCGATCATGGGCTCCAAATCTTTGGGCTTGAGGCCCTGCTGCTCCATGCGAAATTTGATTGCCTCAATCGGATCGGGTGGGGCGATGGGGTAGTGCTTGGCTTCGTAGGCCACCACCAATATGCCCACGATTTCCAACCGATCCGCCTCGGGCGTGCCCAGCTCGGGATCCTGGTCCACCAGCATAGAGACTATCTTGAGTGCGGCTTGGTAGTCGGCTTCGGTGTGGATGGGTTGAATGTCCATACTGGCTCCTTCATGTGAAAGTCAGGGTGTCAGATTTCGATGGTTTCGGCGTTGATGCCGTCGTACTCAGCATGTGTTCCGATGAACTTCACAAACACAAACCCCGCGTTGTACGCCACGGCCACCACCACGCGGTAATCATTGCCTTTGAGGTTAAACACCACCCGGCGGTTCTTCAAAATGCTGGCCGTTGCAAACTGGGCCTTGATGTCGGCCGGTTGCGTCCACTTGGCTCGCCGCACCTCGTCACACCAGTTTTGCAAAGCCTGTTGCGCCAGCGCATGTTTGGCGGCAAAGGCCAACAGTGGTGGCATGGAAACCAAATGCATAGACAGATTTTAGTCCCATTTTGGGATTAATCTCAACCCCACACCCCCGGCACCACCCCGCGCACGCCGGTGCGCAGCACAAACGCAGATCCGGCCAGCGGCTGCTGGGCCAGCTGCTCATCAGACAAACCCACGCGGGCGCTGGTCACCAGCATCAAATCCAGGTTCTCGCCGCCAAACGCCACATTGGTGATCTGGCTGGCGGGCAGGTTGATGCGTTGCAGCTCGTCACCGGCCAAATTGAAGCGGCGCAGGCAGCTGCCGCCCCAAAACGCGACCCAGACATGGCCTTCGGCGTCGAAGGTCATACCGTCGGGCTCGCCGTCTTCGGGGGCGAAGGTTTTCCAGAGGGATTTTTCGGTCAGTTGGCCGTCGGCGCTGAGCCGGTAGCGGTAAATGCTGCGCAGCAGGCTGTCGGTGTGCAGCAGAACTGTGCTGTCGGCTGAAATGGCGGGGCCGTTGGCAATGTGGATGTTTGTCTCCACCACTTCAACGCGGCCATCGGGGTGCAGGCAGGCGAGCTGGCCCAGGGGCTGCTGGGGGTTGGTGTGGTGCATGGAGCCAGCCCAGATGCGGCCACCGGCATCGGCTTTGGCATCGTTCAGGCGCAGGCCGGATTGATCGGGGTGCGGGGAGCCTAGGCGCTCGATCTTCAGCTCCGGCTCCAGCGTGAGGCGCACAAAGCCGGACTGGAACCCGGCGATGAAACCTTGGCCGTCGGCGCACGGCACCAGCCAGCCAACCATCTCGGGCATGGGCCAGCTTTGGCGAACGTCGGTGGCGGGTTGCCAGCTGTGCACGGCCTGGCCGAGGATGTCTACGAAGAAAAACCGGCTGCTGGCGGCGTGCCACAGCGTGCCCTCGCCGAGTTGCAGGGTGGCGGGCCAGATGGGGGTGGCGGTGCAGGGTAAAGGCATGTTTGCTATTGTTTTATTTTTAAAAATGAGAGCTGCTTGTGCAGGCTCAATGAGCGCTTGCGGGCTTTTTCGGCATGAAAAAATGGCTTAAAACTTAAAACCGTCACCGTAGCATGCACCGTGCGTACCTGCCCGCCCCTCACCCCAGCCCTCTCCCCGAAGGGGCGAGGGAGCAAGTCCGGGTCAGGTCCAACCGGCGTCCACCACAAAATCTTGCGCGGTGACCATGCTGCTGTCGTCGGCCGCCAAGAACAGCGCCATGTTGGCCACGTCTGCACCGACTATGCGGCCGGGCAGGCACTGGTTGTCGTCCATCATGCGCTCGCCCTCGGCATCCACCCACTGGGTGAGCTGCTTCTCGGTCATGATCCAGCCGGGGGTCAGGGTGTTGACGCGGATGCTGTCCGGGCCCAGGTCGCGGGCCAGGCTGCGGGTCAGGCCCACGGTGGCGGACTTGCAGGTGCCGTACACGGGATAGCCCTTGCCCTTGATCATCCAGCTGATGGAGCCCAGGTTGACGATGGCCCCACCGCCCCGGCGGCGCATGCCGGGCACCACGGCCTGGGCCGCAAAGAAGGCGGGCCGCAGGTTGATGGAGACGCGCCAGTCGAAGTCTTCCGGGGTCACGTCCATCAGGTCGTGGCGCTGGTCGTTGGCCACGTTGTTGACCAGCACGCTGATGTCACCGTGCGCTGCTGCCGCCTGGGCAATGGCGGCTTGCAGGGCGGCCACGTCGCTGGCTTCGCTTTGCAAAAACAATGGTGTGGGGCCGACTGCGCTGGCCGCTGCCAACACCTCGGCGGCGGATGCGGCGTTACGGCCGGTAAAGGCCACCTTGGCACCCTGGCGGGCAAATCCGATCACGATGTCGGCACCGATACCGGAGCTGCCGCCGGTGATGAACACGCTGCGGCCCTCCAGGCTGGGGTAGTTTGCGGTTTTCATCAAAATCCTTAGTGTGAATCGCGGGGTACGGCGTCGCCACGGCAGCCGACCAAAAAGTCCAGGTCGGCACCCTGGTCGGCTTGCAGTACATGGCGGTGGTACAGGCGCACGTAGCCAGAGGGCGGCTCGGGCGGGGCCACCCAGGCCAGGCGGCGGCGGGCGAGTTCTTCGTCGCTCACATGCAGGTGCAGGCCACGGCCGGCCACGTCCAGCTCGATCTCGTCGCCGTCTTGCACCAGGGCCAGCGGGCCACCGGCAGCGGCTTCGGGGGCCACGTGCAGCACCACGGTGCCAAAGGCGGTGCCGCTCATGCGGGCATCCGAGATGCGTACCATGTCGGTCACGCCCTGTTGCAGCAGCTTGGGCGGCAGGCCCATATTGCCGACCTCGGCCATGCCGGGGTAGCCCTTGGGGCCGCAGTTCTTCAGCACCATTACGCTGTTGGCGTCGATGTCCAGGTCCGGGTCCATGATGCGTTCTTTGTAGTGCTCGATGTTCTCGAACACCACGGCCTTGCCCCGGTGCTGCAACAGCTTGGCGGTGGCGGCCGACGGCTTGATCACCGCGCCCTGCGGGGCCAGGTTGCCGCGCAGCACGGCCAGGCCGCCCTGCTCTACCAGCGGCTGGCTTAAGGGGCGGATCACCTTGTCGTTAAAGCACTCGGCGTGTTCGACGTTTTGCGCCTGGGTACGGTTGTTGACGGTGATGGCATCGCCGTGCAGCAGGCCGGCTTCCAGCAGGCGCTTCATCACCACCGGCAGGCCACCGGCGTAGTAGAAGTCTTCCATCAGGTATTCGCCCGACGGCATCAGATTCACGATGGTGGGGATGTCGCGGCCCAGGCGGTCCCAGTCGTCCAGCGACAGTGGCACGCCCATGCGGCCGGCGATGGCAATCAGGTGGATCACGGCATTGGTGGAGCCGCCAATGGCCCCGCAAACGCGGATGGCGTTTTCAAAGGCTTCGCGGGTCAGCACGTGGGACAAACGCATGTCGCGCTCGACCATGTCCACAATCATGCGGCCCGAGCGCTGCGCCAATTCCAGGCGGCGCGAATCCACGGCGGGAATCGCCGCGTTGGTGGGCAGGGACACGCCCAGCGCCTCGACCATGCTGGCCATCGTGCTGGCGGTGCCCATGGTCATGCAGACCCCGGCGGAGCGGGACATGCAGCTCTCGGCTTTCATGAACTGCGGCAGGGTCATGGTGCCCGCCTGCACGGCTTCCGAAAACTTCCACACGTGGGTGCCCGAGCCAATGGGCTCGCCCCGGTAGTTGCCGTTCAGCATCGCGCCGCCCGACACCACCAGCGTGGGCAGATCGACGCTGGCCGCACCCATCAGGGTGGCAGGGGTGGTTTTGTCGCAGCCCGCCAGCAGCACCACGCCATCCAGCGGGTGGGCGCGGATGGCTTCTTCCACGTCCATGCTGGCCAGGTTGCGGTACAGCATGGCGGTGGGGCGCATCAGGGTTTCGCCCAGCGAGGACACCGGGAATTCGACCGCGATGCCACCGGCCTGCAGCACGCCGTGCTTCACGCGTTCGGCGAGCTGGCGGAAATGCTGGTTGCAGGGGGTGAGCTCGCTCCAGGTGTTGCAGATGCCGATGACCGGGCGGCCATCGAAGCTGTCGTCGGGCAGGCCTTCGCTTTTCATCCAGCTGCGGTGGATGAAGTTGTCTTTGCTGGTGCCGCCAAACCAGTGTTGGGAACGGCGTTTTTTGGGGGCTTCGTTGCTCATAGGAATGATTGGGCGGTCTTAGATGGGTTGGCGCTATCGTGGATTTAACGTAGATTTAATAAATCATACAAATAAGCCGCGATTTTAGCCCTAGGAAAAACCCTTTATCCGACGCTACGCAGGCAGAACATCCGTCAACAGGTCCGCCCGCTGCATCAAATCGCGGGTATCCGACAGCATCACCGACATGCGGTGTAGCGCCCGCTGCGCATCGCCCTCGCGAATGGCATCCAGCACCTTGCGGTGGTCGGGCAGCGCGTCTTTAAAGTCCCCGGCCTGGCGCGCCGTGATGCCCAAAAGCGACTCCAGCGCACTGCCAATAATGGCGGCCAGCGGCACCAGCAAGGGGTTGTTGGTGGCCTGCAAAACGGCACTGTGAAAGGCCAGGTCGGCCAGCACCCAGGCATTCACATCGGCGGCGCTCGCCATAGATTGAAAGGCCAACTCCAACGCCTCCAGCTGGGCGGGGCTGCGGTTGCGGGCGGCCAGGGCGGCGGCGGCGGGTTCGATGATTTCGCGCATCTCGGTCAGGTGGCGCAAGAACTGTGCATCCGGCCCGGTGGCGCAACGCCAGGCCAGCACATCGGGGTCGAGCATGTTCCAGCTGGCCTGCGGGCGCACCCAGGTGCCCACGCGGGGGCGTGACTCCAGCAAGCCCTTGGCGGCCAGCACCTTGATGGCCTCACGCAGGGCGGTGCGACTGACATCCAGCGTGCGGCACAGCTCCTCTTCGTTGGGCAGCAGCTTGCCCGCCGGATAGGCCCCACCCAGCACGCCATGCCCCAGCGCCTTGACCACCTGCCCATGCAGATTGCGCCCCGCATACATGGCCGAGGTGTTTTGGATAACCGGTGATTTCATTGCAAAAAGCTCCTGGCATACACATGCCGCAACCCATAATAAATCATACAATCTAGAAAAAACAGAGGGACACTACCGCATGGAAAACACCCACACCCCGTGGATTGGCGTGGACTGGGGCACCACCCACCGCCGGGCGTACACATTAGACCCCACAGGCCACTGCGCCCTTGAGGCCAGTGACGACCAGGGCGCACTCACCACCCGGGGGCGGCACGCAGAGTCGCTGGCCGCATGGCTGCCCACACTGGGAGCCACCGCAGACAGCCCGGTGGTGATGTCCGGCATGGTGGGCAGCGCCTTTGGCTGGCAGGAAGCCCCGTACCTCGGGCCGGATGTGCCACTGGAGGCACTGCCCCACAACTTGGTAGCCGTCACCGGCCAGCCGCAGCGCTTTATCGTGCCCGGCTATTGCGTGCGTGGTGTGGCGGATCAGCCCGACGTGATGCGCGGTGAAGAAACCCAGCTGCTGGGCGCGGTGGCAATGGGCCTGCGCGACGGCTGGTTTGTGCTACCCGGCACGCACAGCAAATGGGTGCTGTTGAAAGATGGCCGCATCCAGCAACTGCGAACCTACATGACGGGCGAGCTGTTTGCCCTGCTGTCTACCCACGGCACGCTGGCGGCTGCGGCACAGCCCCCGGGTGCAGAGCCGCTGTGGAGCCAACCCGCCTTTGCCGATGGCGTGGCCGCCGGCAGGCCCGGCGCGTTGGCGCACCAGCTGTTTGCCTGCCGCGCCCGCGTAGTCACCGGCAGCATGCCCGCCGCCCAGGCCCAGGCGTATTTAAGCGGCCTGCTGATCGGCAGCGAACTGCAAGATGTGCTGCAAGACCTGGGGCAAGCGCAATTCCATTTGATTGGCTCACCCGCTCTGGCCGAGGCCTACGTAGCCGCCGCCCGGCAGCTGGGCAGCGCGCTCACGCTTTTGTCGCCACGCGAAGTCATCTTGAGCGGCTTTCGTTTCATCCAACAACACAAGGTTTAGCCATGCACGCCCCCGCCCTCCCCTTGGTCGCCATCTTGCGCGGCCTGGACGTTAACTCTGCCGCCGCCGTGGGCCAGGCCCTGTTTGATGCGGGTTTTCGCATCCTGGAAGTGCCGCTGAACCGCCCCGGCGCGTTGGAATGCATCGCCATTCTGGCCAGCATCGCCCCGTCCGACGCGCTGGTGGGCGCAGGCACGGTGCTCAACGTGGCCGATGTGGACGCGGTGCACGCCGCCGGTGGCGGGCTCATCGTGTCGCCCAACTGCAACCCCGCCGTCATCCACCGCAGCGTGGCCACCGGCCTGTTCAGCGCCCCCGGCATCGTGACCCCCAGCGAAGCCTTCTGTGCACTCGACGCCGGTGCCCACGCGCTGAAGATATTCCCTGCCGAGCAGGTCGGCACGGCGGGCCTGAAGGCTTTGCTGTCGGTACTGCCCAGCGGCACCCCCATCTGGCCGGTAGGCGGCATCACGCCCGAGAGCATGGCGGGCTGGGTGAAAGCGGGGGCCACCGGATTCGGTATTGGCGGCCAGCTGTATGCGCCGGGTACGCCTGCCGACCAGGTGCGGGCGCGGGCAGCGGGGTTTGTGGCGGCTTGGGCGGCTTGCCAGGCGGGGTGATTTGCTATTGAATAAATAGCTTGTTACGCTTACAGAATATGGGCTAGAGCCTTAAAAGCCTGCAAAAACATCCACCTACAACTGTTGCGGTGGAGCAAACCACTGCCCCCAGCATTTAACGCTCCCGTTGCGCAAGCGGGCACAGGTCGCCTGGTCTTTGGCGCGCACTTCCACGACATCACGCTCCAAGCCTGGCACGGTGATGGGAATTTCTGTATCGGGCTGGTTGTTGCCCAGGCCCAATTGCCCCCCTCCGTTCAAGCCCCAGCAACGCAGCTCACCGCCGCCCAAGATGGCGCAGGCGTGGCCACGGCCCGCAGCAATACCTACAGCACCGGATTCCAAGCCCGCAACCGTGGTGGGAATTTCCACACTGCCAAAATCACGTATTTTCGCGCCGGGGTCGTCTCCCCAGCATTTCACAGCGCCCGACACGATGGCGCAGGTAAAGTCATCTGTCGCAGCCACTGCACTGACACCGCTCGTGAGCCCCGCCACTTGGCGCGGGGTGCTGCTGTCGGTGGTGCTGCCATCGCCCAGTTGTCCGTCTGAGTTGAGGCCCCAGCATTGCAGCGCGTCTTGCGCCGTAATGGCGCAGGTGTGGTGCCCGCCTGCCACCACGGCCTTGTTACCCGTGCCCATGGCAGCCACCACTGTGGGTGGATTGGTTCGGTTCAGCCCGGTGCCACCCGTGAAGCCTAGTTGGCCCACCACATTGGAGCCCCAGCAGTAAATCGTGCCACCTGTTTCTACAGCGCAGGTATGGGAATTGCCGGCAGTAATCGAAGTGGCTGTGCCTATCGTGCTGACGGCAACTGGCAACGCCGAATGTACCGGGATAGAGAGCGCCTTCGCTCTGCCCAACTCCTGTTCTTCGTCGATACCCCAGCACAGTACAGCACCCGCAACGGTGATGGCGCAGGTGTGGGCGCTACCGGCGCTGACTGCCGCGATGCCCAGGGCAAACGTGGTCACGCCATCGCCTTGCAGTCCGAGGTTCAAAGCCACCGGCACTGGCGAATTGATTGCAAACGCATAGACATCCGCTGTCTCGCCATTTCCAAGCTGGCCCACATTGTTAATGCCCCAGCAACGCAGGCCACCCGTGGCGGTGATGGCGCAGCCGTAGTCAAACCCTATGTCCAAGGACTGCAACGTGGTCACCGTGGTGGTGGTGGTGGACACCACACCACGCTGGGTAGTGGACTGGTGCTGTTGGTCGGTCACGGTCAGTTGCACGGTGTACGTGCCTGCGGCTGCGTAGGCGTGTACCACCGTGGCCCCTGTACCGGTGGTGCCGTCGCCAAAGTCCCAGCTGTAGGTGGATATAGGGGCATCACCCGCTATGCTGCCGGTGGCATCAAAGGTCTTGGTCAAGCCGCTGCCTGTGACGACCATGCTCACCAGTGGGCCGCTGGGCAGGTTCAAGCAGCCACTGAGCTGGATGGGCGCACGGGCCACGGCAATGGTGTCCACACGCTCACGCAGGGAGCCATCAGGCGGTGTCAGGCGCAGCTTGACTGCGCTGTCAATGGGCACCAAAAATAGGAAACCAGGGTTGCTTGAGGCCACCGTGGTGGTACCCACTAAATTACCCCCCACAAAGGCGCTGACGATGCCGTAGGTCTGGCGAAAGCCGCCCCAGCCCTGCACGCAACCGCGCAGTTCTACCATGCGGTCTTCTACCACCAAGGGGGGCATCACCACGTCTACCCCCTCCACCGTGGCAGCGACCGACGTGTCTGGCAAACCCCGGTGGGTGCCGCTTTGCACCAGCTTGGCGCTGATGTCGCCCATGAATTTGGGCATGCGGGTGCGGTAGCTGCCGTCGGCATCGATGGGCACGGTGAAGTTCACTATGTCCGTATGGAATTGAACGTGGTAACCACTCAGCGAACCACTGTTGACGGTGACTTGGCCACGTATTTCGACACTGTCACGCGCCACCAGGCAGCGTGCGATGGGCTCGGTAGTGCCGGCAACGGCAGGGGTGCTTTGCACCACGCTATCAACGGGTTGACCAAGAATGTTGTAGAGCGTAAGCCGCACCCGCGAATTGATGCGCACAAACACGGTGCGGTTGTTGCCGAAGTTACCGCCGTTGTAGTCAATACCTACCGCATGCACGACAGCAGGCACGATGCAGCGCGAGCCGCTGGCATCAAAGCCGTAGTCGATGGTGGCCCGGGTCAGGGGTTGGTCTGCGTTCCAAGTGCTGAAGTGGCTGACCGTGCCCTCGTAGTACTTGTCTCCGGTGGAGGGGTCGGTTTGCAGCGTGGCCGTACCTTCTTGCACCCACAGCCCGGTGGTCTCGTTCAGGTGGTACAGCGGGAAGTTGGCGGGCAGCGTGGCCCCGGCGGCGGGGGTGGCGGGGGTGGCGGGGATGCGGATGGCCGCAGTCTGGCCACTGGCCAGGTTCAGGGGTGCGCCGCTGGCATCGGTGAAGTTGACACTCAAAGCGCCCAGCGATTCAATCGGTGTGCCAGAGGCTGAGTCCACCATCACACCGGGCATGAAGCCGATGTCTTTGCTGGGGTCAATGGGGGTGAGCGCCACCGTGGCACTGCCCGAGAGAGTCTGGCCGTCGGTGCGCACCAGGCTGCTGGCCGCCAACTCCACCCGCGCACTGGAGCCCGGAACGCGCAGTACGGCGGCCTGTGTTGCATCAAAACTTTGCGTGGAAGCCACGGGCAGCAACACCACCCGCGCCGCAAACGCCGCGTTGTGGGCAGCATCGCCCGCTGCACGCACCATGGGCATGAAGCCAGACTTTTCAACCCGGATCACCGCCGGGGTATCTACAGACAAGGTCAGCGTAAACCGGCCGTCCGCGCCCGTGTTCACCGCCACACCATTGGCTCCATCCGCACTGGCGGCCACTACTTTCACACTGGCACCGGCGAGAGGGATGCCCTGGTCGTCCACCACCGTGCCTTGCGCGGCTAGGGTGGTGGCTTCAGCGCCCGGCGCGGCGCTGTCGCCACCGCCTCCGCAGGCACTGAGCAGCAAGGCAATAAGGCATGCCCAAAGCCAGGACATGAAGCGATCAAGGCGGTGCGCGTGTTGCATGGTGTGATCCCGGAATGTGTGGCGGTTAACGGTAGGTACATTGTTCGTGGGGTGGCGCTGCGCAGCAATTCGCCCAAGTGCGTAGGGCGCATTCAGACCCCTACGCACTTGTGCGTAGAGAAGCTCACGTGGGAAGAGGCTGTCAGACCTGCGCAGTGACTGGGTTGCGGATGGCGTGCCGGGCTAGGTTATATGCTATTGAATAAATAGCTGCCTGCGCAATTGGAATATGCGTTACAGACCTAAAACGCTAAAATTTAACCGACCCACCAGCGCCGCAATGGGTGCGCTGGCGCACAGATGCTGAACGCACAACGGGGCATGATGGAGCCACACCATCCGCAGGAGATCCATATGGCAACAGCCCCGACGGCCCCCCCTCCGCTGAAAGACCCCGTGTGCGGCATGAACGTCACCGCGCAGTCTCCACACGCTATCCAACACGCTGGCAGCAGCTATTACTTTTGCAGCGCAGCCTGCAAAGCCAAATTCGCCGCCCACCCAGCCCAGTACCTGGCAGCCACCGAGGCTGCGCATACGCATGCGCCGCCGCCCCCCGTGGGCAGCATCTACACCTGCCCGATGCATGCCGAAATCCGGCAAGACCACCCCGGCAATTGCCCAAAGTGCGGCATGGCGCTGGAGCCCGAAATGCCCCGCCTGGACACCGCAGACAACCCCGAGCTGGTGGACTTTCGCCGTCGCTTCTGGTGGACATTGCCCCTGAGCGCCGTGGTCATGGTGCTGGCCATGTGGGGGCACCAGTTGCAGTGGTTTGACATGCAGGTGCAAAGCTGGATTGAACTGGCGCTGAGCTTGCCCGTGGTGCTGTGGGCGGGCGGGCCGTTTTTTGTGCGGGGCGCGCAGTCGGTGCGCAACCGTAGCCCGAATATGTGGACGCTGATTAGCCTGGGCACGGGTGCGGCCTTCATCTACAGCCTGGTGGCGACGGTGGCACCGCAGGTTTTCCCGGCATCGTTCATGGCAATGGGGCGGGTGGCGGTGTATTTTGAAGCGGCGGCGGTGGTTATTACGCTCACGCTGCTGGGGCAGATACTGGAGCTCACCGCCCGCTCACAGACCTCGGCAGCCATCAAATCCTTGCTGGGATTGGCCCCTAAAACAGCGCGCCGCATCGCCGACGATGGCCTTGAAGAAGACATCCCCTTGACCCATGTGCATGTGGGCGACCGCATGCGGGTGCGCCCCGGGGAAAAGGTGCCGGTAGATGGATTGGTACTGGAGGGTGAAAGCGCGGTAGACGAATCCATGCTCACGGGCGAGCCCATGCCCATCACCAAGCGCAGCGGCGACAAGCTGATCGGTGCCACCTTGAACACCACCGGCGCGCTCACCATGCGGGCCGAGCAGGTGGGCGCGACCACCATGCTGTCGCAGATCGTGCAGATGGTGGTGCAGGCACAGCGCTCCAAAGCCCCGATGCAGCGCATGGCAGACACGGTGGCGGGCTACTTTGTGCTGGCGGTGGTGTCGGTTGCGCTGCTGACCTGGTTGGCGTGGGGCATATTTGGCCCGGAGCAAGGCTGGGTCTACGGCCTGATTAACGCGGTGGCGGTGCTCATCATTGCCTGCCCGTGTGCCTTGGGGCTGGCTACGCCGATGTCCATCATGGTGGCGACCGGGCGCGGTGCCAGCCAGGGCGTGTTGTTCCGCGATGCCGCTGCGATCGAAAATTTCCGCAAGATAGACACCTTGATCGTGGACAAAACCGGCACGCTGACCGAAGGCAAGCCGGTTTTTAACCGCGCCATCCCCGTCGGCAACTACACAGAAGATGCCGTGCTACAGCTAGCCGCCAGCCTGGACCAGGGCAGCGAACACCCCTTGGCCAACGCCATCGTGCAAGCGGCCCGAGCGCGCGGGCTGGCGCTGGAAAAAGTAGACGCATTTGAATCCGCCAGCGGCATTGGCGTACAGGGGACGGTAGGCGGCAAAAAACTGGCGCTGGGCAACACCGCGCTGATGGCGCACAGCAAGGTTTCCGTGGCCGACCTGACCGCGCGTTCTGAGAGCCTGCGTGCCGAAGGCGCCAGCGTGGTGTATTTGGCGGTGGACGGCCAACTCGCCGGGCTGCTGGCGGTATCAGACCCCATCAAACCCAGCACGGCCGCCGCCCTGGCCGAACTCAAAGCCACCGGCATGCGCATCATCATGGCCACGGGCGACGGCCTGACCACCGCCCAGGCGGTGGCCAACACACTGGGGATTACCGAAGTGCATGGCGAAGTCACGCCCGCTGACAAATTGGCGCTGGTTGCGCAACTGCAAAAAGAAGGCCGCATGGTGGCGATGGCCGGAGATGGCATCAACGATGCGCCCGCGCTAGCCAAGGCCGACGTGGGCATCGCGATGGGCACCGGCACCGACGTGGCGATGCACAGCGCCCAGGTCACCTTGGTCAAGGGCGATTTGCGGGGCATTGCCACTGCACGGGCGCTGTCAAACGCCACCATTGCCAATATGCAGCAGAACCTGGCGTTTGCATTTTTCTACAACGCATTGGGCGTGCCCTTGGCGGCGGGGGTGCTGTACCCCTTCACGGGCTGGCTGTTGTCGCCGATGGTGGCCGCACTGGCCATGAGCCTCAGCTCCGTATCGGTCGTCGGCAATGCGCTGCGCTTGCGCCGGGTGGCACTTAAAACGGAATTGCCGCCTACGCAGGAATGACGGCGGTTTGGGTTAGGTTAGTTTTCAACAGCCCCCGCAGGCACCACCAAAAACACCCTGGCGCTGCGCCGACTGGCGCACCCAGTAGCCCAGGTTGCAGCTTTTGTGTGCGCTGTGCAACTGGCTAACCCCCGCCCCGCCCAAAAACTGCCGCCCGTCCGCCGAGAACACGCCGAACTCGTGGTCGGTGCCCACTGCGCGCCCGGCATGTCAGAGTTCAGTCTTCACCGTGACAGGACAATATGACACTTCTCTTTTTAAAGAACCATTGATAATAAAATAAAAAAGAACTATCATTAGCCAATGGATGGGGAAACCAACCATAACTAAACCATGCAACTACTTGGCCTCATCAAGCTTGACGATTTCAAGCGCACACACGCTGATGCACGTGGGCCACTTAACGCTTGGCGCATAGAAGCCGAGCGGGTCCAATGGACTAGCCCGCAGGATATTAAGAGCCGATACCCAAGCGCCAGCTTCCTAGCGGACAACAAAGTTATTTTTAACATTAAAGGCAATACCTACCGATTGGTCATCAAGGCCAAGTACCAAAACGGCGTGGTCTTGATCGAGTGGGTCGGCACACATGCCGCGTACGACAAGCTGAAGTTTTAAGCAGGACTCGGCAAATGGAAGGAAAGAATATGAAGCAACGGGTGAAAGTGATCAAAACGCAGCGTGATTACGATGCGGCGATCGTTCGTCTGTCAGCGCTGATGGATGAAGACATGGTGCCGGGTTCCAGCAATGAGGCAGAGCTGGAATTGCTGGCTCTGGTGATTGAGTCTTACGAGCGCAGCAAAGTCGAGCCCGTGGTGCCCGATCCGATAGAAGCCATTTTGTTTCGCATGGACCAGTTGGGGCTCAAGAAGGTGGACATGGTGCCTTACATGGGGTCGCTACCAAAGGTATCGGAAGTGTTGGCACGCAAGCGCCCACTCAACTTGGCAACGATCCGCAAGCTGCATCAAGGCTTGGGTATCCCAGCAGATGTTCTGCTGACCGCAACCGATGATGCGGTTAACCTGTCCGAAGGCGTTCCTTACGACGAAAAAAAGTTTCCTATGAAGGAGATGTTCGAACGCGGCTACTTCAAGGGCTTTCTAAGCACGCTTCGAGAAGTCCGCGAGAACGGCGAAGAATCGATTCGCTTCTTCATGCGCGGCTTCAACATACTTCCAACCCAACAAGCACGGCTGCGTGCGCCAATGCATCAGAGTGGTAGCCGGCTGATGGATGACTATGCCTTGCTAACCTGGCATGTTGCTGTGCTCAAAAAGGCGCGCCAAATCAAGTTCAAGTCGGCGTACGTGAAGGGCAGCTTGACCGATGAACGCCTGAAAGAATTGGCACGCCTGTCTCGCTTCGAACAAGGCCCTCGTCTGGCTCAAGAGTTCTTGGCCGATATGGGCATCGCCCTGGTGTTCGAGAGCCACTTCAACAAGACCTATCTTGATGGTGCCGCCATGTTCGATGGAGATCGTCCGGTGGTGGCGTTAACACTGCGACACAACCGGCTTGATAACTTCTGGTTCGCCTTACTGCACGAGCTAGTGCACATCAAAAAAGACCACTTAAGGCCTGATCGTTCCTTCATTGCAGACAACCTTGAAGACAAAATTCATCAACAGTCCCAAGAGGAACGCGAGGCAGACGACGGGGCCCGAGAAATCCTGATTCCACAAACCGAATGGTTGGCATCAGATTTAACCAGCTCACCCACGATGGATGCCGCGATAGCGTTGGCTGACAAGCTCCGCATCCACCCCACCATCGTGGCCGGGCGCGTACGTTTTGAATCCGGCAACTGGCGCTTGCTCAGCAGCATCAAAGCTGAGGTCCGCTGCCAGTTTCTCGATCAACTTGAGGAGCACACGCAACCTAGTTGATTAGCAAAGAAAAAGGCCCCGGAGTACTAGAACACTCAAGGGCCTTTGGTGAGGTGAATAGGGGTCTACCAAAAAACCACCCATGCACAACACGTCTTGGAGAAGACGGCGGATCTTATCAGTTCGCAGTGCACGGGCATACATGAAAACCCCTCCATTCTTCATAAAGGAGTTGGCATGGCCTACACCCGGTTGATCGTGAGCCCGCTTCATGCGGGCTCATTTATTTACCTGTACCAAAGACAATATTGGGTACAGCGCAGCATGGCGTTTTCTAGCTTCCGTCGCGCTCCGAGTGTGATGCAGTCCCCGTGTGATATCTGCTTGCATTTGCCTCATACCGTGAATGGGGTTGACTGAACGTGAGTCCCCTCAAGCCACCGACGCAATCGCCGCCCGCAGCACCTCGGCAGACCGCTCCAACGCCGCCCGCTCCCCGGCATCCAGCGCGGGCTCCAGCACCTGCACCGCACCGGCCGCGCTGACCACGGTAGGCAACGACAAGGCCACACCCCACAGGCCCAACGCGCCGGTCTGCACCCGGGTGACGGTGAGCACCCGGCGTTCATTGCGCAGCATGCCGTGCAGCAGGTGCGCGGTGACCAGGCCGATGGCGTGGTTGGTGGAGCCCTTGCGCTGGATGATCTCAAAAGCAGCACGGCGCACCTGGTGGGCGATGTGTTCCTCGTCGCTTGGCTGCCAGCCCGCCCAACTGCGCAGGGGCACGCCACCCACCTCCGCACCCGACCACAGCACCGCCTCGGAATCGCCATGCTCGCCCACCACCTGGGCGTGGATGGAGCGCGGGTCCAGCGCCAGCCGCTGGCCCACAATCTGGCGCAGCCGCGCCGTGTCCAGCATGGTGCCGGTGCCGATCACGCGCTCGGGCGGCAGGCCAGACACCTGGGTAAAGTCAAACACCAGCACGTCTATCGGGTTACTGACGATGACCACAATGCCCTGGTAGCCACGCAGTTGCAGGGCGATGCCGCGCAGGATGCCCAGGTTGGCTTGCAGCAAGTCCAGCCGCGACTGGCCGGGCGTGCCGCCTTTGCCTGCGGTAATAACAATGGCCTGGGTGTGCAGCATCTCGGCCACCGACCCGGCCCGCACCGTGGCCGACGGATAAAAGGCCGCGCCGTGCGCCAGGTCCATCGCCTCGCCCTCGGCCAGTCCGTCGCGGGCATCAAACAACAGCACCTTCTGCGCCGCCCCCGCCTGCAACACCGAAATCGCCACGCTGGCCCCGACCCAGCCGGTGCCGATGATGCCAATGGAGGGTGTGCGCATGGGGAATCCTTTGAAAATTTCAGCCTACACCTTGGGCGGGGTCTGGCTCTGTGCGTTAGGGATGGTCTGAACAACTCAAGTTCGAGCGTGATAGCAGGCAACGATATTTCGCATGGTGAATTAAAGCGGCAGAATCCTCGAATCCATTGCCCCTAGACCGCCTACAGGAGCCGTTTTCACCTTCTCCCCGGCCGTTTGCCTGTTTGCAGGCGCACTCATGCCTGCATCCCCAGCAATTTGCTGCGCACCATCCACAAGTTGGACAGCGCAAATAGCGTGACCAACTGGGCCGTGTTCTTCTTCAGTCCGCGGTAACGCACCTTGGCGTAACCGAACTGGCGCTTGACCACCCGAAACGGATGCTCCACTTTGGCGCGGATACCGGCCTTGAGCTTTTCCAGTGCATTGACCAGTACATCGGACGCTTTGTCGTTGCGCAGCATCTTGCGTTGGCCCGGCTTCATGGCGATGTGCCAGGTGACGCTGTCCTTGGCATCTGGGCGTTTACCGATTCCCTGGTAGCCAGCGTCCCCAAAGGCATCGGTTTCTTGCCCGTGCAGCAGGCTGTTGCCTTCGGTGATGTCGCCTACGTGGCCGGAGGTGCCACGCACGGTGTGCACCAGCCCCGAATCTGCGTCCACACCAATGTGGGCCTTCATTCCGAAGTACCACTGGTTGCCCTTCTTGCTCGAATGCATCTCGGGGTCACGGGCCTTGTCTTTGTTCTTCGTGGAACTGGGTGCGGGGATCAACGTGGCATCCACGGCGGTGCCGGCTTTGAGCAGCAGGCCGCGCTCGGTCAGCAACGCATTGACTACCGCCAGAATCTGGTCGGCCAGCCTGTGTTTCTCCAGCCGGTGGCGGAATCGGAGGATGGTGCTTTCGTCAGGCAGTCGGCCATGTGCATCCAGTTGCGCAAACTCCCGGTACAGCGGCGTGTCGAAGAAGGCCTCTTCCATCGCCGGGTCCGACAGGCTGAACCACTGCTGCATGAAGTGCACCCGCAGCATGGCCTCCAGTGCAAAAGGTGGACGGCCATTCTTGCCTTCGGGGTAATACGGTGCGATGAGATCGACCAAATCAGCCCATGGCACCACCCGCTCCATCTGCGCAAGAAACTCACCCTTGCGCGTACGCTTGCTTGTCAAATTTAGTCCCAGATCGGTTTGTTTCATGTCTCAGAGTGCAAGCACATTGCGGGCCGGGTTTTGCAGAGTGTCCTTAGCGCAAGTACGGTGCTGTTTTAAAACAGCCCTTGCGGCACTTTGTCGGCCTTGTGCTCCACCGGGTTGGCGGCCAGCCAGTTGGCCGGGTACTGGCGCATGAATTCACGGGCTTTTTCAATGCGCACGGTCAGCCACGCGTCCACAGCACCCTCGTTCAGGATGACAGGCATGTGCCGGTCGTTGCCCTCGGGGCCGTAGCGGCGCATCAGGGCGTGGTTGTTGGCGTTGATGGTCAGCAGGGTGTAGCTGAGGAAAGGCACGCCGTCTGGCCCAGTCCAGCTAGCCCACAGCCCGGCCACGCCCATCGGCTTGCCGTCGATGCGCGAGATGCGCGTGGGTACGGCCTTGCCGCTGCGCCAGTCGTCCACATAAAACGCCTGCATGGGCACGATGCAGCGCTGGTTTTGCAACCAGGCATCGCGAAAATTTTGCGTGGTGCTGGCCGTCTCGGACCGGGCGTTGACCAGCTTGGGCGCACGCAGTTTGCCGTCGGAGGCCGACTTGACCCAGTGCGGCACCAGGCCCCACTGGGCGGGGATGAGTTCGCGGCTGGCGGGGGTGTCGGGTGGCGCATCGGCGGGCGCGGCCACGGGCCGGATGCAAAACCCCGGCTTGCGCGGCCACATGTCGCGCTCGCCCAAAGCAATGGGGGGTTCGACGTTGAAGGCGTCGCGGTACGTGGCCGGTAGTTGCAGGGATTCGTAGTGGGTGGTCATGCGGGGATGGTAGCGCTGGTTTGTCGCTATTGCTGCAACCTATTTCCCTGCAGATTTGTGTTGGGCCCGATCCGCGAGATTAACCAAGCGGTACTTCTGCGTTGGGCTCTTGGGGGATTCGGGTTGCGTCATCTGGACCAAGCCAGCCTGCAATGCCGGCTGTAAATAGTTCGCCAAAAACGTAGGGCGGTGCTTCAGCCCCACGGCCTCCATAGCTTCGCGCACGCCCAATGCACCGCTATGGAGTACGGCCAGCAGGCGCGCTACTTGCTCGGTTACTTGTTCGGTTACTTGCACCGGGCGAAGTGCTTCTGCCAGATACACCACTACACGCAAGCGCATTCCGAGCTCGATGATCTGCGGTTCTGGCAGGCCCTGTTCTTCTGCTTCCCGGAAGATTCGCCGCACACCGCTGCCCCACTGCTCAATCAGGTTCAACTCGCGGAACACCCGGGCAATGACATGGTTGCGGATTTTCGAAACCCCTTGGCGCATGTCCTCCACGGTCATGCCCGGCAACAAGATGCCGGGGCTTTCCACCTCAATACGGTCGTCAAAGAACGAAATACGTACCGGTGCACCGCGCTGCGACTAATCGGCATGCACCAACGCGTTGATCACCGCCTCTCGCAACAGCACCAGCGGAATGCTCCAGACATCCTTGCGCCGAACGGTCGAAAAATCGGCACCACGCATGGCGTGTTTCTTCAGAAACATCATGACACTGTCCACCGCAGTGGGCAGATGCTCGCGGATATCGACGTGATCAAAGATTTGCGCCTTGTCCGTGCCGATGAAGCGACCGCACTGCACCCAGGCATCAGAGAAATGCAGCCCCCGCTCTTTGCCAAACAGTAGGACGGCCCCCTTGGTCGGTACCATCTGGTCCTGGTAGAGCGTTACCAGCTTGAGCGTGCGTAGCGCTTGCGGGTCCAGCGTGCTGATGCCGGCGAACAATTGTCGCGCGGCATCCATATCGAGATCTTCCAGCCCCAGATCGGGCATAGGCATCTAGGCATCTCATCGAAGGCCGACAATCGCGTTGTCATCTCCTCAATCACTTTCCGTCCCAAGTTCGATGTGCGTACATCTCGTCGTAGCTGCCGACGGGAAAGGGCTCAAACCCAACTGCTCTCAGAAAAAGCTCTTTGCCAACTGGCAGCTCGTCTTTAAGGTGAACGTACCAGGCCCGTTTTTGCAGGTCGGGGTAAAGCCTGAAATACTTTGTGCGTTCGATCATCAACCAGCGCAAAAAAACCTCGGTCTCTGGGAGCCCTTGACCAACTACCAAAATCGGTTTGTGAAAAAAAACTTGTAGCCAGGTCATGGCACCTTTCCAGGCTGTACCGGCAGGATCACTCAGCAGTCGACCAGCACCGTTATGCAGCCAGCCTCGCGCTCGCGCTGCTAACCCCATGTATTGGGTCAAACCAAGCTTGATGCTCCTAGGATATTTCTGCATTCCATTGAGGTGCCAAATAGCGAACTGTGAGCAGGGTTCAATTACGTCCGCAAGAGAGTAGTACGTCTCCCACGGGTAGAAATCGGTGAATCCTTTGTTGCAGGTACGTCGGAAGGTGCAGCCCACTGCTTCGCCCAGCGTGTTTTCGAAGTTGGTTGTGAGGATCGGTACCTCATGATGTGCCGCCCATCCCGCTATTGCCTCGTGCTGTTCCATTGGCTTCCAAGACGCCATCAATGCGCAGAACTGGGCGACAAGTTTGGGGCTGCCTTGTGTCCTGGCATAAGCAAGCTCAAGTACGTCGTAGAACTCTGTGTGCGAAATGCCTTTTGGAACCTCCTCGTGTTTTGGGTCAAGGTGTTCGCGCGCTAGCTGCGAAAGAAGGCAGCCCCAGGAGTTCTCACCAGTGGCTCTGAAGAGGTTGACACCATTTCCCACAAGGAGTGCGATGTCGGAGTTGTGTTTCGAGAGAAGTCTGCGTAGTTTCATAAATTGCTAATGGCTTACCACTGCCACATTGGTAGCGCTTCAAGCCGTTCTTTTAGTACAGCTGACAAATCATCCCGAGCCGTTCGCTGCCTGCTCATCCACCCCCCTAAACGGTATCCATCGTTCGTTAGATAGTTGCGAGGGACTCGGCAATGCCCCTCTTGATTTACAAAGTCGACGAGATGGCGGAATCCAGTCTCCCACTGATGGGCAAAGCGATCCCACGCCCAGTCAGGTAAAGCGCAAAGTCGTACTTTCCGCTCGTCAGGCAAGCCATCCTTAGCAGTTCGCTGGTTTGACACCCACAAACCCAGGCGAAACCCATTGGTCACTTGAAAATTTCCAGGAACACGGCAATGCCCTTCGCGATCTGCAAATTCCGTCAGGTGAAGATACCCCGTTTCCCACTGATCAGTACGGGCACCCCACTCCCAACCCGGCATCGTCTCAAGCCGATCTTGACGCTCTGGTGGCAAACCATCCCTCTGCTTCGAGACCCATGTACCCAACCGATACCCATCGGCGGTGCAATAACGGGTGGGAACTCGGCAATGGCCTTCGCGATCAGAAAATTCTTTGAGATACCGTAAACCCTGCTCCCACTTTTCGATTTGAGCGTCCCACGCCCAGCCTTGAATTGTTTCAAGACGCCTACTCCGTTCAATGGGCAAACTACTCTGGTTACGACGCTGTGTTGACACCCACTGCCCCAAACGGTACCCGTCACTCGTTCGATCGTGTTGATGAATTCGGCAATGTCCCTCCCGCGCCGAAAATTCCGTGAGATAGCGAAAACCCTCTTCCCATTGCTCTGCTCTGACATCCAATGACCAACCAGGGATAGTCTCAAGTCGTTGAACTTGAGTTGTGGACAAACTGTCTTTATTTGTTCGTTGGTTAGATACCCAACTTCCCAAGCTAAATCCATCTATTGTTTTGTACTTTTGTGGAACCAGGCAATTGCCTGCTTTCTGCGCATATTCAGCAAGGTACTTAAAGCCCAGCTCCCACTTTTCATCCAAAGCATTCCACGCCCATCCAGGTACACGCTCCAGTAAAGCGAAACGCTCTGGTGATAAATCGGCCTTGGTCATTCTCTGGTTAACTACCCAACGCCCCAATTTGAATCCATCAGACGTAACATAGTGCTGATGGACTCGGCAATGTCCTTCACTATGACCATACGCAAGTAATCTCCCAAGCCACTCATCCCAAGATACCCCCAGCGACTCCAAACACTCCGCCGTAATCGATTCCCGAATAGTCTCCAACGAAACACTAGGACCTAACACCTCCACTCGCTCGCTAAACCGGCTATCGTTGTAGCCCCCCGTGCGCCCCTTGTCCTCCTGCATTTGCCGGATGATGTCCACCAGCACATCATCCTGTTCCCGCATGGCACCCAGCAAGTCCCACACATCGTCAAAGCCAGTGCGTTTCAAGGCTTCTTCAATGGATTCATTGCTGGCCTGCTCCACAAACAGGGGCACCATCACATAGCCGAATTCCTTGCCGGGCGATTTGCGCATGGCGCGGCCCGTGGCCTGCACGATGTCCACTTTGCTTTTGCGCGGTGAGATAAAAGCGACCATGTCCACGGCAGGCACATCCACTCCTTCAGTCAGGCAGCGGGCATTGGAAATGACCGCTTTTTGAGCCTGTCGAAAGGCTTTCATCTGGTCTTCGCGCCGCGATGTGGGCATTTCGCCGCTGACGTGCAGCGTGGTGAAGTCTGGCAGGTGCTGTTGGATGCCTTCGCTGTCGTTGGATGTGAATGAGCGTGCGGCCGCCACGGAGCCGTGGAAGGTGAAGATGCGGCTCACGCCGTATTTCTCGACTGCTTTTTGCAGGGCGATTTGCAGAGCCACCTGGCGGGCTTTAACGATATCGCCTGCAACAAGGACTTCACCGTGTTTGAGCAAATCGTCATTGACCATCTCGGAGGTCACCACCGAGATCACCACTTTGTAGTCGCAGATGATGCCGCGCCGGGCGGCTTCGGCAAAGCTTAGGGTGTGGATGACGGGGCCATAGACTTCGGGCCTGTCCATGGAGTAGGCCAGTGTGGCATCGCCTTCCTTGTCTTTTTTGCGAATATCGTAATGGCGTGGGGTGGCCGTAAAGAACAGTCGCTTGCGAATCGGCAGGTTTGCATCTTCCAGGGCAAAGCTGAAACGGGTTCCCTCCCGGCTGGCGGTCTTGTGCGCTTCATCAAAAATAGCCAGATCGAAGGGCTGCGCCATTCCATCCGCGCCAACTGGCAGGCCCGCAGCCACCACATGCGCTGACTGATAGGTGGAAAAAACAATCTTTACGCCATCGAACGGCTTGTTGAGAAACTGGCGGGCGACTGCGCTGTCAGTGGTTACCGGAAAATCGAGGTCAGCCTGATGAACGATCAGGTCATCCGCCCCTTTGGCAACCGTTGGGTCGGAGCAAACACACATGAAGGTGAGTCGCGTCCAGGCAGTTTCCCGCAGCCACTCATGCAAGAGCTGACGCACCAATGCCAGTGATGGCACCAGTACCAGTATGGTTTTGCAGTCGTATTGCTCGGCGGCCCAGAGGGCAACCAAAGATTTGCCGGTACCGCAGGCCATGACGACGGTGGCACGGTCGTTCTCGCCCAACCCACGTGTAATCGTTGTCAATGCCTCTTGTTGATGTGGCAACGGCTGTTTGCGAGGCAGCTTGACTTGGCCGGTTTGCAGCCATTGCCGCATGGCCTCGAAATCTACCGTCGTGAGACGGTCGAGGTCACTGCCCCGAATGGGCACAAAACCACTGCGGTCTTGCATGAGGCTGGGCAGCGTCTCGCAGTTAGTGAACAGAACCCGCTGGCTAACTTGATCAGTCAGGCCCATGAAGGTGGATAACTCATCCCAAGTGAGCGCTGGCCGATTGCTGCGGAACTTGACTTGATAAGCCCGCAGCTCGCCGTCAACGGTCATATAAGTGCCGTCCACGCCCATGTCACGCCCGGTGTCGAGCGAAAGCGCCTGCCGCTGTGCCAGCGGTACCGACTCGAACGGCCACACTTGCTGCGCCTGGGCGATTTTCTGGGTGGCGAAGTAGGCTTCAGCAAATATCTCAAAGGCATCGCCTCGCTCCTTGTTGCCGGGCAAGGCCGAAATTCTGGCTTCGATGTCGGTGAATGATTTCAGGCTGTCGAAAAGGCCGGTGTTTAGGAAACGGCTGGCTGAGGAATGTTTTGAGGTCATGCTGCAGAGGAGGATGTGAGCAAGGATTGAAGGTAGCCACGCCCCTGGGCCGTGAACCGATATTGCTGTTTGGGACTTTTGCGTGAGAGGGGTTGTGTCATCAAGGGACCATTTCGCAAGCAGGCCAACAGACGCCCTACTTGTTCGGTTACTTGTACGGTGGTGGTTATGAAGACAAAGACGATTATCAGGAAGACAACCACTGTTCATCAAACTTGTTTTTTGTTAGCTATGCAGTGAGGCGGCAAGTTGACTCCGCCGGTCAGCAGCAGCTTGCCGGTATCGGCATATGCCCAAGACCGGCCAGCGGCCGGCGCAAGTGCGGCGGACAGAAATTTCATGGAAATGCTTTCCAAGGGGGGCTTCTTGGATATGCAACCGCCAGCTCATTGGATGCAAATATTCATAAAATATTCTGCGAGCCCAGGCGACAGCCCTGTGGCGACCATAAAGTCGCAGTCCTGCTCCCAGCGTGCATTAGCCATCCCGGACAATAGCCGCATGTCCACCCCTTCCCATTTGCTGATTCCCTTCGCCGCCAGCGAATCCGCTGGCTGCCGCAAGGCGCTGGCCAGCCTGCACCTGCCCCACCTGGAGCGGCTGCTGGCGCGCCTGACACCCACACCACGCGATAGCGGCGCCGAAGACAGCCTGTCGCCGCCACACGAACGCGCGCTGGCCCGCCACCACGGCATAGTCGCCGCCGACGGGCACATCCCATGGGCCGCGCTGCAGGCAGCGCAAGACGGTGCCTGGGCCTTCATCACCCCCTGCCACTGGCAGGTGATGACCGATCACATCGTAATGGCCCCACCCGAAGGGCTGGGGCTGGAAGAGGCTGAAAGCCGCGCCGTGCTGGCCGCCGTGCGCCCGTATTTCGAAGAAGACGGCATTGCCTTGACGTATGCCAGCCCCACCCGCTGGCTGGCGCAGGGCGAGATATTTCGCGGCCTGGCCAGCGCCTCGCTAGACCGCGTGGTCAGCGGCGTGGGCGCGCGCAATGTGGACGAATGGATGCCGCCCACCGCCCAGGGCGGCCCGCTGCGGCGGCTGCAAAGCGAGATGCAGATGCTGCTCTACACCCATGCGGTGAACGATGCCCGGGCCGAGCGCGGCCTGTTCCCGATCAACTCGTTCTGGGTTAGCGGCAGCGGGGCTTTGGCATCACCGCCCGCACCGCAGCCCGCCCCCACCATGCCGCTGGCACTGCTGCACGCCGCGCAATGTGAGGACTGGGCCGGTTGGGCCGCCGCCTGGCAACACATCGACGCCACCGCCTGCGCCGAACTGCTGGCGGCGCTGGACCAGGGCCAGGCCGTGCAACTCACGCTGTGCGGCGAAAGCAATGCGCAGACCTTCGAGGTCGCACCCCGCAGCCTTATCCAAAAAATATCAAACCTTTTAAGCCCCCAGCGCTTACCCCCCATGCTGGAGCAGCTATGAAAATTACAGCACGCGACATCCCCCCCCGCGCCGTGTGGGCGCTGGAGCAAGCCGGTGTCCACCCCCTGCTGGCCCGCCTGTTCGCCGCCCGGGGCGTGGACAACAAAGACGCGCTAGACGACGGCCTGGCCCGCCTGCTGCCGCCCGCCAGCATGTTGGGCACGCAAGCAGCGGCCGTGCTGCTGGCCGATGCTATTCGCTCTGACAAGCGCATCTGCATCGTGGCCGACTACGACTGCGACGGGGCCACGGCCTGCGCGGTGGGCGTGCGCGGCCTGCGGCTGCTGGGGGCCCAATTTGCCGACTACATCGTGCCGGACCGGGTGGTAGACGGCTACGGCCTCACCGCCAGCATCTCGCGCCGGGTGAAAGACAGCGGGGCCGACGTGCTGGTCACGGTGGACAACGGCATCGCCAGCTTCGAGGGCGTAGCCGAAGCCAAAGCGCTGGGCCTGCAAGTGCTGGTGACTGACCACCACCTGCCAGCGATGCGCGACGGCCAGATCGCCGTGCCGGATGCGGACGTGATCGTGAACCCCAACCAGCCCGGCTGCACGTTCGAGAGCAAGTCGATTGCCGGTGTCGGCGTGATGTTTTACGTGCTGCTGGCACTGCGCGCCGAGCTGCGCCAACGCGGCGTGTTCAGCGCCGAGACGCAACCCAAGCTGGACCCGCTGCTAACCCTGGTGGCCCTGGGCACGGTGGCCGATGTGGTCAAGCTCGATGCCAACAACCGCCGCCTCGTGGCTCAAGGGCTCAAACGGCTGCGCGCGCAGGCGCAGCCTGCGGGACTAGCTGCGTTATTTGTAGCATCAGGCCGCGTCGCCAAGGTGGCCACCACCTTCGACTTCGGCTTTGCCCTGGGCCCGCGCATCAACGCTGCGGGCCGCTTGGCCGACATGACCCTCGGCATCGAATGCCTGCTGACCGACGACCCGGCCCGCGCCACCGAGCTGGCCACCACGCTGGACAAAATCAACCGCGAGCGCCGCGAAATCGAAGGCGGCATGCGCGACCAGGCGATGCTGGTGGCCGAGTCGCTGTTTGACGAATCCGAGGAGCCGCCGCCGGCCATCTGCGTGTTCGATCCCGACTTCCACGAAGGCGTGGTGGGCATTGTGGCCTCGCGCCTCAAAGACAAGCTGCACCGCCCGACTTTCGTCTTCGCCGCCAGCAAAGCCCCCGGCAAAGAACACGAGTTGAAGGGCTCGGGCCGCTCCATCCCCGGCTTCCATTTGCGTGACGCGCTGGACCTGGTGGCCAAGCGCCACCCCGGCGTGCTGCTGCGCTTTGGCGGCCACGCGATGGCGGCGGGCTGCACCGTGGATGCCGACAACCTCGACCAGTTTGAACAAGGCCTGCAACAGGTGGCGCTGGAATGGCTGGATGCCGCCACCCTCACCCGCAGGCTAGAAACCGACGGCCCGCTGGCGCCCGAATACCGCCGCGCCGAGCTGGTGGACGTGCTGCACAAAGAGGTGTGGGGCCAGGGCTTTGCGCCGCCCACCTTCAGCGAAGAGCTGGAGGTGGTGTCGCAGCGCCTAGTGGGCGAAAAGCATTTGTCGCTGAAGCTAAAGCACCAGGGCCAGCCGGTAGACGGCATCTGGTTCGGCCACACCGAAAGCCTGCCGCCCAAGGTGACGCTGGCGTTTCGCCTAGACGTGAACGAGTGGCAGGGCCAGCGGCGGGTGCAGTTTTTGGTGGAAGGCGTGGCGGACTAGCGGCCCACTCCAGCCAAGAAAATGGCCTAAAAAACCAATGGTCTTTTAGGCCTTTAGCGCATATTCAACATGCGCGAGGAGCTATTTATTTAATAGCAAAATCAGAAGCTCTCCCAATCGCCTTCGCCACCCTTGGCGGAGGATGCCGGGGCCTTGCCGGGCAGGGCTACGGGGCGGCGGGCGACTGGGGCCGATGGCTTCGACGGCGCCGGACGCAGCAGCGTTTTAGCGGGTGCAGCCACCGGAGTTTTGGCAGGTAAAGCTTTCACTGGCGCACGCGCGGGGAGCTTGGCTTGCACGGTGGGCCGGGGGGCTGGCACCGCAGGCCGCATGGCCACGGGGCGCGGTACCGGGCGCGGCACGGGCCGTGCCAGTTTGACGGCATGGCCGCCCACATTGAACACAGCCACCGCTTCGGCCAGCCGTTGGGCCTGGTCGCGCATGCCCGTGGCGGCGGCGGCCGACTGCTCGACCAGTGCGGCGTTTTGCTGGGTCATCTGGTCCAGGTTATTGACCGCCTGGTTGACCTGGGCAATGCCGTCGCGCTGCTCGCTCGATGCGGCACTGATCTCACCGATCAGGTCGCTGACACGGCGCACGCTGCTGACGATTTCACCCATGGTTTCGCCGGCCTGGGTCACCTGCTGGGTGCCTGCATCGACCGTGGCCACCGAGGCACCGATCAGCGTTTTGATTTCTTTGGCCGCATCGGCGCTGCGCTGCGCCAGGCTACGCACTTCGCTGGCCACCACGGCAAAGCCCCGGCCTTGCTCCCCCGCACGGGCGGCTTCCACGGCCGCGTTGAGCGCCAAGATGTTGGTCTGAAAAGCAATGCCGTCGATGGTGCCGATGATGTCGGAGATGCGCTTGGACGAGGTGCTGATGTTCTGCATGGTGGTGATCACCTGCGCCACCACTTCACCGCCGCGCGTGGCGGCCTGGGCCGCAGTAGATGCCAGCTGGTTGGCCTGGCGGGCAGTATCGGCCGACTGGGCCACGGTGCTGGTCAGTTGCTCCATGCTGGCAGCGGTTTGTTGCAGGTTGGAGGCGGTTTGTTCGGTGCGCTGCGACAGGTCGTTATTGCCAATGGCGATTTCGTTGGAGGCGGTGGATACGGCATCCACGCCGGTGCGCACTTCGCCCACCAGGCCACGCAGCTTGGTCACCATCTCACCCAGGCTGCGCAGCAAATGGCCAAACTCGTCTTTGCGCAGATCGTGCAGATCCATCGTCAGGTCGCCCGCCGTAATCGCCTCGGCTACATCCACTGCACGTTGCAGCGGTACGGATATCGAACGGACCAAAATCTGGGCTAACACGATGCCCACGATGAACACCAGTGCCACGCTGGCTACGGCCACCCACATCACGTTGGCGCTGGCCTGCTCGGCGGCGGCGCGGACGGCATCACGCTGCTGCACCTGCAAGGCGGCGTATTTATCCAACGCGCCCATGTATGCGGTGCCACGTGGACGGTACTCCTGGTTGGCATACGCGATGCTGGCCGCTGCGTCTCCTGCGGTCTTGAGTTCATTAACCTTGTCGTTCTGACCCCGGATGTCGGTACGGGCGGCCACAATGGCGTCCAGCGCGGCTTTGTCGGCGGGGGTCTGGGCGGCTTTGATCGCGGCTTCTTGCACCGGATTGATGCGCGTGGTCATCGCGAGAGCCCGCTCGGCAAGGTCTTTGCTCAGGACGGCATCGGTGGTGACCAGGCTGTCGGTGTTCAGCCCGGTGGCGACTTCGACCATGCCGCGCCATCCGGCTGCGATGGTGATGGCATTCTCAAAATGGGCCACTTTTTGGTCCATTTCACTGGCCAGCTGGCGGGTGCGCATTTGCGTCCATACCGTGACCAGCAGCATGGCCAGCAGTAACCCAAGGATCGTGGACCACAGCTTATGGGCGACCCGCATATTGTTGAATTGCATGGTGTGTCTCTTTATTCAAAACGAAAACCAAACCGCAAGCGGTTAAAAGTAACTGGATGCTACATCCAAACGCCCGGCATAGTGCCAAAAACGCCACCCACTAGTGCAGTTTGACGTGGGACTCGGTGCGCCGGGTGATGGCGCGGGTCAGCGTCTCTAGCGCCACTTTGGTCCAGCCGTACAGGGCCAGTTCGTGCATTTTGTAGAGCGAGGTGTACATCACCCGCGCCACCAGCCCGTCGATAAACAGGCTGCCTTCCATGAGCCCGCCCATGAGACTGCCCACGGCGCTGTAGTCGCCCAGCGACACCAGCGAACCAAAGTCTCGGTAGCGGTAGGGCTCCAGCGGTTTGCCCGCCAGGCGGCGCTGGATCTGCTTGACCAGGTGCGCCGCCTGCTGGTTGGCGGCCTGGGCGCGGGGCGGCACAAAACCATTTTTTTCGGGCCAGGGGCAGGCGGAGCAGTCGCCCAGGGCGAAGATGTTGTCGTCGCGGGTGGTGAGCAGGGTTTGCTGCACCGCCAACTGGTTGATGCGGTTGGTTTCCAGCCCGGCAATGTCTTGCAAAAAGCCAGGGGCCTTGATACCTGCGGCCCAGACCACCAGCTCGGCGGGAATGACTTCGCCACTGGCCAGTTGCACGCTGTCCCCCGCCACGCCCGAGACACGGGCCGAGGTGTGGACCTGGATGCCCAGGCTTTTCAGCAGCTTGTGGGCACCACCCGACAAGCGTGGCGACAGCGCGGGCAGGATGCGGTCGGCGGCTTCGATCAGGTGCAGCTTAATGTCGCGCTCGGGGTTGATGCGGTCCAGCCCAAAGGCCACCACTTCGCGGGTGGTGCGGTGCAGTTGCGCCACCAGTTCCACGCCGGTAGCACCGGCACCGATCACCACCACCTGCAATTGCGCGGGCAGCAAAGGGGTTTCTTGGGAATTAGCGCGGATACAGGCATCCAGCATGCGGCGGTGGAAGCGCTCGGCATCGGCCAGCGTCTCCAGCTTCAAGGCATGCTGGTCTACGCCGGGCGTGCCAAAGTCATTGCTGCGGCTGCCTACGGCCATCACCAAGGTGTCGTAGGCAAAGCTGCGCTGGGCGGTCACCAGCACGCCGTCTTCGTCGATAAACGGGGCCACGTGGACCACTTTGTTAGTACGGTCCAGGCCATTCATCTCGCCTACGCGGTAGTGAAAGTGGTGCCAGTGGGCCTGGGCCATGTAGTTCAGCTCGTGGCGGCCCACATCCATGCTGCCTGCGGCGATTTCGTGCAGCTTGGGCTTCCAGATGTGGGTGCGGGCCTTGTCAATCAGGGTGATGTGGGCCAGGCCCTTGCGGCCCAGCGTGTTACCCAAACCGGTGGCCAACACCAGGCCAGCAGCCCCGCCCCCCACGATAACGATGCGATGGGCCTGGGGGTGGTGTGGTGTGGGTGTGCGCATCGGGAAATTCTAAGTTGCCCGGGACAGACCCCCATCCACGCCCCGCTATGTCTGTAGCGACCGCGCCACCAACACCTCCAGACTGCTATCGTGCGCAAAGCCCAGCGCCTGGGCCTGTGGTGTATGCAAGGGCGGATAGGTGGCAAACAGGCGTTCAATCAGCGCATCCGGCGCATAGTGCACCAGCGCCAAGCGGTCGGCTCCAAAGCGTGCGGCCAGGGCCTCCACCACATCGGCCACGGCCAGGTGCAGCGCGGGCATCTGGTAGACGCGGCGCACATCCAGCCGGGCCGGGTCGAGGCAGGCGGCATGCAGCAGGTTGTCCACGCAAGCCCCCACAGAAATCCACCAAGCCTGCCCGTGGGCCGACACCGGCACGGTGATGGGCTGGCCAGCCTGCAAACGCCAGAACAACTGGCTCATGAAGGCCGACAGCAGGCCGGCCCCCTCCCCCGGCCGCGCCACCACACCGGGAACGCGCAGCGAGCAACCTTGTACCCAGCCCAGGCGGGTGGCGTCCGCCACCAGGGCTTCGACCATCAGCTTGTGGGTGCCGTAGCTCAGCGCCGGTGCGGGCTGCGTGGCCTCATTCACCACGGCGGGCAGATGGGCACCGTACACCGCCACGCTGCTGGCAAATACAAACCGGGGCGGTCGGGGCTGGACGCGCAGGTCTTCCAGCAGGCCCAAACTTGCGTCCAGGTTGATGCTACGGCCCAAGGCATAGTTCTTTTCTGCCTGCCCACCAGGGCAGCTGGCGAGGTGGAACACCACGTCCACCGGGTCGGCCACAGCGCGCTGGCGTACCGCAGGGTCGGCAATGCTGCCTGCGAAATGGGTTACGCGGGCATCGGTGGGTGGCGCGGAAAACGCCAGATCCATCAAGCCCAGCTGGTTCACCGGCTGGCCTGCCAAGCCGTCTTTCAACAACCGCTGGACCAGCGCGTGCCCCACAAAACCGGCAGCACCGGTGACGACGATACGCATCAGCCGCCCCTGCCATCGGCCAGCCGTACAGCCAGCGGTACAACCTGCTGGTCGATGCTGCCAAACGGCCCGGCGCTACCGTCTTCAAACAGCGCCTGCATGTGCACCCGCTCGCCAAAGCGCATGAAGGCCGTGCTGGCAGCGCCCTGGTCAATCATCTCGATCACACGGCGCTCTGCCAGGCAGGCCGAACCCGCCGCACGCGCCGCATTCGACACCGTGCCCGAGCCGACGATGCAGCCCGCCGTGAGGCACCGGGTACGCGCTGCGTGGGCCACCAGCTCGCCGAAACCGAAGTTCATCTCGCCGCCATGCGGTTCACCAAAGCGCTCACCGTTGCGCTGCACCTTCAGCCGCATCTGCACACGGCCGTTGTGCCAGGCGCCGCCCAGCTCGTCCGGCGTAACAGCCACGGGCGCAAAGGCGGTAGACGGCTTGGCTTGCAGAAAACCGAAGCCCGTTTGCATCTCGTGCGGCCCCAGTGCGCGCAGGCTCCAGTCGTTGATCTGCACGACCAGGCGCACGGCGGCCAGGGCCTGTGCGGGCGTTGCGGCCATGGGCACCGGCCCTACCACCACGCCGAACTCGCCTTCAAAGTCGATGCCGTCGGCCTCACTGGGCAGCGGCACGTCCGCGTGCGGCCCCAGGAAGTCATCGCTGGCGCCCTGGTACATCACCGGCACGGTGTCCGCCTTGGGCATGGGTGGTGTGTTGAACGCACGCTCCATCAGCTGCATGTGGTTCAAAAAGGCCGATCCGTCCAGCCATTGCGGGCTGCGCGGCAAGGGGGCCAGGCACTGCTGTGGGTCGAAGGCGAAGGCATCGGCCACCTGCCTCGCATTCAGCGCATCGCTGCGCGCCTGCAAGGCCGGTGCAACGCCGTCCCAGCGCTGCAAGGCATCCAGCAGGCTGGGAACGATGTCCTGCGCATCGCAGGCCAGGTGGTGGTCGCGCGAGACGATGATGAGGCGGCCATCCAGGTGGCCGTTGGGGAGCGTGGCGAATTGCATGGGGGTCCTGTTCAGCGGGGCAAGGCCATCAGGCCGTCGTCAAAAATCGCCACGGCCCGCGTCCAGCCGGCAGAGCCGCGCCGCACCTTGTGCGGAAAGCAGCTGATGTAGAAGCCGTGGCCCGGCAGGGCTTCGAGGTTGTGCAGCTTTTCCAGGTGGCAGTAGCCGATATCGCGGCCGGCCTTGTGGCCTTCCCAGATCAGCGCCTTGTTGCCGGTTTCGGCAATTTTTTGGGCGGTATAGGAAAACGGGGCATCCCAGCTCCAGGCGTCGGTACCGGTCAGGCGTACGCCGCGCTCCAGCAAATACATGGTGGCCTCATAGCCCATGCCGCAACCGGCGGACACAAAGTCGTTATGGCCGTAGCGCGATCCGGCGCGGGTGTTGACCACCACGATGTCCAACGGCGCGAGCGTGTGGCCTATGCGTGCCAGCTCGGCCTCTACATCGGCAGCGGTGGCCACATAGCCGTCGGGGAAGTGGCGAAAGTCCAGCTTCACGCCGGGCTGGAAGCACCATTCGAGCGGCACCTCGTCGATGGTGATGGACGGCTTTTTCTCGCCGTTCTTCGCGTCCATCGTGGAATGGAAATGGTAGGGCGCATCCAGGTGGGTACCGCTGTGCGTGGTCATGGTGACCCACTCGGCGGCAGCGGCTTCGCCGTCCGGGTAGTCCTCGGCCGTGGTGCCGGGAATCATGGCCATGAATTCGGGCAAGGTGTCCTGGTGCTTCTGGTAGGTGATCTTGGGCGCTAACGGGGGCGGGTCGGAGAGCACCTCGTTTTCCAGGTAAATCGATAGGTCAATGAATTGGCGTGGCATGGTTCAAATCCTTAATTTGCGTCTGTCATCAAAGTGCCGCTGTCCACCACCGGGTTCTGGGAACATATCCGTTGCGTGGGGCAGCAATCGCATGTCAATGGCCTGTATCTGCGCTGCGGGCCTGCAATGCCTCTCGCAGCGCTGGTGCGTAGTCTCCGTCCACCAGCACAAACAGCATGCGGCACATGCGGCCCGAGCGGTTGGCCCAGGCATGGTTAGTGCCGCGCTGTACCACCACATCGCCCTGGCGCAGCAGGGTGGCGCTGTCATCCAGCACCAGGGTCATTTCACCTTCCAGCACCACGCCATAGTCCACCGATTCGGTGCGGTGCATCAGCGGATGCGGTGAATCGGCCTGCACGGTGGAGGCGCTGGCAGCGCCAATCTGCATGAAGGCATCGTGCATCGCCGCAGCACCGTGGGCCAGGAAGTCGGCGGTATCGGGCGGAATGTCCACGATGCGTATGCGTGTACCCGCCTGTGGGGGCGGCAGCACCAGCGCGCCCAGTGTCGGGTCGGCGGCGTTGTCCACAGGCGCGGGCATGCCCTGGGTGGACCAGACCTCGTGGAACACGGTGCCCGGGATCTTGTCGATGGCCACCACGGTGGGCAGCGGACCGGCCTCGCTGACGATGGCCTTGCCCTGGGCGTCGTGCCCGGTAACGATGCGGCGGATGGGATGGAATGCCATGCTGTGCGCCGCCATCAAATGGGCGCGGCCAGGGCCATCAGCGTCTCGCGCATGATGCGGCCGTGCTCGGCCTTGTCGCCACCGGTGATCTCGATCTCGCCCAGGCGCACCGAATTCTCCACCACCATGCGGCAGCGCTCCCAGCGCCGTGCCTGGAAGCGGTCCAGCGCAGCCGCCAGAGGGGTATCAGCGGCCAGCTCGTCGGCCAGCACGATGGCATCTTCAATGCCGATGCAGGCACCGGAGGCCATGTGCGGCGTGGTGGCATGCACCGTATCGCCGATCAGCACCACCCGGTTTTGGTACCAGGGCTGGGGCATGAGCAAGCTTTCTAGCGGGCGGTAAACGATCTGCGCATCGGCAGTGATCTGGGCGCGCACGCTTTGCATCAACGGGGCCGGGAATGGCGCCAGCAGATCGGCCAGCATTTGCGGCAGATGCTGGGCATCCAGGCGCTCGTTGGTCGCACGGTCTTCGGTCACAAACAGGTACATCTCTTCTTGCGACACTGCGTTCAGCCCGGTCTTGACCTTGGGGCCCAGCCACATCATGGTGCGCTGCACCTCGGCAGGCCGGGGCAGCACGGCGCGCCACACACACTGGCCGCTGTACAGCGGCTGCGGGGCCGCCGGGAACAAGGTTTGGCGCACCTGGGAGTACAGGCCATCAGCACCAATCACCAGGTCATAGCGTTGCTGGCTGCCATCGGTGAACTGCACATCCACGCCCTCGGCGTCTTGCTGGATGGAGGTGAAGCTACAGCCCAGCCGCACATGCGCCCCCGATGCACGGGTGGCATCGGCCAGTATCTTGGCCAGCACCGGCCGCATGATGCCGCCGCCGCCGGGCACATCCGGCCCCGCCAAGCGCGGCGTGGGCAGGGAACCGATCGGCTGCCCGGTGGGGATGAACAAGTCCACGCCATCGGCCGCAAAGCCCTGGGCCAAAAATGCATCCAGTACCCCCAGCGTGCGAAAGGCGCGCAAGGTGGCGCCCCCCAGGCTAATGCCTGCGCCATACGAGCGCCAGCCCGGGTCGATTTCGACCACATCCACCGCGCAGCCCTGCTTGCGCAACTGGATAGCCGCCGCCATGCCGGAGAAACCCCCGCCTATGACCAAAATTTTGTGTGCTGCTGTCATTCTTGTATTTCCTTTTTATCGATCAATCTCACATACCCCTGGGCATCTATGGCGTGGGCCACGGACTCTAGCGACTGGCCCAGGCAGGGCCCCAGCGTGCAGCCCCCGGTATCCACATCAAACAGCGCACCGTGGGCAAAGCACACGATGGCGTCGCCCGCATGGTTCAGGTATGCATCCTTGCGCCAGGCCATCGGGCTGTTGGCGTGGGGGCAGTTGTCACGGTACACACGCAGCCCATCGCTGCAACGCACCGCAAACACCGTGTCCTGGCCCGTGTGCCCGGGGTCGAAGCCACGCGACGTGCCCGGGGGCACATCGTCCAGATGGCACAGCAACGCCATGCCCCGCCTTCAGTGCGCCGCACCGGGCGGTGGGCCGCCGGCGGGTGCCCACTTTTCGCGGTGCTGGAACAGAAACAGCTGCGATGCATCCGCGCCCATCGGGGCCTCGCGGGCCAGCCAGTCTGCGTCGTGCAGGTCCATGTCTGCGTCGTACTCCACATGGCAGCCCAGCGGGCTGTTGAAGTACCAGAACCAGTTGGAGCCGAACTGGTGTCGGCCCGGACCCCAGAAGGACTGGTAACCCTTTTCGACAAAGCGCGTACCGGCCAGCATCACCTCGGTGGGCCCGCCCATGTGGAAGGTGAAGTGCTCGCACCCCTTCATGAACGGCGGTGTCTGGATCATGAACAGCGTGTGGTGGTCAGCCGTGCCGGCCGGGCGCAGGAACGGGCCCGCGCCGGTAAAGCGGTCGGTGCACACAAAGCCCAAGCGCTGGTAGAAGGCTTCGGCCTTGGCCGCGTCGGGCACAAAATAGACCACGTGCGACAAGGAGCGCGGCAAGGCCTGCATGGTCGGCGAAATACCCACCTGGTTGGCCGGGCGCTGCGGTGCCGCACCCGGTGCATTGACGGTTTCAGCGGGCAGCTGGATAGGCCGACGCACCGTGACCTGAAATGCCAGGGCGAAGCCCATGTCGTCGGTGCAGCGCAATACACCATCGCTGCGACGGACCGCTCGGTCACGGGACAGCTCGGCATCGATGGCATCCAGGGTAGCCGTATCGACAACGCCGTACACGGTTTCGCGTAGCTTGCTAGCGGTACCCAGCGCTGCGGGCAGGCTGGCATCGCTCTCGTGGCGCAATACGATGGCGGTGCCGTCCAGTGCCTCGAAGCGGCCACCTTGCTCCGTAAGGTCCACGGGTGTCAACCCGTAGTCCGTGAGGTATTGGCTACAGGAGGCGATGTCGTCCACTCCAAAAACGAGGGTGTCAGGTCCGATGATGTTCATGTTGATTGCGAGGTCCAGATTAAATGGGGAAAAGAGGTTCGGAAAAATGTGCCTGCCATTCAGCGGGCGTGATCGACCTTGATCGACTCGAGAGTCAGTGATGTCTTAACGGCATTGGCATCGCGCGACGAGCCACCCACGGTGATGGTGGCAACGCCTGCCGGCACGATCCAGCCTTGGTCCCAGATGGCGACACGCGATGGCGGCAGCGTCAGCGTCACGGGGGTCGAAGCACCCGCCGCCAGCGTCACACGCTTGAAACCGGCCAACCGCTGGGGCGGCGTCCCGGCAATGGGCGGCAGGGTCACGTACACCTGCGCAACTTCGCTGCCCTCGACACTGCCGGTGTTCTTCAGCGTGAAGTCCAGCGTTACCTCACCATTGCTCGCACGCTTCGCCGTCAGGCCGCTGTAGCTAAAACCGGTATACGACAGGCCGTGGCCGAAGGGGAACAAAGGCTCGATCGCCTTGGCATCAAACCATCGGTAACCCATCTTCAGGCCCTCGCTGTACACCACGTTGAGGTCGGTCTTAGAAATGGCCTTTTGCGGCAAGTCGGCTTCGGCTTTGGGGAAGGTGATAGGCAATTTACCGGACGGATTGACCGCACCGGTCAGCACATTGGCGATGGCTTCCCCTCCCTTCACCCCGGGGTACCAAGCTTGGAGCACGGCATGTGTATTGCCAAGCCAAGGCATGGTGACGGCCGTGCCGGTTTCGAGCACTACCACCGTACGCTTGGCAACACTGGCCACGGCGGCAATGAGCGCGTTCTGGTCGTAAGCCTGGTTCGCAGGGTCGGCTGCGTTGTTGGGCAATGAAAGGTCTGACAGGTCCACCGCTTCGAGCAGAAACTGTGTCCCGAACACAACCGCCACGTCAGCGGCTGCCGCAGCGGCCTTCGCTGCAGCGGTGTCGGTCCCATCGAGATAAGTAATGGTGGCACCTGGCAGACGTGCACGCAGAGCCAGTAGCGGCGAGGACTTCTGCCAGGGGGCACACAGGCTGAAAGTATGGATCACTGGGTCCAGTGCGCCGGGCGTCAGGCATGCAACGGCAGGCTGGCTATTGTCGTCACGCAACGGCGCTTTGGCCGAGCCACCACCGCCCATCACGGCGACATCCGCGTGGCCGCCAATCACCACCACTTTGGTAATGGCTGAGGACTTCAGGGGTAACACTGGCGTCGTATCACCGGTTGCTGTGGTATTTTTTAGCAGCACCATGCTGCGTTCAGCGGACTTCAGTGCAACCACGTCACCAGCAGCGGTGTCGATCGTGCCAGGAACATCCGACGGGGGGCTGTCCATCAAGCCGATCCGGTAAAGGGTGCGCAGCTTGCGGCGCACCATATCGTCGAGTCGGGCTTGGCTGACCGTCTTATCGGTCTCGATAGCCTTGAGGAGCAATTTGGCGAAGTAAGAGTTGCAGGGGAGAAAAGAGGGCAACGAGGCGCATTCATCGGCCGAGCCAGGCTGCTCTTCGTCGAGGCCCGCATTGGCGGCGGCCACGGTGTTGTTGACGGCGAAGAACCAGTCCGACTGCACCACGCCCTTGAACCCCCAATCGTCTTTCAAAGTATGGGTCAATAAGGTCTTGCTTTCGCAAGATTTCTCGTTGTTAAGCAGGTTGTAGGCACACATTACGCTGCCAGGTTGCGAACGCACCGTGGCCATCTCGAAACCCTGCAAGTAGAGCTCGTGCAGCGTGCGCTGGTCTATGACAGAGTTGGAAGTGAACCGATTGGCCTCCTGCTGGTTTCCCGCGAAGTGCTTTAGCGTCGAGATCACCTTCTGCGCTTGCGTGGCATCGGTTCGCGCCACCATGAGCTCGCCAGCCAGCACCGGGTCTTCACCGAGATACTCAAAAGTTCTGCCGTTACGCGGTTCGCGCGCCAGATTCAGGCCGCCACCTAATACGCCAGCAATACCCAACGTGCGCGCTTCCTTGGCAATCAGCGTGGAGAAGTCGGCCATCAGTTGTGTGTCCCAACTGGCCGCCATGCCCAAGGTACTCGGCAGCGCGGTAGCGTTGACACCATCAATACCGACCCCCGAACCGGAATCTTGGTATCTGACTTCGGGAATACCCAAGCGCGCGATGCCCGGAACCCGTCCTGATGCCGTTCCGCCAAAGAAGGCCGGTAAACCCGCGCCATGGACCAATTGAATTTTTTCCGCCAGTGTCATCTTGGCAAGTAGCGCGTCCGCCTTGTTTTCAAACTCCTGATCGGCGCTGGTTACAGCCGAGGTGTCGCCTCCTCCACCACAGGCGATCAATGTGGCGGCGGTCAGCAGGCTGATGGCGAGCAGGCCGACCAAGACAGGCTTACTGCGTGACGTTTCGTTATGGGTAGTTGTAGTTTTTTTCAAGTTTTTCTCCTAATGGTGAGGGCAGGCGGGGCGCCTTTCAGGCAACCCGCCCGCCGAGCGTCTCGGCCACCCAGTCGGCGATATAGGCACCAGCGTTGGCGCTGTTGTCGAAGCTGCTGTGCTGCACCCCGCCCTCGCGGTCGGTGAATATCTTGAGTTCGCGTTTGGGGCTGTTCACCAACTGGTCATAGGTGGCATGCGCCCACTTCAGCGGAATCTGCGAATCCTTTTCGCCATGGGTCACCAGGAATGGCACCTTGATACGGTCCAGGATGCCGTCCAGGTGCACGTCTTGTGCGATGCGCATGAAGTCGTCGGTGTCCTTGGCCCCCCAGACCCAGCAGACATGCGCCCAGTAGTGCGGAACCGGCAGATTGCCTTCCTTGTCCAGGCGCTTGGCCTGCACGTCGCGCCAATCATGGTTAGCGCCCCAGACCACGCCCATCGCAAAGCGCGGCTCGAAAGCCACGGCACGCGGGCAGTAGTAGCCGCCCAGCGACACGCCTTCCATGCCTATGCGTTTCGGGTCCACGTCAGGCCGGGTTTCTAGCCAGTCCACCACACGGCTGGCCCAATGTTCGCTATCAAAACGCGCGGTCAGCCCGCGCAAACGCAGTGCATCGCCGGTACCGGGTTGGTCGAGGATCAGCGAGGAAACACCCCGCTTGGCCAGCCAGCCCGGCAGGCCTACCATGTACTTCATCTCCTTGGTCGAATCCAGGCCGTTGACTTGCAATAGCAAGGGCGCCGGACCCGTGGTTTTTTCCGCACGCACCAGCAAGCCCGAGAGAAAACTGTCGCCGTAGGGGATTTGTACCCGCTCGCAGTTGTCGCCCGCCAGAGCAATGCCTTTGGCGAATATTTCCTCGAAGCGCTGGTACAGCGCAATCCGCCCTGGCGCGCCGTGGGCTTGCAGGCGTTCGCAGGTCAGCAGGTAATTGGCTGCGCGTTTGTACTTTTCCCCAGCGGAGAACATGCGGCCTGCGGCCTCGTCTTCTTCGGCCAAGCTGCACAGCTTCTCAGCCATGTTTTGCCAGGTCTCGCGGAAGGCGGCAGAGCCTGCGGCATCGGGTTGTTTGGCAGCCTCTTGCAGGGGCTTGCACATGACCTCGATTTCACCGATGCGCGCACCCATCTCCAGAGATAGGTTGACGGACAGATCCCAAACGTAATTGGTAGGAAAGTAACGGAACATAACTGCTTTCTCAGGGTAAAAATCAATGGACCGCAGCGGGGGTAGACACGGGCTGCACCACGCCGGCAGAAAGCCGGGCCGCACGGCGATAGCACAGCCAAGACATCGCGCACACCAGCAGTGCGGCCGTACCAATGGACGGTGTGCCAAAACCCGCCACCAGCACACCGCCCACCACCGGGCCAATCGCCGCGCCGCTCATCAGCATGGCGGGTGTCAACGCCACCGCACGGCCACTGGCATCGTGACGCGACAGCCAGCCGAAGACGAAGGTGTGGGTGAAGATCATCGGCGTCACAAACAAGGCGGTGGCCACCGCATACAGCGCAAAACCACTGCCCCAGGCCAGTGCCAGTGCCAGGGTGACCTGCACCAGTACGCCACTTGTGGCTGCTTTGAAAACCGGCCAGCGCCGCTCGGTCAGCGCCGCCAGCACCGGCGGCAGAAGGTTGACAAAACCCAGCACCACCAAGACCACCAGTACCCGGTCGCCAAAACCCCGCTCGGTGCCGATGCGCTCGGCAAAGCTAAACACCATCGACTGCGTAACGGCCATCAGCGTCAAGCCGGCAATCGCCCACCAGACCGGCGCGGCAATAGGCTGGACCTCTCGCGGCACGGGCTTGGCGCTACCGTCCGCCGTTGTGGGCCGGGGAAAAGCCAGCGCCGTGCCCAGCGTGGCACAGGCCATCAAGGCCGCAAACATGGCGAATAGGGCCACGCCGCCGTGCTGCGTCACCAGGCTCTGGGCCAGCCCAATGAACACGATGCCAGACACGCCCAGCCCCATGCTGACGATGGCAAACAGGCGGTGCGGCCGGGCGCTGCGGCCTATGGTGCCGTGCACAAAAGACAAGCCCATACCCGCGCCCAACCCGGCCACGGCGTGCAGCGCCGTCATCGCGCCCACATGGGTGGTCTGGGTGATTGCAGAAAAGGCTACAAAGGCGATCGCATAGCCCAGTGGCGCGGCCCGCCAGGGTGCATGCCGGTGAAAGCGTGGCGCAAACACCAGGCTGGCCAGCACCGCCGCCGCCAGATAGGCCGTGACCATCGCCCCTGCCTGCGGTGGACTCAGGTGGTACTGGCCTATCAATGCGGTACCCACCCACACGGGCAGCGCTACCAAGTCCACCATGCCGGCCACATGGGCCAATAGCAGAATGGCCCGGCCCTGCCAATGCTCGGTATTTGTTGTCATGCGGTTGTCTCCGTAGCTGCCGTCTGCGCGGCGGGTTTGAGTAGGAAGTGCGCCAGTGCGGGCAGCAGGATCAGCGCACCCAGCATGTTCCAGAGGAACATGAAGGCCAGCAGCAAACCCATGTCGGCCTGGAACTTGATGGGGCTGGCCACCCAGGTGATGACGCCAATCGCCAGCGTCACGCCGGTCAGCATCACCACCTTGCCGGTGAACAGCAGCGCCTGGTAATAGGCCTGCGACAGGCTGGCCCCGGCGCGCAACTGCGCGAGGGTGACGCTGAGGATGTACAGCGCGTAGTCCACGCCTATGCCCACGCCCAAGGCAATCACCGGCAGCGTGGCCACCTTGACCCCCATGCCGAAGGCCACCATCAAGGCTTCGGCCAGAAATGAGGTCAGCACCAGCGGCAGCACCGCCACCACCACCGCACGCCAGGAGCGAAAGGTGATGAAGCACAGCACCACCACAGCGCCATACACCATCAGCAGCATCTGGTGCCAGGCATGCTTGACCACGATGTTGGTCGCCGCCTCAATACCGGCATTGCCCGCAGCCAGCAGAAACTGCAGGTCCGGCGTGTCGTTTTCATGGGCGAAGGCAGCCACATGCCCAACCACGCGGGTCAGGGTGTCGGCCTTGTGGTCGCGTAGGTAGACGTACATCGTCAGCAGGCCGCAGCTGTCGTTGTACAGCCCGCGCGGTGCGCCAGCCGTTACGGTGTTGAGCATGTCCTGGTTGTTCAGGAACTCGTACCACTTGGGGTTGCCCTCGCTTAGCCCGGTCAGCACGCGGCGGTTCAGCAGCGCCAGGGTGTTGGTGGACTCCACGCCGTCCAACTGGCGCAGCTGCCATTCCAGCGCATCCACCTTGTTCAGCGTCTCGTACTGGGAGCACTGGCCTTCGGGCGTTTTGACCATCACCGCCAGCACGTCGCTGCCCGCGCCAAAGGCGCTGTTGATGAAGGCCACGTCGCGGTTGTAGCGGCTGTCGGCACGAAGCTCGGGGGCACCCGGGTCCAGGTCGCCAATCTTCAACTGCAACGACACCAGCGCACCGGCTACGCCCAGCAGCACGCCGCCCGCCACGGCCGCCGTAGCCCAGCGACGCTGGGTAAAGCGGTCCAGCCAGACCCAGAGCGGGCTGCGCGCCGCACCGCTGGCATCCGCCGATTCGGCCCGCAGGCTGCGCTGTGCGGCCGCAGGGCTGACGCCGGTGTAGCTAAGCAGAATCGGCAGCAAGATCAGGTTGGTGAAGATCAGCGCCGCCACACCCAAGCTGGCCGCCAAAGCCAGCTCGCGGATGGCCTGGATGTCAATCACAAGCAGCACTGCAAACCCCACGGCATCGGCCAGCAGGGCTGTCAGCCCGGCCAAAAACAGGCGGCGGAAGGTAAAGCGCGCAGCCACCAGGCTGGGCATGCCACGGCCTATGTCCTGCATGATGCCGTTCATCTTTTGTGCGCCGTGGCTCATGCCGATGGCAAACACCAGAAAGGGCACCAGGATGGAATACGGGTCCAGCTGCTGGCCCAGCAGCGGCAGCAGGCCCAGTTGCCACACCACCGCCACCATGGATGCGGCCACCACCAGCGCGGTGGAACGAACGCAGCGGGTGTAGGCAAACACCATCACGCTAGCAATCGCCACCGCCAAGGCAAAGAACACCAGCACCGCCTGCACGCCGTCGATCAGGTCGCCCACGATCTTGGCAAAGCCGGTGATGTGGACCGCCACCCCTTGTGCGCTGTACTTGGTACGAAGCACTTCCAGGCGCTGGGACAGCGCGCGGTAGTCGATTGCGTTGCCCTCGGCATCGCGCGCCAGCAGCGGCACAAACAGCACGCTTGAGCGCCGGTCCAGCGCCACGGTCTGGCCGATCTCGCCCGAGCGTTCGATATTCGCCTCCAGCCGTTGCAGGCTGGCCGCGCCGCCGTCATAGCCGTCGGGAATCACCGGGCCGCCCTCTAGGCCGTCTTCGGTTACACCAACCCAGCGGGTGGATGGCGTCCACAGCGACTTCATGCCCACGCGGTCCACGCCGGGCAGCAGAAATACCTCGTCGCTGATCTTGCGCAGGGTTTCCAGATAGGCCGCATCAAAAATACGGCCCTGGGGGTTGGCCACCGCAATGCGCACGGCGTTGCCCAGGCCGCGCAGCTCGCTCTGGTGTTGTAGGTAGTTTTGTACGTAAGGGTGGTGGCCGGGAATGGATTTCTCGAAACTGGCGTTCAACTCCAGCCGGGTCGCCTGCCAACCCAGCAGCAAGGTCACCAAGGCGCAGACGCAGACCACCCACACGCGGTGGTTGAACAGCAACCGCTCCACCAGCGAGCCAGACTGCATATCAAAGCCTGCCTGTGTGGGTGCTAAAGATGGAGGTGCCATCATGGTGCAGCCCCCACAGCGACGGCCATCGCCCCACGCACCGTGAGCGCCAGCAGGCGACCATCGGCCAGGGGCAATACGCCCGCTGGCGACGGAAGTGCCGCGCCAGGCAATAGGCTTAACACCCCGCCACGCAATGTAAATAGCTGCCCACTTTGGTTAGCCAACACAGCCCCCTGCCCCGGACGCAATGCCGACGCAGTGAATGAAATGGGCGCAGCCGCCGCCAGAGCCGACCAGGTAGCACCCGCGTCGGTGGAACGCCACGCATTTCCGCGCAGGCCAGCCAGCACGATCTCGCCAGGGCTGGGCAGTTCGGCTGTAAAGAAGCTGCCTTTGTAGGGCGTGGCCAGGCGCGTGAAGTGCTGACCAGCATCTTGCGATTGCAATACCAGGCCCTGCTCGCCCGCAATCACCACGGTGCTGCCCTGGGCGCGCACGGTGTACAGATGCAGAGCCTTGGGGTTGTCCAGTTGCTGGCCCCAGGGCTTCCAGCTGCGGCCGCCGTCTTCGGTGATGAAAGCCAGGTTGTAGGCACCCACCACGATGCCGCGCTGCACGTCAAAGAAATGTAGGTCCAGCAAAGGCTTGTCCGCGCCATCGGCCACCAGACGCTGCGCGTTCTTCACCGCCGCCGCGTTGCCACGTGCCTGGGCCTCGTCCAGCACCAACTGGGCCGCCTGCTTGCCGTCCAGCTGGCGCACCCAGGTCTCGCCACCGTCCACCGTTGCCAGCACCACGCCGCTGTGGCCCGTGGCCCAGCCGTGCTGCGCATCCACAAAGCGCACGGCGGTCAGGGTCACGCTGGTGGGAACCTGGACCTGGCGCCAGTGGGCTGCCGCGTCGTCCGACAGCAGCACAATGCCACGCTCGCCCACTGCCACCACGCGCGGGCCTGCCAGGGCCGCGCCCAACAGCACCGCGTGTGCTGCCTGCGGGCTGGCCAAGGCAGGACGGTCCAGCGCACTGCCTACCGGTGCGGCCCAGGCTGCGGGCAGTGCCAGCGCAGCAGCGCACACAAGCACGGCACGCAGCAAGCCCGATCCCGGTCGCTTCAAGGAAATAAAAAGCATGTTGTCCTGCACCTCAGCGAACGCTGTCGCCAGCCATAGCATCGGGCGAGAAGGTGGCGTCGGCGTAGCGCGGCTGTAGCGTGTATTGCGCCGACTTGCCGTTGTACAGGTCACCCACATAGGCGGTGCCCGATAGCAGATCGTTAAAGCCGAAAGCCCCGGTCACCGTGCCCGGCAGATCGGGCGCCACAAAGGTGGCGGTCCAGATGCTCTTCCACAACTGGCCGGTGGAGTCCCAGCGGTCGGCCAGCACACAGGCCCAGGTGTCTTCATCGCAGTAGTAGCGGCTCTTGGCGGCCGGGTGGCGCTGGCCGGTCCGCAGGCTGGCATCCACCACCCACACGCGGTGCAGTTCCCAGCGCATGAAGTCGGGGTTGACACCGTTTTTGCCCAGCACCTCGGCATCGGTCTTGGGTTGCAGCAGGCGATTGCCGTTGTAGGGGATGAACATCTCCTTCTTGCCTGCCAGCTTGAAGTCAAAGCGGTCCAGCTTGCCCGACCAGGTCTGCACCTCGTCAAAGCTCATCAGCCCGGCAGTAACCGGCGACGGTGTGTCGCAGCAGGGGTTGGGCAGCTTGCGTACGCGGCGCTGCCCGGTCAGGTAGACCCAGGACTGGGTTTTCGCCGGATCAATCTGGTCGCGGCCGACGATGGCTTCGCCCGCGCGTATCGGTGGCCCCACGTTGACCAAGCGGATCAGCTGGGTCTCAGGTGCCTTGGCGAACGACTCCAGCGTGACATCGGGGTAGTAGTACGGGATCTGGAAGTCGATGACACCATCGGTGGTCATCACCGGCTTGCCCTCGGCCGTGATCTGGTACTGGGTGACCTTGGACTGGAAGGAGGTGCCGCGCCAGCGCAGGATGTGGTTCCACATCACCTCGGCACCCAGCTTGGGCAGGGGAAATGGAATGCCGCCCACCACATCAGCCGGTACATCGCCCTGTAGCTTGCCACGGGTGGCGTTCTTTAACGTGTTGTCGTAGACCCACTGCGGGGCAGCGGCGGTGCGGTGCGTCTTGTAGACATCGACGCGGTAGTCGGGGTACTTCTTCAGCAAAGCCATGACACCGTCGCTGAGCTTGTCGGCGTATTGGTCGGCGTTCTTGCCGGTGATGCTGGTCAAGGGCTTTTCGTCCTTGAACGGATCGCCACGGCGACCGGCCGCCTTGTCACCGGCAATGGAGGTGGCTATACCGCCGGTCCAGGCGGGAATGCTGCCGTCCTTATTGGCAGATTTTTCAGCGCCCAGCGGGGTCAATTCGGTCTTCAGTTTTGCGGCTTCTTCTGCGCTAACGGCAGCCCAAGTGGGCAGGCTGGTGGCAGCGCCTATTAACAGCCCACAGGCAGCCAGCAGGTTATGGTGGGGGTTTTTCATGGTGTCTCCGGTAATTCCAATGCGCGGGGGTCAGAACGTGCGGCGCAGGTTCAATGAGATGAAGTCGCGGTCGCCCAGCGGGTTGCCGTCGCTGAACTGGCTGGTGCTGTAGTCGTGGAAGGGCTTGCTGGTGCCGATGTAGCGGGTGTAGTTCAGCCCGAACTGCCAGGTATTGCGCAAGTTGCCCTCGATGCCGATGTTGGCGCTGCCCGTGCCCTTGGGGCCCCAAGCGGTGACACTGGAACGGCCAGACACCGTGTAGCGCAGGCCCACGGGCACGCTGATGTCCACGCCGTCCAACACCTGCCGGTAGGCCGGGGTGTAGACCAGTTGCACGATGCTGGCATCGCGGGTGCGGCCCTTGTCCATCTCTTTGTCCGGGTCGTTCTTGTGCAGCACACGGTTCCAGGCCAACTCAGCCACCAGACCGCTTTCCTTGGCCACAAAGTTCGGGCCAAAGCTGGCAATGGTGGACAGGTTGATGTGCGCAGTACGCCCCGTGGGGTAGGCCGGCCGGGATGCACCGCTGGGGCCAAAGTACAGGGCGTTGTTCACGTTCAGCGGCATGTTGTCGCGCAGCGAGGCTTCGGCGGACAGGTTGAAGTCGCCCACAGAACGCGTCACGCTGGTACCCACCACATCGATATCACTGCCGAATACATAGAACCAGCGGCTGTCCGTGGTGGGCGCACCGGGGTTCAGGCGGGAGTAGAGCTGGCCGGTCTTGTCGTGGTACCGCGCGTAATAAAAGCCCAGGTCGGTCTCGTCCAGCCGCCACTTGGCCTGCAAGCCAAACTGCCCACTGTTGCGTGGTTTTTCGTCGCTACCCGGCGATGCCACATAGTTGCCACCCACGCCGGGCACCGACAGCGGTATGCCGACATATTCCGGCCCGGTGGCCCCCCAGGGAATGTTGGCGGTAGAAAAGTAGCTGCCGGCAGCCGGCACGCGAGTCTGCTTCCACTGGAACTGCACATAGCCGCCCAGGCTGAAGTTGGGCGCCACCTGCCACTGGCCCGACAGTTGCGGCACGGGAATGGCGATTTCCTTGAACTGCGCGTTCGGCGACGACAGCAGCTTGGACACGTCCATCGGCCCCTGCGCAGCGGCAATGCCGTTGTCGCCAAAGAACAGGCTTTCGCCGTACAGCAAGGTGTGCTGGCCCAACCTGCCGCTGAGCTTGCCGCCGTTGGCCAAGGTGGTGCTGCCAAACACAAACGCATCCATCAGCTCCGCCTTGCGGCCGGATTCCTTGCGGGTGTTGTCGGAAAACTGGTTGTAGGGCGACTGGCCATTGGTCCGATCGTTAGGCGCATCGGTGCCGCCCTGGTAGGCCCGGTCGTACCAGCCCGCAGCGCTCACCCGCATGCCAAAGCGGCCCTGGTACACGGCATCGAACTCGGACAGCAGATCCACCCGCTCCGACGCAAAGCCGCGCTTGCTGAAGTTCTGGTCGCCCGCATTGAAGTTCAAAGCCTGCGGCGCGCCCTGGGCACTGAAAGACTGTGCCAGCGCCGGGTCCGCATTGCGCAGCCGGTACATGGTGCTGGCCTTGACCGTGTTGTCAAAGCGCAGGCTCAGGTCCGGATTGCTGCTGTCCAGCTCCATCGCCTGGGCGCCAGACACAGCCACCAGCGCAGCGCAGGCTATGGCCGTAAGCGCCATCCGCTGGGTCTGAGAATAAGGGGAATAGGGGCGCGTGGCCCGGGCGGACGCAGTCCGGCTCCATAGACGTGGGTGCATTGTTTGTCTCCGTTTTATTGTCTTGCGGCGGCTGCACACTGCGGTGTGCCCCGACCTGGAAACGCAATGTACGCAGGGCTAAAGCATTCGTAAAATGGATTCTTTCGATTCCACACATCCACGCCACCAATACCAAGGGTTACCCCGAGCATGCGATTCAACAAACTCGACCTCAACCTGCTGGTGGCACTGAACGCCTTGCTGACCGAGCGCAACATCAGCCGTGCGGCTGTGCGCCTGCATCTCAGCCAGCCCGCCATGAGCAATGCGTTGGCACGCTTGCGGGCTTATTTCGAAGATGAATTGCTGGTGCCGTCGGGGCGCCAGCTGATCTGGACACCGCGCGCCGAAGCGCTGGTGGAGCCGGTACGCGAGGTACTGATGCGGATCGACAGCACGATTGCAGCGCAGCCCCGTTTTGACCCGGCCACCGCCTCGCGGGCCTTCACCCTGCTGGTGTCGGACTTCACCACCACGGTCTTCGTACCGGCTTTGCTGGAGCGGCTGTACCACGAGGCACCAGGCGTGCGCATTGACCTGCGTATGCAATACACCAACCCCGCTGAAATGCTGGAGCAAGGCGACGCCGACCTGCTGATCATTCCGGCCCAATACGCCTCGCCCGACCACCCATCCCAGCCCCTGTTCGAAGAGAACTACGTGTGCGTCACCTGGACCGGCAACCGGCATATCCAGGACAGCCTGAGCTTTGAAGACTACCTGGCCGCCGGCCATGTGCTGGCCAACTTTTCCGGTGCCGCGCAGACACCGGCATTTGACGGCTGGTTTCTGGAGCGCTTCGGCATCACCCGCCGGGTCGAAGTCACGGCCCCGACTCTGGCCGCCCTACCCAGCCTGGTGGTGGGCACCGACCGCATCGCCACCGTGCACCGCCGGCTGGCCGAGCGGGTGCGCCACCTGCTGCCCATCCGCATCTGGGAGCCGCCGCTGGAAATACCCAAGTTGGTCCAGATGCTGCAATGGCACAAATACCGCAACAACGACCTGGCGCTGGCCTGGCTGCGCACCTGCGCGCTCGAAGTGGGCGCGCAAATCTAGCTGCACCGGGCCAACTTGGTACGGCTAGTGCACCCGCTAAGATGTCAGACAACTTAAAAGAAAGAAAACCCCCGATGGACTTCCCCCTGCACCAACTCAGCATGACGGTCTTGATGACCCCCGACATGGCCAATTTCTCCGGCAATGTGCACGGCGGCGCGGTGCTCAAGCTGCTCGACCAGGTAGCCTACGCCTGCGCCAGCCGCTATGCCGGGCGCTACGTGGTGACGGTCAGCGTGGACCAGGTGATGTTTTTGCAGCCCATCCACGTGGGCGAGCTGGTGACGTTTTTGGCCAGCATCAACCATGCGGGCACCTCGTCGATGGAGGTAGGCATCAAGGTGGTGGCCGAAAACATCCGCGACCATGCGGTGCGCCATGTGAATAGCTGCTTTTTCACGATGGTGGCGGTAGACGACAACCGCAAGCCCGCCCCCGTGCCGCCCTTGCTACCCACCACGCCAGATGCAAAACGCCGCTTCGAGCAGGCCGTGCTGCGCAAGAACCTGCGCAACGAGTTGCGCAGCCGTTTCAAGGCCATCAAAGATAAATTTGAATGAAATAAGGCTATAGCGCATATACCACCTGCGCTAGAAGCTATTTATTTAATAGCAAATACTAGCGATCAATGCTGCTGCCCATATCGTCCAGCCACAGCACACGGTCGGCGTAGCACTGCAAGTCGGCCGACAAGGTGGCCTGCGCGCCGTTGATCCAGACCTCTTTGCGCAGGTCGGACTTGAGGTAGGAGATGGCGTCTTCAAAGTCGCCATCGCCCGCCGACAAAATGACCCGGTCGTAAATGCCCTGGGCGGCCAGCTTGATCATCAGGGTGGCAATGGCCACGTCCACACCTTTTTGCACCGTGCGGTCAAACCGCGTGCCGCAGGACGGGCACTGGTTGTGCTGCTCTTTGAGCTTGTACAGCTGCACGCGCATCTGCGGGCCCTTGGGCGGGGCGGACTTGATCCAGGTGTGGAAGGCGTTTTGCGCCTCGGCGTTGGGGTCGCCGGTGGAGTTGAGGTAGTAGCTCTCGTACAGCGGGCCGCCGTTGGCCCGCACCAGCTCGTTCTTCAGCTTCAGGTAGTCAAAGCCGTTGGGGCGCGAGCGGCCAAAGTTGTACAGGTAGGCGGCATCAACGATCCAGACAGTTTTCATGGGGGTAGGGGTCAAGAGGTCACTTCATAGAGTTCTAAAGGCAAGCCGTCGGGGTCGGCAAAAAAGGTGAAGCGGCCGCCGGTAAATGCATCTATCCGCACGGGTTCTACCGCCACGCCATCGGCTTGCAAGCTGGCAATATTGGCATCCAGATCGGCCACCGCAAACGCCAAATGGCGCAAGCCGCAGGCTTCGGGCCGGGACGGGCGCGGCGGCGGTGTAGGGAACGAAAACAACTCGATCTGCGAGCCATCTGCCAGTGCCAAGTCCAGCTTGTAAGACTGGCGTTCCACCCGCAGATTTTCAGCGATCACCCGCAGGCCCAGGATGCGGGTGTAGAAATCTTTGGAGCGGGCGTAATCGGCGCAGATGATGGCTGCATGGTGGAGGCGGGCGAGGTGCATCATGGCTTGGAGCTTACCGCGCCTGCATCTACTTCACGCAAAAACTGGGTGGCGTGCTTGCGCACCCCGGCCTGCACTGCGTCCCACACGCGCGGGGAGAAGTCGGGGGGCAACAGTGTTTGCACCTGCGCCAGGGCCGCATCCACGCGCCGCACCATGCCTTGCATCTGCGGCCACACCCTCGGCGCGCCACAGCTTTGCGCCAGGGCGTACCAATGCCGCACGCGGATTTCACCCAGCTTGTAGTGCTTGGTTTTGGCCCGTAGCGCCATCGCCAGCGTGGCTTTGTGCTCGGACACTAAATTCGGCCCCTCACCGAGGATGGGCCAGGCAGACAGCACGTCGTACAGCGCGGTCAGGCCAAACGTGCCACCTCGGCGGTGCGACAGCGAAAAGTTTTTAGCATGCCCGTCGGTGGCGGCCAGCAGCCAGAAGGCGAGCTGGGTTAACGCGAAATGGGCGCAGTCGTCTGCCGCTTCAGCACTGCCCGCCAGCACGTCCAAGCAGTTGCGCATTGAGGGGCCACCGTCGGATTCGTACTTCCTCAAAGGCGATGTTCCAGTAGCCTGGCACATATCTTCCTGGGGCAGCCGGGCGATCCAAGCGCCTGCGGGCGGGGTAAAACCGGGGCGGTTGTGCTGGTTATCTCCCAGGTTTTTCCCCAAGTTTTGCCAGCGCCGGTCAAAGCGCTCGACCACCAAGGCTTTTTGGGTGCCAAACCGGGCCATCTCGGTGGTGGCCACGCGCAAACCCAGCGCCGCCACGATCTGCGCGCACAGCCATTCGTTCTCTATCGAATCGCGCATGTCGGCCTGCATATTGCCCACCAGGCCCAGGGGCAGTTTCAGGATATGGGTGGTGGGCGTGGCGCCCAGCGGGCGCTGCCATATTCCGCCAAATCGCAGCAAGGCGGTTTTCTCCTGCGCCCCGGCAATGGAGATGCGAAAGTCGCCATCGTCCTGGTGCTGGCCCAGAGGTGCATCGGTGGTGGCGGTACGCAAGATACGTTCGACATCGGACTCGGTGAGCGGCTCGCACTCCACCCGGTTCCAATCCTGGGGCTGCACGCCCTCGGGCAATATTTGCACCGCCCCCACGCAGTCGCGGCCAATGGCGGCCAGCAGGTCAAAGGCCTGGGTAGACTTGGTTTTGAAGCGCGACACCAGGCGCTTGCGGATGTCCTGGCTGTCGGGCAGCAGATTCTCAAAGTAATTGGCTACCGCCGCGCCCCGATGCTCGCCATTGCCCTCGGTAAACGGCAGCGACAAGGACAGGGCCCGCCCCCAGACGGTGCGGGGCCAGAGGTCGTCGTACTGGAAGGTCTGCACCCCGTTGCGCGAGGTGGACCACACGCCTACATAGCGGCCATTCATCCAAATGTGCAGAGCGGCGGCCATTACCAGTCGCCGTCTTGGGTCGGCACGATAGATTGAGGCAGCGCCTCACCGACAAAAAGCGCTTTCGCTACCAAAGCATCGCTAGCCGCCAAAGGCATTTCTTCCAACCCCATGCGCACACCCAGGGCGGAAAAAACCCGCAGCAGCTGCTCGACGCTGATGGACAGCGGGTCCCCTTCTATGCGGGCCACGCGGGCCTGGCTCAAGCCCAGCTGAGCGCCCAGATCTGCCTGGCTAAACCCTTTGGCACGGCGAAGTGCCCGCAGGTGGGTCGATAGCTGTGAAGGGGTTTGGATTGCATAGGCCATTCCGCAGCATATGCCATATCAGGCATTTATTCAATATATGCCGAATTACGCATAAAGGCACAAAATGCTTGATTTGGCATATTACGCTGCCATCGCCTCCCGCACCGCCGCCAATTGCCGCCGCGACACCATCAGCGGCTCGTCCAGGCCTTGCAGGCGCACCGCCCAACCTTCGCCTTCCTCGGGGTCAAAGTGTTTTTCCAATGCCCGCAAGGCCCGCCGGGATACCAGCGCGTTGCGGTGGATGCGGATAAGCACGTTTGCAAAACGCTGCTCCAAATCGCCCAAGGCACCGTCCAGGATGTAGTTTTTAGTGGCGGTGCGCACAGTGATGTACTTCAGCTCGGCCTTCAGGTACAGCACGCTGGGCAGCGGCACGCGTTCGGTACGGCCCCGGTCGTGGATCAGCAAAAATTCAGCAGTCAAATCGGTCTCTAGCGCAATATTAGTATGCACATTCCGCTCTACTTTTTGTAGCGATTGCTGCAACCGCTCCAGCCGCACGGGTTTGGTCAAATAGTCCACCGCCTCCACCTCGAACGCCTGCAACGCATACCCGGCATGGGCGGTCACAAACACCACAGCGGGCGGGGGGGTTAGGCCGCGCAGCAGTTGGGCCAGGTGCACGCCGTCCATGCCGGGCATGTGGATGTCGAGCAGCACCACGTCAAAGCGTTGGGTGTGCAGCAGCGCCAGTGCTTGCTCGGCATTGGCGGCCTCCCCCGCAACGATGGCCGCTGGGGCCGTGCAGTCGCCCAGCAAGGTGCGCAGGCGGGAGCGAGCCAGGGCCTCGTCGTCCACCACCAGCACGCGCAAGGTCTTCATGCCGGCACCTCGATACGGACGTGGAAACTGCCGTTTTTCAACCCGGCCTGGAACTGGCTTTGCATGTCGTGCAGCAACTTCAGGCGGTCGCGCACGTTGTCTAGCGCCAAGCCGTGGCCGGGTGCGCCCTGGCCGCCGGGCACGGTGTTGGTGATTTTGATGACCACGGTGCTGCCCCGGCGCTCGGTAGAAATATGCAAATCTGCCCCGCTGGCACTGGGCTCCACGCCGTGCTTCACCGCGTTTTCAACCAGCGGCTGCAACAGTAGCGGTGGCAACTGGGCCGTGGCCGCGCGCGGGTCCAGCGCCCAGTGAATCCGCAGGCGCTCGCCAAAGCGCACCTGCTCGATGGACAGGTAGCGCTCGGCCAGCGTGGTCTCTTGGGCCAGCGTGACGGACTCGCCCTGGTCTACCAGCGCGTGGCGAAACAGGTCGCTCAAATCCTCCAGCAAAGCCTCGGCCTTGGCCGGTTCGGCGCGCACCAGGGCGATGGCGCTGTTCAAGGTGTTAAACAAAAAATGCGGGCGGATGCGGGCCTGCAATTCGCCCAGCCGGGCCGTGGTGGCTGCCGGGGTGCGGGCCTGGGCACGCAGCACCAGGCCCGCCACCACCAGGGCCGACAACCAAGCCCCCGCTGCCGCGCTGGCCAGCCAGGGCACGGGGTCGAGCAAACCAATCAAGGCCAGCATGGCGCACCCATACACGCCCGCCAAGCCGCCCAGCACCACACCGCACACGTTTTGCAGCCGCAGCGAAAGGCGCGCCAGCGGCTGCTTCAAGCTGCACGCCGCCAGCAACCACACCAGCACGGCAGGCAGAGCACCACCGGTCCACAGCGCCAGCCGGGTCAGCCAGTCCCAGGTGTTTTGCGCGCCAAACAGCGCCGCCACGGCCACCGCCACCTCCACAAACAGCACCGCGCGCAGGATCACCCCCGCCTGGCAGGCATCAAACACCAGCGCAGCGCGGGACGGCGGGGCGGCCAAAGGATGGAAGCCCGATAAAATTTGCGACTCTTGCATACCGGCCGATTATTGGGGAAGTTCATCCCCGCTGGTATGCCACTCCTTTTCCCATCTGGTATCCCATGACTTCCTCCTCCATCGCCCATAACCAACTCGACAAAAAATCCGAAGCCTGGTCGGCGCTGTTCTCCGAGCCCATGAGCGACCTGGTCAAGCGCTACACCTCCAGCGTGTTTTTTGACAAGCGCCTGTGGCAGGCCGACATCGCCGGCAGCCTGGCCCACGCCGAAATGCTGGCCGCACAAAACATCATTGCCGCGCAGGACCACGCCGATATCCAACGCGGCCTGGCGCAGATCAGCGCAGACATTGCATCCGGCAACTTCGAGTGGAAGCTGGACTTGGAAGACGTACATCTGAATATCGAAGCCCGCCTGACCCAACTGGTGGGCGATGCGGGCAAGCGCCTGCACACCGGCCGCAGCCGCAACGACCAGGTGGCCACCGACGTGCGCCTGTGGCTGCGCAGCGAAATGGACCTAATCCAAGGGCTGTTGACCGACTTGCAACTGGCGCTGGTCAGCTTGGCCGACAAAAACGTGGAAGTGGTGATGCCCGGCTTCACCCACCTGCAAGTGGCCCAACCGGTGAGCTTTGGCCACCACATGCTGGCCTATGTGGAAATGTTCGCCCGCGATGCCGAGCGCATGCTGGACGTACGCAAACGCGTCAACCGCCTGCCGCTGGGCAGTGCCGCCCTGGCTGGCACCAGCTACCCGCTGGACCGCGAGCGCGTGGCCGCCACTTTGGGCATGGAGGGCGTTTGCCAAAACAGCCTGGATGCCGTCAGCGACCGCGACTTCGCCATCGAATTCACCGCCGCCGCCAGCATCGCCATGGTGCACATCAGCCGCCTGAGCGAAGAGCTGGTGCTGTGGATGAGCCAGAGCTTTGGTTTCATCGACATTGCCGACCGCTTTTGCACCGGCTCCAGCATCATGCCGCAGAAGAAAAACCCCGACGTGCCCGAACTGGCGCGTGGCAAAACCGGCCGCGTGGTCGGCCACCTGATGGGCCTGATCACCCTGATGAAGGGCCAGCCCCTGGCCTACAACAAGGACAACCAGGAGGACAAAGAGCCGCTGTTCGACACCGTGGACACGCTCAAAGACACGCTGCGCATCTTTGCCGAAATGGTCGGTGGCATCACCGTCAAGCCCGAGGCGATGGAACGCGCCGCGCTGCGCGGCTACGCCACCGCCACCGATCTGGCCGATTACATGGTCAAGAAAGGCCTGCCCTTCCGCGACGCGCACGAGGTGGTGGCCCACGCGGTGAAAACCGCCATCGTCAAAGGTGTGGACCTGTCCGAGCTGCCGCTGGAGGTGCTGCAAGGCTTCAACGCCAAGATCGAGCCAGACGTGTACGAGTGCTTGAGCCTGCGCGGCTCCATGAACGCCCGCAACATCTTGGGCGGCACAGCACCGGCCCAGGTGCGGGCACAAATTGCGCGGCACACGGCGCGTTTAAGCGCGGGCTGATCCATAGACCGAGCCGCACCCCGGCCGGTTCAAAAAAACGGGAAGTCGTCTTCCTCGTCCATCTCGCGCCGCATGGCTTTGAGCTCACGGCGGTACTGTTTGATCCATGCCTTCAGCGCCTTGGAGTCGTCCAGCATCGCGGTATCCGCACGTACCTGCGCCACATTGCGTTGCAGCCGGGCCACATCGGTATGGATGCGGGGCATCACGCTGGGCAGGGTCAGCGCCTCATAGGGGTGCATCTGAAAACCTGCCCGCAACGGCATTTGCACACTCAGTACCTCAGCCTCCAGCTCGCGCAACTGCTCTTTGAGCACCTTGTTGTAGTGCTTTAACCGGTCTTCCGACAGGCTGGCGATGGTGCTGGCGTCGATGTGCTCCAACTCTAGTTGCAGCTCCAGCAGTTTGAGTAAGTCCTTTTTGTCATACGCCTGGTTGACGCGCTGCATCAGCTCGGTTTTGCGCTGGCGCTCATCTACATCGGGCTCGCGGTCAGGGTGCAGGGCGCTGGCCAGCTTGCGGTAGACCTCGCGGATCGACAGGCTGGTTTGGTCGTCTTCGGCCTTTTGCTTGGCCTGTTGTTTGGCGGTGGGCTTGCGCGGCGGCTGGTTGCCCATTTGCGCCAACAATTTTTGCAGCAGCTCCTCGGGCGTTTGCGGCACTGCGCCCTCCGGGTCATCCGCGGTTGGCGCGCCATAAACGGCCTCCATCGTCGCCTTGAAGTGCGCATCTTCCTCCTGCGCCTCGGCAAGGGCGGCCTCTTCTTCTGCATCAAAGTCGCCACCGCTGTACTTGGCGTAGAGGGGTTTGAGCGACTCGTCATCGGTCTCCCCAAGCAGGTGCTCCACCATAGAGAGGATGACCATTTCCAGCGTCTCGCGCTCGGTTTTGGTCAGGCCTGGTTTGTCCAGCTTCTGGTCCAAGGCCCACGCAAACACCACCTGCTGCACCTGAAACTCTCGGTACAAAGGCTGGTATTCGCTGGCAACTTTGGTTTTGCACGCCTCTGCGGCCACCTGCCACTGGGCCAGCACATCGCGCTGTTTGGCAATTTTCTCTACCAGGGTGTTAAAGGTTTTTTGCCCCTTGGACAAGGTGGCAGTAGCCTGCTGGGCCACGATGCGAACGGATTTCTTGGAAACGGTCATCGGTCAAACTTGAAAAATTAGCGAACCACGCCCTGCAGCAACGCGGCAAACGCCTGCGACCGGCCCTGGCGCGAAGCGTTCTTTACCGCCGCCGCATCCGGCAACCGCACCGCATGTGCCCGTACGGCGGCCACAAACTGCGGCAACAGGGCCGCAATCTCGTCTGCCGAATCAATGCGCGCCATCGCCTCCAGCCCGGCACCGCGCAGCACCCCGGCGGTGTCGCCCGCCGGGTCGGTCAGGCCGAGGATGGGGCGGCCTGCGCGCAGGTATTCGTAAATTTTGGCGGGAATCTGGGCATTGCAGTTGCTGGCCTGCATTACCAGCAAGGCATCCACCGACAGCATTTCAGCCAGCGCTTCGCGGTAGGGCACGGCGGGGCTGAGCTCAATGAAGTCCTGCACGCCGTACTGGCTGGCCAGCTGGGTCAGCATGCCGTCATGGGCCGAGGCGCGGAAGCGGATTTGCAGCTGCCGGGCCGTTAAACCACCGCTGGCTTTGAGGCGTTGCAGGGCCTGGAACAACTGGGTCGGGTCGCGCTCCGACGGATACACGATGCCACTATGTAACAGCACCACGGGCTGGTCATCGGTCAGCACCCGCACCGGGGCGCGGGGCGCATTGGCAAAGCTTTCTTCGTCATAGCCGTTTTCCAGCACGGTGATGCGGCCAGCGGCCTGGGGGTAGCGCTCGCGGTACATCTGCGCCGCGCCGGGGGTGGTGAAGACGCTGCGGCTGGCCTGCTCCATCGCCTCTTGCTCGATGCGCTGGTAGCTGCGCCAGGTGACGGGGTCGGCGGGGTAGCCATCTTGGGCCATCGGGTCGCGGAAATCAGCCACCCAGGGCAGGCCGGTCTTCTGGTGCAGTTGCTGGGCAATCACGTGGGCGGTGGCGATGGGGTAGGTAGACCAAATCGCATCGGGCTTGAACTCTTTGATCAGTTGCAGGCCCTGGCGCACCGCGTCAAAGCGCCAGCTGATCCAGCGGTCGGGCCGGGCCATCCAGCCCATGTAGCGGCCCTGGATGTTCAGGTGCCGGGCGGTGTCGAGGGCGAAGGCGCGGCGCACCACGGTGCCATCGGGCACGTCGTGCAACAAATCGGGACTGGTGCGCTCATAGGCACGCGGGTCGGCAGTCAGTACCACCGGCTTCCAGCCCAGGGCGGGCAGGTGCTGCACAAAGCGCAAGGTCCGCTGGATACCACTGCTACCCGCCAGCGGAGGGAAGTGGTAGGCGATCATCAAAACTGTTTTCACACGGGGGCCTTGGGTTGTTTGCGGCGCGGCAATCATACGGTCTAAGCCACAGCCATCCGGCAAAATGCCCGCACCATGCGACATCTTTTCCTACGCTTTAGCCTGCTTGTGCTGGCCCTTTGGGTGGGCGCAAGCAGTGCCGCCACGGTGTTGCAAGTCGGCCCGCAGCGCACTATCAAAACAATAGCTGCTGCCGCACGTATAGCAAGCGCCAACACCATTATTGACGTAGATGCGGGTGACTACGTGGGCGACGTGGCGGTGTGGACCCAGCCCCACCTCACCCTGCGCGCCGTGGGCGGCCGTGTGCGGCTGCGGGCCAACGGCATGGCGGCAGAAAACAAGGCCATCTGGGTGGTGCGCAGCACCAAGTTCACCGTGGAGGGATTTGACTTTGAAGGCGCGCAGGTGCCGGGCCGCAACGGCGCGGGCATCCGCTTTGAATCGGGCTGGCTGGTGGTGCGCAACTGCACCTTCATGTACAACGAAATGGGCCTACTGACCAGCAACGACCCCCAAGCCGTGCTGGAGGTGGAAAACAGCGAATTCGCCTACAACATGCGCCCCGACGGGCACAACCACAACCTCTACATCGGCCAAATCGCCCGCGCCACCGTCACCGGCAGCTACCTGCACCACGCCCGCACAGGCCACTTGCTAAAAAGCCGCGCCGCCGTGAGCCACATTCTGTACAACCGCCTCACCGACGACGGCGGCAGCGCTAGCTACGAACTAGAGTTTCCCAATGGTGGCGAGGCGCTGGTGCTGGGCAACACCATCCAGCAAGGCCCACTGACCGAGAACCCCGCCCTCATCTCCTTCGGGGCCGAGGGCTACACCTGGCCGGTCAACCGCCTCACGTTGGCCTACAACACCCTGGTGGACGATCTACCCGGCGGCGGCATTTGGTTGAAAATCAAACCCGGTGCCGATACGGTGCTGGTGGTCAACAACCTGCTGGTGGGCCCCACGCCGCTGCAAGCCACCCCGCCGGGCGACTTCCGCAACAACCTGCGCACCGACCGCAGCAGCCTGACCAGCGACTACCGGCTACCGCCCCGCTCGCCCCTGCTGGGCCAGGCCATTGCCCTGGATGCAGCGCTGCAACCCCAGCGCGAATACACCCACCCGGTCAAAAGCATTCTGCTCGACATTGCCCCGCATAATCCCGGAGCCATGCAGCGCCTGCAAGCGCCCCGGCCCTGATATTTTTGCTTTTTACGCCCCCTACCCATGCCCTCACACACCCCCTCTCTGGTTCTTGGTAGCCCCCGCTTTGCCGATGCCAGCCTAGCCGCAATCGCCAGCACCGAAGGCCCGCTGGCCGCCTGGCAAGCCGCCATTGCCACCGATGCCGCCAGCGCCGCGCTACAGGCCACGGGCGACTTTGCGGTGGGGCTGCAAGAGCCCTCGGGCCGCACGTTTTTGGCGGTAGACCGCTTTGCCATCCGCAGCCTGTGCTACCGGGTGGTGGACGGGCAGCTGCGCTTTGCGGGCCGTGCCGATGCGCTGGCCGATGGTGCCGATATCGACCCGCAGGCCATCTTCGACTACCTGTACTTCCACGCCATCCCCTCGCCGCGCACCATCTTCAAAGGCGTGTTCCGCCTGCCGCCTGGCCATTACGCGCTGTTTGAACACGGCCAACTCACCGTCGCGCCCTACTGGGTGCCCAGCTTCATCGAGCCGCGCAGCGCGTCATTCGACGACCTGCGCGAAGAGTTTCGCGGCCTGCTGCGCAACGCCGTCAGCACCCAGCTCGACGGCGGCAAGGCGGCCTGCTTCTTGAGCGGCGGCACCGACAGCTCCACCGTGGCCGGCATGCTCAGCGAAATCGTCGGCAAACAAGAGCAAAAAGCCGCCACCTACTCCATCGGCTTCGATGCCGAGGGCTACGACGAGATGGAATACGCCCGGCTGGCCTCGCGCCACTTCAACACCGAGCACCACGAGTACTACGTCACCCCCGACGACCTGGTGCGCAGCATTGCCGACGTGGCCCGCTCCTACGACCAGCCGTTTGGCAACTCGTCCGCCCTGCCCTCGTACTACTGCGCCCGCAAGGCCAAAGACGACGGCGTGACCAAAATTTTGGCCGGGGACGGCGGCGACGAACTCTTTGGCGGCAACAGCCGCTACGCCAAGCAGCGCGTGTTTGGCTGGTACGACATGCTGCCCAGCGGCATCCGCAGTGGCCTGATGGAGCCGCTGCTGGCCAAAACCGCTGACAGCCGGATCCCCCTGCTCAGCAAAGCCTCCAGCTACGTGGAACAGGCCAAGGTGCCGCTGCCCGACCGCTTGCAGATGTACAACCTGCTGCTGCGCCTGGGCGTGAACGATGTGCTGACCCCGGCGTTTCTGGCCCAGGTCAACATCCAGGGCCCGGCCGAGCAGCAGCGCGGCATCTGGAGCCAGGCCACCACCGGCAGCCAGCTCAACCGCATGCTGGCCTTCGACTGGCGCTATACCCTGGCCGAAAGCGACCTGCCCAAGGTCTGCGGCACCACCCAGTTAGCGGGTCTGGGCGTGGGCTTCCCGATGCTGAACGAGGCGCTGCTGGACTTCTCGCTCAAGCTGCCGCTGGAATACAAGCTCAAGGGCCTGAAGCTGCGCTGGTTCTTCAAGGAAGCCCTGCGCGGCTTCCTGCCCGACGAAATTCTGACCAAGAAGAAGCAAGGCTTCGGCCTGCCCTTCGGCGTGTGGGCCACCCGCCACGACGGCCTGCGCGCCGTAGCCACCGACAGCCTGAACAGCCTGGCCACCCGCAACATCGTGCGCCCCGAGTTCATCCGCAGCCTGCTCACCGAGCGGTTGCAAGAGCACCCCGGCTACTTTGGCGAAATGGTGTGGATCTTGATGATGCTGGAGCAGTGGCTGCAGGCACATGCGCCCGAGTACAAGATGGCGGGTTGAGCCTAGATTCGGTACTTGCTATTAATTTTTACTTCAAAATAGATAGCTTATTGCGCAGACAAAATATGCGCTAGAACCCTATTTAATGCCTGAAAATTACCGCCCTTTCTCAAGCCGAATTCAACCACCCCACCACCGTCCGTCTATGGGTGCTGAAGCCATTTGCAAGGCCGGGATGGGCATGAGCCACTAAAATCGACCCCAATGCTCCAAAGTTCCCGCGCGCTCTTGCTTCTGGCTGTCCTTGTGTGGCAATCCTTATCTATGCTCGGGTCGTGGTCGGTAGCGCAAAGGGTTGGCGAGTTGGAGCACTTGATAGTGCACTCTCAAGATGCAAACCACCACCATCACGCTGACAACGCGCTACACATGGATGATGATGGCCCGGTACAGCACATGCATGCAGACTCTGGTGCCAGCCCTTCTGGGCTATTGAGCTCACAGCAACCCGCATGGGTGGAGGTTCGGTCTATGTCTCCCCCTGAGATACGCCATTCGGCACGACTTTCCCCCACTCTTGAAGGCCCTTTGCGGCCCCCGATGCAACGCGCATAGCCAAAGATCGGCCCCGACATAGCGGGCCGATTCCTCTCGCATTTCAATTGCCCGTTTGATGCCTTTGGACTTTTGTCCGAAAGTCGTCCTGCGGATACGCGCAACCAACCTAGGTTTAACTATTTGATGAAAAAACTCACTCTTGGCCGATGCATGGCCTTGCTGCTGCTGGCGCTGCCACTTTTGGCACTTGCCCACGGCATTTCCGAAGCTGACCGGCAAAGCATGCTGGATGGTGGCTATATCCGTTACATCGGGCTGGGAGCCAGCCACATGCTCACCGGATATGACCATTTGTTATTCCTCTTTGGCGTAGTGTTTTTCCTTACCAGTTTCAAGGACGTGGCGAAGTTCGTCACGGTCTTTACGCTGGGGCACTGCATCACCCTGGTTTTTGCAACCTACTACAAGATCACCTGGAACTACTATTTGGTGGATGCCATCATTGCCATCAGCGTCATCTACAAGGGCTTTGACAACAACGGCGGCTTTCAACGTGTCTTTGGCATGCAGTCGCCCAACCTGTTGGCGGCTGTCTTTGGCTTTGGCTTGTTGCATGGCTTTGGACTGTCCACACGCCTTCAACAGTTGCCGCTGGGTGACGACAGCACGTCCATGCTGCTGCGCATTCTGAGCTTCAATGTGGGAGTGGAAATTGGCCAGATTGCAGCACTGACCGTGATGGTCGGCCTGCTGGCGCTCTGGCGGCACAGACCTTCATTCAATCGCTTCAGCTTTGCAGCCAACTTGGGCCTCATCTACGCAGGTGTGTATTTGCTATTCACGCAACTCCACGGCTACCAGCACGATGCCAACCCGGACAGCTTCCGCTTCCCTGCGCAAGAGCACAGGCACATCCATGAAGACATGGATATTGACAAAACAGTTGACCCTAGCCGCAACACACTTTGACCCCCTTTTTTACTTCAACTCTTTCACACCAAGGAAATCACCATGAAAAAAATTGCTTCAATCGCTAGTATGGTTGCCACGCTTGCTTTTGCACCTGCCGCTTTTGCCGGTGGTGATAGTGGCTGCCATTTCCATGGGCATGCGCCAATCAAGGAATCCATCCTCACGGGTTGCGCCAATGCGCAAAAAAACGCCTTAATCAGCAACGGAAAAATCGATGCATCATGGAAGCCAGTCGCACTGGACAAAGCAGAAACCATTGAAGGTAAGCGCATGAAGGAATGGAAATTCACGTTCAAAAATCCCGCAGAGAAAGACACCTCCAAGCAGGTGCTTTACATGTTTTACACCCTGACAGGCAACTTCATTGGTGCCAACTTCACAGGAAAGTAATATTTTGAAAACCCGAATGTCTGCACCGGCCCTCAAAGGAGGTCTACTTGCCCTTTTGGCAGCGGCACTGTTTGGCCTTAGCACGCCTTTGGTGCAGCATTTCGGGCAGGGGTTGGGCGCTTTCACGACCGCCGCACTGCTATATGCAGGGGCGGCTGTGGTTGCGCTCTTGATGCGCCACCCCCCCGAACGAGAGGCAGCTTTGAGGCGCTCAGACCTTCCACGCATCGCTGCGATGGCGGGATTTGGCGCTGTCATCGGCCCAGTCGCTTTGGCGTGGGGCTTGCAGCGTACCAGTGGGTCGAGTGCATCACTGATGCTGACTTTGGAAGCACTCTTTACGGCCGTATTGGCGTGGCGACTCTATGGCGAAACCATGGACAAGCGTGTGGGTACGGCCATGCTCTTTTTGCTGGCAGGTGGCGTGGCACTGGTTATGGAACAAGGCCTTGCGGGTGACACCCAATTGTCAGGTCTGCTGGCTGTCTTGGTAGCTACCGCAGCTTGGGGCGTAGACAACACATTGTCCCGGGGTGTAGCCGATCGCGATCCCGGTCAGGTTGTATTGGCAAAAGCAGGTTTAGGCGCAACCGCAACCGTGGGTCTTGCGCTGCTCTTTGGCGAGCCTATGCCCGGTTTGGTTGCCGCAGGTGCCTTGCTTGCTATTGGTGCCACGGGCTATGGGCTGAGTTTACGTTTGTACCTGTTAGCGCAGCGGGAGTTTGGTGCGGGGCGAACGGGTTCGGTGTTCGCGTTCGCACCATTTATCGGGGCCTTAGGTGCATTCGCATTAGGCAACCGCTCTGGCACCTGGATATTGGTCACCGGTGGTGTGTTGATGTTGGTCGGTGTGGTGCTGCATCTATTTGAATCGCACGGCCATGCGCATAACCACGAGGCACTTGAACACGAGCACACCCATTCACATGACGATGGGCACCACTTGCACGGGCACGCAGACATGCCAGCCGGGCAACACAGCCACCCGCATTGCCACGAGCCCATGCGCCATATGCATCCACACGTGCCAGATGCACATCACCTGCACGCGCACTGACACTTTGGTATGGCGACATCTTTACACCCTGCCTCCTACACACCGCACATGGGGTTTTGATCCCCTTTATATGGAAATACTGATACTTATCGCCCTTATCCTGATAAATGGCGTGTTTTCTATGACAAAGATTGCGCTGGTCACCGCCCGCAAGACCCGGCTTTAAAAGTATATCGACGAGGCGGTTCGCCGTGACGATGGCAGTTGGTTGCGGGATGGCCACATTCCGGTGCCGGAATTCAAAGACCGTCTGTAGCTGGAGATCATGGACATGGGAGGCCGAACCATTGACAAAGGTTCTTGCCAGACGTGAAGAGATTCATCCCCTGACACAGGACGCTGGTCTATGGCGGCAATAGATAAATCACACGCTTTGTACCAGCATCGGCCTACAGGTCGATACGGCATCTTCGCTTGCAACACCATTTTTGGTGCCGCCTACTCAGTTGCTCAAACTGCGTCCAGCCGCATTTCGGCCGCCCGGGCATGGGCTTGCAAACCTTCTCCATGGGCCAATTCGGCGGCAATCTTGCCCAACGCCTGCGCGCCCACCTGGCTGACTTCAATGATGCTGCTGCGCTTCTGGAAGTCGTAGACCCCCAGCGGGCTGGAGAAACGTGCCGTACCGGACGTGGGCAGCACGTGGTTGGGTCCGGCGCAGTAGTCGCCCAGGCTCTCCGAGGTGTAGGCCCCCAAAAAGATGGCTCCGGCGTGCTTGAGCAGCGGCTCCCAGCGGTGCGGGTCGGTACTACTGACTTCCAAATGCTCGGGGGCGATGCGGTTGCTGATCTCGCAGGCTTCTTCCATGCTGCGCGTATGGATCAGCGCACCCCGGCCATTGAGCGACTTGGCGATGATTTCGGCGCGGGGCATTTCATTGAGAAGGCGGTCGATGCTGGCCTGCACCTGGTCGATGTAGGTGGCGTCGGGGCACAGCAGAATGCTCTGCGCCAGCTCGTCGTGCTCGGCCTGGCTGAACAGGTCCATCGCCACCCAATCGGGCGGGGTGCTGCCATCGGCCAGCACCAAAATTTCGCTCGGCCCGGCAATCATGTCGATGCCCACCGTGCCAAACACGCGGCGCTTGGCGGCGGCCACATAGGCGTTGCCGGGGCCGGTAATTTTGTGCACGGCGGGGATGCTGGCCGTGCCATAGGCCAGCGCGGCCACGGCCTGCGCACCGCCGATGGTGTAGGCGCGGGTGACACCGGCCACATAGGCGGCGGCCAGCACCAGGGCATTCTTTTCGCCCCGGGGTGTGGGCACGACCATGATGATTTCCGCCACGCCCGCCACGTGGGCGGGGATGGCGTTCATCAAAACGCTGCTCGGGTAGGCCGCCTTGCCACCGGGCACGTAGATGCCCACGCGGTCCAGCGGCGTGACCTTTTGGCCCAGCAGGGTGCCGTCTGCATCCCGGTAGCTCCAGCTCTCGCCCGAGGCCTTTTTCTGCGCCTCGTGGTAGCTGCGCACGCGGGCGGCTGCGGCTTGCAGGGCTTCGCGCTGGGCAGGGGGAATGGTGTCGAAGGCGGCTTTGAGTTCGGCCTGGGTCAGCTCCAGCGCGGCCAGCGTGTTTGCTTGCAGGCCGTCAAAGCGATTCGTGTACTCCAGCACCGCTGCGTCGCCGCGCTGCTGCACGTCGGCCAGGATGTCGGCCACGACTTTTTCGATCGCCGTGTCCGCCTCGGCCGACCAATGCAAGCGGGCCTTGAATTCAGCCTCAAAAGTGCTGCTAGCGCTAGATAGACGGGCGGGAGTAGCTACAAATTTCATAGTATTTATGCTTTAGCCTGTGCTGCTACTGCCGCAGCAAACGCGTCGATCATGGCGCGGATGGGGGCTTGCTTGAGCTTGAGCGCGGCTTGGTTCACCACCAGCCGCGAGCTGATGTCCATGATGCGCTCCACCTCGACCAAATGGTTGGCCCGCAGCGTGTTGCCGGTGGACACCAGATCGACGATGGCATCGGCCAGCCCGGTCAACGGGGCCAGTTCCATGCTGCCGTAGAGCTTGATCAGATCGACGTGTACGCCCTTGGTGGCGAAGAATTCGCGCGCAATCGCGACGTATTTGGTAGCGACACGCAGGCGCGAGCCCTGCTTGACGGCGCGTTCGTAGTCAAAGTCGTTGCGCACCGCCACGCTGATGCGGCATTTGGCGATTTGCAAATCCAGCGGTTGGTACATGCCCTGGCCGCCGTGTTCAATCAGCGTGTCTTTGCCGGTGATGCCCAGATCGGCACCGCCGTTTTCCACATAGGTGGGCACGTCCGAGGCCCGCACGATCAGCACGCGTACGCCAGGCTGGTTGGTGTCGAGGATCAGCTTGCGGGATTTTTCAGGGTCGTCCAGCACCTCGATGCCGGCGGCGCGCAACAGCGGCAGCGTGTCGTCAAAGATGCGGCCTTTGGAGAGAGCTAGGGTGATCATGCTTTCACTCTTTCGATGTCCGCACCGATGCCGCGCAGTTTGGCTTCCATCTGGTCGTAACCCCGGTCCAGGTGGTAGATGCGGTCCACAACGGTTTCGCCTTCGGCGACCAGCCCGGCAATCACCAAACTGGCGGAGGCACGCAGGTCGGTGGCCATCACGGTGGCACCGGAGAGTTTGGCAATACCTTCAAGCACGGCAACTTTGCCGTCGATCTGGATGTGCGCGCCCAGGCGCACCAGCTCGTTGACGTGCATGAAGCGGTTTTCAAAAATCGTCTCGGTCACCTTGCTGGGGCCCTGGGCCACGCAGTTCAGCACCATGAACTGGGCCTGCATGTCGGTGGGAAAACCGGGGTATTCGGTGGTGCGAAAGCTCTGCGCCTTGAGGTGCGTGTGGGCCGGGCCGGCCGACTGCACGCGGATGCCGTCGGCCTCGGGGGTCACGGTGACACCGGCGGTGCGCAGCTTGTCGATCACCGCGTCGAGGTGGTCGGCACGGCCATGTTGCAGCAGCACGTCGCCACCGGTAGCAGCCACAGCGCACAGGAAGGTACCGGTCTCGATGCGGTCAGCAACCACCTGGTGGGTGCAGCCGTGCAGCTTGTCCACGCCCTGGATGCGAATGCGGTGGGTGCCGTGGCCTTCGATCTTGGCGCCCATCTTGATCAGCATTTCGGCCAGGTCGCTGATTTCCGGCTCTTGGGCGGCGTTTTCCAGAATGGTTTCGCCCTCGGCCAGGGTGGCGGCCATCAGGAAGTTCTCGGTGCCGGTCACGGTGACCATGTCGGTGGTGATGTGGCAGCCCTTGAGGCGGGTGCGGCCTGCGGGCAGCTTGGCGATCATGTAGCCGTGTTCGACCACAATCTCCGCGCCCATCGCCTGCATGCCCAGGATGTGCTGGTCCACCGGGCGCGAGCCAATCGCGCAGCCGCCGGGCAGCGACACGGTGGCCTCGCCAAAGCGGGCCAGCAACGGGCCCAAGGCCAGCACCGAAGCGCGCATGGTTTTGACCAGCTCGTAAGGCGCTTCGGGGGTGGACAAAGCGCCCGCGTTCAAAGTGACGCTGCCCGCGTCCGTGCGCTCGGCTGTCACGCCCATGTTGCGGATCAGCGTGAGCATGGTGGACACGTCTTGCAGGCGCGGCACATTGGTGAGGGTGACCGGCTCGGCCGTCAGCAGCGCAGCGCAGAGTTCGGGCAGGGCGGCATTTTTGGCACCAGAAATGCGCACCGTGCCTTGCAGAGTGCGGCCACCGCGAATGAGGAGTTTGTCCATGGGGAATTCTTCTAAAAATTTAACGGGGCACGAAAGTGAAAGCACTACCGAGGTAGTGCGGCCCATTCGGCGGGGGTGTAGGTCTTCATTGACAGCGCATGCACCTCGTCGGTGTGCATCTTGGCACCCAGCGTGGCGTACACCCGCTGGTGCCGCTGGATGGCGCGGCGGCCTTCAAACTCGGCTGAGACGATGGTGGCGTACCAGTGGCGGCCATCGCCTTCCAGGGTGATGTGCTCGCAGGGCAGGTGCGCCTGGATGATGGTTTGGAGTTCGTCAGCAGTCATTTTTTGTTATCCACGGATTTTGTAGCCGATGCGCAAGAGATTCACCGTGATGGCGCTCACCACCAGCAGGGCCGAGCCGACGATGCCCAGGCTGAGCCACGGCGACACGTCGCTCACACCAAAGAAGCCGTAGCGGAAGCCGTCGATCATGTAGAAAAACGGGTTCAGGTGGCTCACGGTTTGCCAGAAAGGCGGCAGGGAATGGATGGAATAGAACACGCCGCTCAAAAACGTCATGGGCATGATGACGAAGTTCTGAAACGCCGCCATCTGGTCGAATTTCTCGGCCCACAGGCCCGCAATGATGCCCAGCGTGCCCATCAAGGCCGCACCTAGCACCGCGAACACGATGATCCACAGCGGGGCCTCAAAGTGGGCTCCGGTGAAGATGGCGGTGACCGCAAACACCCCCACGCCCACCAGCAGGCCACGCGCAATGGCGGAGCCCACATAGGCCCAGAACCAGTCCCAGTGCGACAGGGGCGAGAGCAGCACAAACACCAGGCTGCCCATGATCTTGCTTTGGATGAGGGACGACGAGCTATTGGCAAAGGCGTTTTGCAGCACGCTCATCATCACCAGGCCGGGCACCAGAAAGGCGGTGTAGCTGATCGTGCCGTAGACCACGGCCTTACCTTCGAGCACATGGCCGAAGATCAGCAGGTAGAGCACAGCGGTGAGCACCGGTGCGCCCACGGTCTGAAAGCCCACCTTCCAGAAGCGCAGCGATTCTTTATAGAGCAGGGTTTGCCAGCCGGTCATGCTTGTGCCCCTGTGGCGGTGTAGCCGTTGGTCATCACGTCCAAGAAAACATCCTCTAGATCGGCCTTGCGGATTTCGACATCTTCGGCGGTCAGCCCGGCTTCGCGCACCGCCGCCAAATAGCGTTCAATCTCGGCCGCGTTGTTCGCCGGAAACTGCACGATGCGGCCTGTAATCCGGGCCTGCTGCGCCAGGGCTGTAGGAAGTTCGCTATCGACTTTGAAGCGCAGCACATTGCTGGCAGCGTTTTTCAGCAGCGCGCTGGTGTGGTCCAGTGCCACGACTTTGCCCTGTTTGAGCATGGCGATGCGCGAGCACAGGGCCTCGGCTTCTTCCAGGTAATGGGTGGTGAGCAGCACCGTGTGGCCTTGTTTGTTGAGTTTGGCGATGAACTGCCACAGGGTTTGGCGCAGTTCCACATCGACCCCGGCGGTGGGCTCGTCGAGCACGATGACCGGCGGTTTGTGCACCAGGGCTTGGGCCACCAGCACGCGGCGCTTCATGCCGCCGGAGAGCTGGCGCATGTTGGCGTTGGCCTTGTCGGCCAGGCCCAGGCTGTCCAGCAGTTCGTCGATCCAGGCATCGTTGTTCTTCACGCCAAAGTAGCCGGACTGGATGCGCAGCGCCTCGCGGACGTTGAAGAATGGGTCGAACACCAGCTCTTGCGGCACCACGCCGAGCTGGCGGCGGGCCTGGGCGTAGTCTTTGGCCACATCATGGCCGTGCACCAGCACTTTGCCGCCGGTGGCGCGGTTCAAGCCCGCCAGAATACTGATCAATGTGGTTTTACCCGCACCGTTGGGGCCGAGCAGGCCAAAAAACTCCCCTTGCGCGATGTCGAAGCTGACGCTATCGAGGGCGGTGAGAGAGGGTTTTTGGGAGCCGCGTGGGCTGGGATAGGTCTTGGAGACCTGCTGGAAGGATATGGCGGGCATGGGGCAACGATTTTAACGGCTGGCCCTGTGCCCTGCCGGGTAAGGTTTTCAGGCGGCTTATGCAGCGGAAGGCAACAACTCGGCCACGCCGTACAAACCCGCCAGGGCGGCCAGCCGTGTCGGCAGGCCGCGTACCGCAAACGTGCGGCCCAGGCCAAAGCTTGCGCGGCGGCATTCCAGCAGCACCGCCAGGGCGGAAGAATCAAACCGGGCCAGCGCCGTGGCATCCACCACCACGTCGCCAGACTGGGCACGCAGGCCTTGCAGCAGCATGCGCAGCGCGGCGGTGGCCTGGGCGTGGGTTAGCTCAGCGGGCAGCACCAGCATGGGTCAGTTCTTTTTAGCGTTGGTTTGGTTGCGGGTGGTCAGCGTGGCGATCAGGCCGTCGATGCCCTTGGCGTTGATCTCGCTGGCGAACTGGCTGCGGTAGGTTTCCACCAGCCACACGCCCAGCACGTTCAGGTTGTAAATCTTCCAGCCCGCACCCTCGCCGGGGGTTTTCTCCAGCCGGTAGTCGAGCTGGATGGGGTCGCCCTTGCCCTTGACTTCGGAGCGCACCAGCACCTCCTTGTCGTCCGGGCTAGCGCGGAAGGGTTTCATGCTGACCTCTTGGTCGCTAATCTGCGCCAACGCGCCCGAATAAGTGCGCACCAGCAGGGTTTTGAACTCGTCTTGCAGGCGCTTTTGCTGCTCAGGCGTGGCCTGGCGCCAGCCGGGGCCAACTGCCGAGGCGGTCATGCGCTGAAAATTGACGTTGGGCATGATCTTGGCATCCACCAAGGCCATGACTTTGCCCACACCGCCCTGTTGCAGGGTTTTGTCGGCCTTGATGGTCTCCAGCACATCGGTGGAGATGCGTTTGACCAGCGCGTCAGGCGCTTCATCGGCCGCCTGTGCGCCCATAGACGTGGCTACCACCAACACAACACCAGCGGCCCATTGGCCTAGCAAACGACGTTTCATACCAACTTTCTCTGCGCGGAACATCCGCAATACCGTAATGGAAATGTGCCCCCAGCGGTTGACGCGGGAGCGTTGTACTTATTTGGGCTCGGGCGGATTGCCGTCATAGACCTCGTTGTCGCGCACTTGCAGGTAGAAGTCGCGGGTAAAGGTGTATTTGTCCAGCGCTGCTTCTTCCAGCGCTTCGGTGGCGCGCAGCAGGTTGGCGCGGGTATCGATCAGGTTCAGGCCCGTCAACCGGTCGCGGACTCCCGCATCGGGGAAAACCTTCAACGGATTGCCGTAAGCGTTGACCGACCAGGCTGAAATATCCCGCACGGTGGACGGCCCCAGCAAAGGCAGCACGAGGTACGGCCCGGCCGGCACGCCCCACCAGCCCAGGGTTTGGCCAAAGTCTTCGCGCTGCCGCTCCAGGCCCATGTCGGTGGCCAGGTCGAAAATACCCGCTATGCCAAATACGCTGTTGATGCTGAAGCGCATCCAGCTCTCGGCCGCCGCCCGGCCTTTGAGTTGAAAAGCGTTGTTGGCCGTGTTCCAGACCTCGCCCAGGTTGGAGAAGAAGTTGGTCACGCCTTGGCGCGCCAGCGAGGGCACGGCATAGATATACGCCTTGGCCACTGGTTTGACCACGGCCTTGTCCACCACATCGTTAAAGCTGGCCACCTTGCGGTTCAGCGGTTCCAGCGGGTCGCGGGGGTTTGCCTGCGGGCCTGTGGCACAACCAGAAATAATAGAAAAAGCGCCTATTACGCAGACGGTTCTTGCGCTGGCAGCTATATTTTTAAGAGTCATCATGGCGAGGGTTTTCCCCTGGGTTATTTCGCAGCGGGGGTCTCGGCTGCGGGGCCATCGGCGGCTTTGCTGTACAGAAACTGGCTGATTAGATTCTCCAGCACCACCGCAGACTGGGTGGCCGAAATCGTGTCACCTGCTGCCAGATTCTTGGCGTCGGCACCGGCTTCGATACCGATGTACTGCTCGCCCAGCAGGCCGCTGGTCAAAATTTTCAGCGAGCTGTCTTTGGGGAAAGCGTAGCGCGGGTCCATCGCCAGCGCCACCCGGGCCTGGAAGCTTTTGTCATCAAAAGTGATGCTCTCCACCCGGCCCACCACCACCCCGGCGCTTTTCACGGCCGCCTTGGGTTTGAGGCCGCCGATGTTGTCGAACTTGGCCGTCACGGCATAACCGGTCTGGAAGTTCAGGGTCAGCAAATTGGCCGACTGCAAGGCCAGAAACAGCAGCGCGGCAGCCCCCAGCAGCACAAACAAACCCACCCAGATATCGTTTTTAGAACGTGGCATACAGAACCTTAAATTGTGAACATGGTGGCGGTGAGCAAAAAGTCCAACGCCAGCACTGCCAGTGAGGCCACCACCACGGTGCGCGTGGTTGCCCGCGACACGCCTTCGGGCGTGGGCTGGGCCTCATAGCCTTGCAGCAGGGCTACAAAGCTCACCGTAAAACCAAAGACGATGCTTTTGATGACCCCGTTGCCGACATCGCGCCACACGTCCACGCCGCCCTGCATCTGGCTCCAGAACGCGCCGGAATCCACCCCGATCATCAGCACCCCGACCACCCAGCCGCCCACGATGCCCACCGCGCTGAACAGCGCCGCCAGCAGGGGCAAGGTGATTACACCGGCCCAAAAGCGCGGCGCCAGAATGCGCTGCACCGGGTCCACGGCCATGATCTCCATCGCGCTCAGTTGCTCGCCCGCCTTCATCAAGCCAATGCCCGCTGTGAGCGAGGTGCCCGCCCGCCCGGCAAACAGCAAGGCCGCAACCACCGGGCCCAGTTCGCGCACCAGGCTCAAGGCCACCAGCAGGCCCAGCGCCTCGCTGGAGCCGTAGCGCTGCAAGGTGTAGTAGCCCTGCAAGCCCAGCACAAAGCCGACAAACAGGCCCGACACGCCAATCAGCGCCAGCGAATAATTGCCCAAGAAATGGATCTGGTCGCGCACCAGACCGAAGCGTTTGAGCGTAGGCCCCAGCAGGGTGACCAAGCGCACAAACAGGCGCGTGGCGCGGCCGATGTCGGCTAATTGGGTGCGCAACGCAAAGCCTACGTCCGCAGGGTTAAACCAGCTCATGCCGCGCCTCCTGGGGGTGGCTGCAGGCCTGCGCCAAAGTCTTGCGCCACGCTGGGGCCGGGGTAGTGGAAGCGCACCGGGCCATCGGGCAGCGCGTGGATGAACTGGTGCACCAGCGGGTCGGTGCTGCTGCGCACCTCGTCGGGCGTGCCTTGGGCGACGATTTTGCCGTTGGCCAAAATCACCACCTTGTCGGCAATGTGGAAGGTTTCGTCCAGATCGTGCGACACCACCACGCTGGTCAGGCCCATGGTGTCGTTCAGCTCGCGGATCAGCCGGGCGGCGGTGCCCAGCGAGATCGGGTCCAGCCCGGCAAAGGGTTCGTCATACATCACCAGCTCGGGGTCGAGCGCGATGGTGCGGGCCAAGGCCACGCGCCGCGCCATGCCGCCCGAGACCTCACTGGGCATCAGGTCGCGTGCGCCACGCAGGCCCACGGCGCCCAGCTTCATCAGTACGATGTCGCGCACCAGCGCCTCGGACAAATCGGTGTGCTCGCGCAGCGGAAACGCCACGTTGTCGAACACGCTCATGTCGGTAAACAAAGCCCCAAACTGGAACAGCATGCCCATGCGGCGACGGGCGGCATACCAACCGGCTTGGTCGAACTTGGCCACGTTCTGGCCGTCCAGCAGCAACTCGCCCTTTTGCGCCGTGATCTGCCCGCCAATCAGGCGCAGCACTGTGGTCTTGCCGCCCCCCGATGCGCCCATCAGCGCCGTCACCTTACCGCGTGGAATGGCCAGCGTGATGCCGTCCAGCACGGGGCGATCGCCGTAGCCGAAGCTCAGCTGGCGAATTTCAACAAGATTGTCAGTAGGCGCAGTGGTCATATAAAAGCAAAAGCCGGAGGCGTTCCGGCTTTTGCATGATAAGGGATTGTCCTAGTATTTAGCCACTGCCGCCGCAAAAAACATACATACCCGAATGTATGTAAATAAGTGCAAACTAAATGCTACGAATTAAATAGCTGCCTGCGCATATGGAGTAAGCGCCAGCAGCCTAAAAAACCCACAATCCAACGCACAGACACCTATTTCCAAAAACAGCGCAGAACCGGCTCCGCCGGGCTGCTACTGTTGCCCCCGGCAAGGGGGTTGGCGAAAAGCGCTTGCGCTGTAGCCTGGGTGTGTACAACAGTTACCTGGGAAGATCGCTAAAGCCCATCAGGAACTCATCCACCGCCCGCGCTGCCTGGCGGCCTTCGCGGATGGCCCAGACCACCAGGCTCTGGCCCCGGCGGATGTCGCCAGCGGCAAACACCTTAGGCACGTTGGTGGCATAGCCGCCGGTGAACTCGGTGTGGGCGCGGGCGTTGCCACGGGCATCTTTGTCGATACCAAAGGCATCCAGTATGTTGGCCACCGGGCTAACGAAGCCCATCGCCAACAGCACCAGGTCGGCCGGCATCACCACTTCGGTGCCGGGGATTTCCACCAGCTTGCCGTCTTTGAACTCGACGCGCACGGTTTTAAGGCCGGTGAGCTTGCCGTTTTCGCCAATGAACTCTTTGGTGGAGATGGCGAACTCGCGGTCGCAACCTTCGACGTGGCTGGAGCTGGTGCGCAACTTGATCGGCCAGTAGGGCCAGGTCATGGGGCGGTTTTCTTCCTCGGGCGGCTGGGGCATCACCTCGAACTGGGTGACGCTGACGGCGCCGTGGCGGTTGCTGGTGCCCACGCAATCAGAGCCGGTGTCGCCGCCGCCAATGACGATGACTTTTTTGCCGTCGGCACGCAGTTGGGCCTTGAGCTTGTCGCCCGCGTTGACCTTGTTTTGCTGGGGCAGGAATTCCATCGCGAAATGGATGCCGTCGAGCTCGCGGCCGGGCACAGGCAGATCGCGCGATTGCTCGGCACCGCCGGTGAGGACCACTGCGTCAAAGTCTTTTTGCAGCTGCTCAGGGCTGATGGTTTCCTTGGCCCAGTTGGTCACCTTGGAGCCCTTGCCCAGGGGGTCTTTGGCCGCGCCCACCATGACGCCGGTGCGCACGGTCACGCCCTCGGCCTTCATTTGTTCAACACGGCGGTCGATGTGGTGCTTCTCCATCTTGAAGTCGGGGATACCGTAACGCAGCAGGCCGCCAACGCGGTCGTTCTTCTCGAACAGCGTGACATCGTGGCCAACCCGGGCCAGCTGCTGGGCCGCTGCCATGCCCGCAGGGCCGGAGCCCACCACGGCGACTTTTTTACCGGTCTTGTGCTTGGCAGGACGGGGAACAACCCAGCCTTCGTCCCAGGCGCGGTCGATGATGGCGTGCTCGATGGACTTGATGCCCACCGCGTCATCGCTCACGTTCAGCGTGCAGGCCGCCTCGCAGGGTGCGGGGCAGATGCGGCCGGTGAACTCGGGGAAGTTGTTGGTGCTGTGCAGCACCTCGATGGCGCTTTTCCAGTCGCCCCGGTACACCAGATCGTTGAAGTCGGGAATGATGTTATTGACCGGGCAACCGTTGTTGCAGAACGGAATACCGCAGTCCATGCAGCGCGCGCTCTGCACCTTGGCCTGCGACGCATCGAGGCCGACGACGAATTCCTTGTAGTGTTTCAACCGCTCGGTGGCGGGCTTGTAGCCCTCTTCCAGCCGGCCGTATTCCATGAAGCCTGTGACTTTTCCCATGATGATTCCTATTCTTTACTTGGCTGCAACTGCTTCAGTTTTTGTAGCTGCCTGCGTAGATACTACCTGCGCTAGAGCCACTTTGCGCGCATGAAGTTCGCCCAAGGCACGCTGGTATTCCAGCGGGAATACCTTGACGAACTTGCCACGCGACTCGGCCCAGGTGTCGAGCAGGTCGCGGGCACGCTTGCTGCCGGTCCAGCGGTTGTGGTCTTCCAACAGCTTCTTGAGCTGGGCTTCGTCGGTCAGGCCGTTGTGCCATTGGTCGGACACACCCAGGCCTTGCTGCTCACCCGCAGGCAGCACTTTTTCAAGCGACACCATTGCCATATTGCAGCGCTTGGCGAACTGGCCGTCTTCGTCATAGACATAGGCCACGCCGCCGCTCATGCCGGCCGCAAAGTTGCGCCCGGTTTTACCCAGAATCAGCGCGGTGCCGCCGGTCATGTACTCGCAACCGTGGTCGCCCGTGCCTTCGACCACCGTGGTGGCCCCCGATAGGCGCACCGCAAATCGCTCCCCGGCCACGCCGCTGAAGAAGGATTCGCCGCTGGTTGCGCCGTACATCACCGTGTTGCCCACGATGGTGTTCTGGCTAGACACGCCCCGGAAGTCGATGCTGGGGCGCACCACGATACGGCCGCCGCTTAGGCCCTTGCCGGTGTAGTCGTTGGCATCGCCAATCAGGTACAGCGTGATGCCGTTGGCCAGGAACGCGCCAAACGACTGGCCGCCCGTGCCTTCGAGCTGGATGCGGATGGTGTCGTCGGGCAGCCCCTCGGGGCGGGCCTTGGTCAACGCGCCGGAGAGCATGGCCCCCAGCGAACGGTTGACGTTGCGGGCCACTTCCATGAACTTGACCTTCTCGCCGCGCAGGATGGCGGGCTGCGATTTCTCGATCAGCACGTTGTCCAGCGACTTCTCCAGGCCGTGGTCTTGGTTTTGCACGTGGAAACGCGGCACGTCGGCAGGCACATTGGGCTGGGCAAACAGGCGGCTGAAGTCCAGGCCGCTGGCCTTCCAGTGGGCAATGCCTTTGCGCATGTCCAGCAGGTCGGCACGGCCAATCAGGTCGTCAAACTTGCGGATGCCCAGCTGGGCCATGATCTGGCGCACTTCTTCGGCGATGAAGAAGAAGAAGTTCACCACGTGCTCGGGCTTGCCCTGGAATTTCTTACGCAACACCGGGTCTTGCGTGGCCACGCCCACCGGGCAGGTGTTCAGGTGGCACTTGCGCATCATGATGCAGCCTTCGACTACCAGCGGAGCGGTAGCGAAGCCGAATTCATCGGCACCCAGCAGCGCGCCGATGGCGACATCGCGGCCGGTCTTCATCTGGCCGTCGGCCTGCACCCGCACGCGGCCGCGCAGGCGGTTCAGCACCAGGGTTTGCTGGGTTTCGGCCAGGCCGATTTCCCACGGACCACCGGCATGCTTGATGGACGACCAGGGCGATGCGCCCGTGCCGCCGTCGTGCCCGGCGATCACGATGTGGTCGCTCTTGCACTTGGTCACGCCTGCGGCGATGGTGCCCACACCCACTTCGGACACCAGCTTGGTGCTGATGGAGGCGTGTGGTGCCACGTTTTTCAGGTCGTGGATCAGCTGGGCCAGATCTTCGATCGAATAAATGTCGTGGTGCGGCGGGGGCGAAATCAGGCCCACGCCCGGCACCGAGTGGCGCAGCTTGCCGATGTATTCAGACACCTTGCCGCCGGGCAGTTGGCCGCCCTCGCCCGGCTTGGCACCCTGGGCCATCTTGATCTGGATCTGGTCGGCCGACACCAGGTATTCGGCGGTCACACCAAAGCGGCCCGATGCCACCTGCTTGATGCGGCTGCGCAGCGAGTCGCCGTCTTGCAGCGGGTAGTTGGTGGCTTCCACCACTTCAGGGCCAATGATCTCGCGCAGGGTCTGGCCTTGCTTGATCGGGATGCCTTTGAGCTCTTGGCGGTACCGGGCCGGATCTTCGCCGCCTTCGCCGGTGTTGCTCTTGCCGCCAATGCGGTTCATGGCCACGGCCAGGGTGGTGTGCGCCTCGGTGGAGATCGAGCCCATCGACATCGCGCCGGTGGCGAAGCGCTTGACGATTTCTTTCGCCGACTCGACTTCTTCCACCGGAATGGCCTTGGCCGGGTCGATCTTGAACTCGAACAGGCCGCGCAGCGTCAGGTGGCGGCGGCTTTGGTCGTTGATAAGCTGGGCGTACTCTTTGTAGGTGTTCCAGTTGTTGGCGCGGGTGCTGTGCTGCAGCTTGGCGATGGCATCCGGGGTCCACATGTGCTCTTCGCCACGGGCGCGCCAAGCGTATTCACCGCCTGCATCGAGCATGCTGGCCAGCACCGGATCGTCACCAAACGCGGCCTTGTGCATGCGCAGGGCTTCTTCGGCAATGGAGAACACGCCAATGCCCTGCACCCGGCTGGCGGTGCCGGTGAAGTATTTGTCCACCGTGTCTTGGTTCAGACCGATCACCTCGAACAGCTGCGCACCGCAGTAGCTCATATAGGTAGACACGCCCATCTTGGACATGATCTTGGACAAGCCCTTGCCAATCGCCTTGACGTAGTTGTAGATGGCTTTCTCGGCAGACAGGTCGCCCGACAGATCCTTGTGCAGATCGGCCAGGGTTTCCATCGCCAGATACGGATGGATAGCCTCGGCACCGTAGCCGGCCAGCACGGCAAAGTTGTGCACCTCGCGGGCGGTGCCGGTTTCCACCACCAAGCCCGCCGTGGTGCGCAGGCCCAGGGTCACCAGATGCTGGTGGATAGCGCTGCTGGCCAGCAAAGCAGGAATGGCGATTTGCGTCGCGCTGACGTTGCGGTCGCTGACGATCAGGATGTTTTTACCGCCCTTGATCGCGTCCACGGCTTCGGCGCACAGCGATGCCAGCTTGGCTTCCACGCCCTCGCGGCCCCAGGCCACGGGGTAGGTGATGTCCAGCGTGTAGCTGCGGAACTTGCCATGCGTGTGGCGCTCGATGTCGCGCAGCTTGGCCATGTCGGCAAAGTCGAGAATCGGCTGCGCTACTTCCAGCCGCATGGGTGGATTCACCTGGTTGATGTCCAGCAGGTTGGGCTTGGGGCCGATGAAGGACACCAGCGACATGACGATGGCTTCGCGGATCGGGTCGATCGGCGGGTTCGTCACCTGGGCGAACATCTGGCGGAAGTAGTTGTACAGCGGCTTGTTTTTGTCGGACAGCACGGCCAGCGGGCTGTCGTTGCCCATCGAACCAATAGCTTCTTCACCGTTCAGCGCCATCGGGGCCAGCAGGAACTTGATGTCTTCTTGCGTGTAACCGAAGGCTTGCTGGCGGTCTAGCAAGGCGGAGCTGCTGGCAGCGGGCAGGGCGGCGTCGGCAGGCACGCTGTCGAGCTTGATGCGCAGGTTGTCGATCCACTGCTTGTAGGGCTTGGTGTTGACGATGTTGGCCTTGAGCTCGTCGTCGTCGATCATGCGGCCCTGTTCCAGGTCGATCATGAACATCTTGCCGGGCTGCAAACGCCATTTGCGGACGATCTTGTGCTCGGGCACCGGCAGCACACCGGACTCGGAGGCCATGATGACCAGGTCGTCGTCCGTCACGCAGTAGCGCGAGGGACGCAGGCCGTTGCGGTCCAGCGTGGCACCGATCTGGCGGCCATCGGTGAAGACGATAGAGGCAGGGCCGTCCCACGGCTCCATCATTGCGGCGTGGTATTCGTAGAAAGCGCGGCGGCGCTCGTCCATCTGGGTGTGCTGCTCCCACGGCTCGGGGATCATCATCATCACCGCCTGGCTGATGGGGTAACCCGCCATCGTCAGCAGTTCCAGGCAGTTGTCAAAGGTGGCGGTGTCCGACTGGCCGGGGAAGCTGATCGGGTAGAGCTTGGCCAGATCGGCAGCCAGCACCGGCGAGGCCATCACGCCTTCGCGGGCCTTCATCCAGTTGTAGTTGCCCTTGACGGTATTGATCTCGCCGTTGTGCGCCACATAGCGGTACGGGTGGGCGAGAGGCCACTCGGGGAAAGTATTGGTCGAGAAGCGCTGGTGCACCAGGCCAATAGCCGAGATGCAGCGCTCGTCGGACAAATCCTTGTAGTACACGCCGACCTGGTCGGCCAGCAACAGGCCCTTGTAGATGACCGTGCGGCTCGACATGCTGGGCACGTAATACTCTTTGCTGTGCTTGAGCTTCAGGTTCTGGATGTTGGCGCTGGCGGTCTTGCGGATCACGTACAGCTTGCGCTCCAGCGCGTCTTGCACGATCACGTCGTCGCCCCGGCCAATGAAAACCTGCTTCAACAGCGGCTCGGTTTTGCGCACGGTGGGGGACATGGGCATGTCTTTGTCTACCGGCACATCGCGCCAGCCCAGAAACACCTGGCCTTCGGCCTTGATGGCGCGTTCCATCTCTTGCTCGCAGGCCTGGCGCGAGGCGTGCTCTTTGGGCAAGAAGATCATGCCTACGCCGTATTCACCGGCGGCGGGCAACGTGACCCCCTGTTTGGCCATTTCTTCACGGTACAGCGCATCGGGAATCTGGATCAGAATGCCCGCGCCGTCGCCCATCAGCGGGTCGGCACCGACCGCGCCCCGGTGGTCGATGTTTTCTAAAATCTTCAGCGCCTGGGTGACGATATCGTGGCGCTTCTCGCCCTTGATATGGGCCACAAAACCCAAGCCGCAAGCGTCATGCTCGTTGCTGGATGCATACAAACCGTGGTCTTTGAGATATTGGATCTCGGCAGCCGTTGTCATGGCGCTCTCCTGTAATGTTTCGTGGGGATGCAGAGCATAGTGCAGTGCAACAAAGATGCCAAGCAGATTAATAGGGGTCAGATTCCAATTAATTGTTGACTAAATTATTAAGTGATTAAATAGGGACACATCAAAAATAAGAGCTACTAGCGCTCATCCCATATGCGTTAGAAGCAGTTTTTATTCAGATTTTTGTTTTAAAACTGGCCGCCCCGCAGCCGCCTTGCTTACGCGGCGCTCGGTTCTTTTTTGTAAATCCGCCACAAAGTCACCATCGCCCAGCGCCCAGCCACTGAGCGCCGACTGGGTGATCTGCTGTTGCTGCTCCGCCGTGATGCCCGCCTGCACCAACATGGCGTAGGCCATCTCACGGGCAAACGGCGTGTTGCCCAGCGCCCACCACAGCGGGTGCGGGGTAACCAGTTTGTCGGCCCGCTGCCCCGTGTGGTGGCCGTAGCTGGACCACGCATACTCGTTTGGTGCGGTCACCATGCCCGCCCGCACCGGGTTCAGGTCGATGTAGGCCATGCAGGCCAGCAGGTAGCGGTCGGTTTGCACCAGGGTGGATTTGTAGCGCCCCTCCCACAGCGTACCGCTGCGGCCCTGCGCATCGTTGAAGTAGCGCACATAGCTGCGGCCCACGGCTTGCATCATCTGTGGCAAGCCCTCTGCGGTGCCGGGCGTGGCCAGCAGGTGGAAGTGGTTGGTCATCAGCACGTAGGCATGCACGGCCACGCCGAATTTTTTGGCGTTTTCGGTCAGCAGGCCCAGTAGCAAACCGTAGTCGCCGGGGCTGGCAAAGATGGGCTGGTGGTTGTTACCGCGCTGGATGACGTGGTGGGGGTAGCCGGGAACGGTGAGCCGGGGTAATCGGGCCATAAAGCGCAACCTGGGAGTGGATGCGCCATATTAATCGGGTTCTGACCCCTATTAATCTGCGGGCAGCTTGAAGCGTGTGGTTAGCAGGGCAGATAAGCCGAATTCGGCCAGCAGGCTGGTCAGTCGCTCGGCGGCGGCGCGCTTCTTTTGGCCGGTGTGCTTGGCGATGATGAGTTCGTTTTTCATGCTGTGCTCCCAGCCGACCAGTTCAGTCACGGTGACTTGGTAGCCCCAGGCTTCTAGGTACAGGCAGCGCAGTACGTTGGTGATCTGGCTGCCCATTTCGCGGGTGTGCAGGGGGTGCCGCCAGAGTTCAGACAAGGGGGTTTTGCTGCCGTTCAGGGCTTTGTTTTGGCGCAAGCAGGCAGCCACTTCGGCTTGGCAGCAGGGTACGAGCACCATTGCGCGGGCGTTTTTTTGCAGGCCAAAGGCAATCGCATCGTCGGTGGCGGTGTCGCAGGCGTGCAGGGCCGTCACCACGTCAATGCGCTCGGGCAGCAGGGCCGACTGGGTGGATTCGGCCACGCTCAGGTTCAGGAAGGACATGCGGCCAAAGCCCAGCCGTGCCGCCAGTTCTTGCGACTTGGTGACCAGCTCGGCGCGGGTTTCGATGCCGTAGATGTGACCCGCACTCAAGGCTTTGAAATACAGGTCGTAGACGATGAAACCCAGGTAGGACTTGCCCGCGCCGTGGTCGGCCAGCGTCAGGCCATTGCTGTTGGCAGGCAGTTCGCTCAGCAGCTTTTCGATGAACTGGAACAGGTGGTAGACCTGCTTGAGTTTGCGGCGGGAGTCTTGGTTGAGCTTGCCGTCCCGGGTGAGGATGTGCAGCTCTTTGAGCAGCTCGACGGACTGGGCGGGGTCGATCTCGGGCGGCAGCGCGGGGGCCACCGGAGGCTTATTTTTGGGAATCTTCATCGGTTGATTTTCCCACGCCTAAAGCGTTCCAACCGCCCTGCCCTAGCGCCTCCAAAGTAGCCATGTTGCGCTCGAAGATCATCTCGGCCTCGGGAAATGCCGCCACGGCGCGGTCAATGCTGGCCTCGCGCAGCAGGTGCAGGCAGGGGTACGGGGCGCGGTTGGTGTAGTTGGTGATGTCGTTGGCATCGGTGCCGCCGAACTGGAACTGTGGGTGGAAGCTGGCGATTTGCACAGTGCCTTCCAGCTGCATCTTGCGCAGCACGCGGTCGGCAACGCCCAGAAAGTCGTTGTAGTCCAAGAAATCAGCCAGCACCTTCGGCGCTATCAAAAGCGTAGTATCTCGTGCAGATGGCTCCTGCGCTAACAGGCTATTTAGTTCATAAATTAGGTCTTGGCGCAAGGCTTCCGTGTCGATGGCGGCGCTGACGGCGTAGTGGATCTGGCCCTTGGTGTGCACGGCTTTGGCGAAGGGGCACAGGTTCAGGCCGATCACGGCGCGCTCCAGCCAGCGGCGCATGTCTTGGACGACGGTGGTGTCGGTCATGGGTAGAGAGGCTTTAGCCGAGTAGTTTTTGTCCGGTCAACCGCTCATGCTCACGGGCGGCGAAGCGGTCAGTCATGCCGGCGATGTAGTCGGCCACGGCACGCGGTGCCCCGGCGGCTGTGCGGGCGGCTCTTTGGGTATATGCGGGGGCCATCTCGTGCGGCGCAGCCAGGTAGGCAGTAAACAGTTCGTGCACCATGGTTTGGGCCTGCTCGGTCATGGCCATTACCTGCGGGTGGCGGTACAGGTTTTTCATCAAAAACCGCTTTAGCTCAAGCGACTGCGCGCGCATGGCCGGGCTGAAACACAGCAGCGGCGGGCACTGGCGCACGGCATCCACGCCCTGCGGCTGGGCGGCTTGCACCGCTGCCTGGGTAGCGGCAATCACGTCGTATACCTGGGCACTGAGCATGCGACGGATAGTTTCGTACAGCACGCGCCGGCCCGTGAGCTGGGGGTGGTCGACCAGGGTTTGTTGGTAAAAATGGGCCACCAACGGCACGTTTTGTAGCTGCTCTAGGGTGATGAGGCCGGAGCGCACGCCGTCGTCGATGTCGTGGGCGTTGTAGGCGATTTCGTCGGCCAGGTTGCACAGCTGCGCCTCCAGGCTGGGCTGGGTGCGGTCCAGAAAGCGCTGGCCCACGTCGCCTAACTGTTCGGCGTTGGCACGGGAGCAGTGCTTGAGGATGCCTTCGCGGGTTTCAAACGTGAGGTTCAGGCCGTCGAACAGCGGGTAGCGCTCTTCCAGCGCATCCACCACACGCAGGCTTTGCAGGTTGTGCTCGAAGCCCCCAAACTCGGCCATGCAGGCGTTGAGCGCGTCTTGCCCGGCGTGGCCAAACGGGGTGTGGCCCAGGTCGTGGGCCAGGGCGATGGCTTCGACCAAATCTTCGTTCAGGTCCAGCGCCCGGGCAATGGAGCGGCCCAGTTGCGCCACCTCCAGCGAATGGGTGAGCCGGGTGCGAAACAGGTCGCCTTCGTGGTTCAAGAACACCTGGGTTTTGTAGACCAGGCGGCGGAACGCGGTGGAGTGGACGATGCGGTCGCGGTCGCGCTGGAACTCGGTGCGGGTGGGCGCGGGCGCTTCAAAGATGCGGCGGCCCCGGCTGTGGGCCGGGTCGCAGGCGTAGGTGGCTAAAGACATGGATTTATAAGAAACAGGCCTCTAGCGCAGGTACTACCTGCGCAAGCAGCTACTATTTCAATAGCAATCATTCAAATGGGTTACAGGCAGCACGCATCCACCACCGAGCGCACCAGCGCATCGGGTGCGCCGCGCACGGTGGCGCTGCCGGGGGGGCCGATCAGCACGAATTTGATCTCGCCCGCCTCGGACTTTTTGTCTACCCGCATCAGTTGCAGGTAGCGCCCAGCGTTGTCGGCGGCATCCAGCATTGCGCCCTGCGTGGGCAAACCCGCACGCTGGATGAGTTGCGTGAGGCGCTCTACCAGTGCCCTATCGATCAACCCCAACTGCTGCGACAAATGCGCTGCCATCACCATACCGCTGCCCACACCTTCGCCGTGCAGCCATGCGCCGTAGCCCATGCCCGCCTCGATGGCGTGACCAAAGGTGTGGCCAAAATTCAGAATCGCGCGCAGCCCGGCTTCGCGCTCGTCCTGGCCCACCACGTGGGCTTTGATCTCGCAGCTGCGGCGCACCGCATGGGCCAAGGCGACCACATCGCTCGCGCGCAGGGCATCCATGTTGGCGTCCAGCCAATCCAGTAAGGACATGTCGGCAATGGGGCCGTATTTAATCACCTCGGCCAGCCCGGCGCTGAGTTCACGCGGGGGCAGCGTGGCCAGCGTGTCCAGGTCGCAGACTACTTTGCAGGGCTGGTAGAACGCGCCCACCATGTTTTTGCCCAGCGGGTGGTTGATGGCGGTTTTGCCGCCCACGGACGAGTCCACCTGCGCCAGCAGCGTAGTGGGCACTTGCACAAACGGCACGCCACGCATGTAGCTGGCGGCGGCAAAGCCGGTCATGTCGCCCACCACGCCGCCGCCCAGGGCAAACAGCACAGTTTTGCGGTCGCAGCCGTGGCCCAGCAGCGCATCAAAAATCAGGTTCAGGGTTTCCCAAGTTTTGAACGCCTCGCCATCGGGCAGCACCACGGTGTGGATGGTGGGGTAATGGCTTTGCAACGCCGCCTGTAAGCGCTGCGCGTACAGGGGGCCGACGGTGGTGTTGGTGACGATCAGCGCTGTGGCGGCACGGGGCAGGTCGGCCCAGGTGGCCGGGTTGTCCAGCAGTCGCGTGCCGATGACGATGGGGTAGCTGCGCTCGCCCAGGGCGATGTGGACGGCGTGCAGAGGCAAGGGGGACGGAATAGTGGCTGGCATAGCCACACAGTTTAATCGGCAGTGCTCAATATTTTGGGTGAAAACGGCTACTTGCCGCGTCGGCTTGGTTGCCAAACTCCCCCATGACCAACGCATCATCGCCAAGCCGGGCAATCTTCTTGGCCGCATCTGCCCAACCTATGCGCACAGGGGGTTTAGATGGCGTCCGCTCATTGATCGGAACCATTTCTTGAGCCGTAGCAGGCAATCGCTGGGCCTTCACGTTGGCAGCCCATTCGGGAACTCGCGTCTGGCATGCACCACATTCACCACCTCAATGCACGACATTGCGACACGGTAATACACGACGTAATTGGGGTGTGCCACGATCTCACGAAGCCCCGGCACCAGCTCGCTCTGGCGGTACAAATACGGGTGCTCGGAAACGGGGAGTACAGAATCCATCAAGCGCTTGCGCAGACGGCGTGCAGCCATCGGATTGACATTGGCGACGTAGCGAATAATTTCAGCCAAATCACCCTGGGCGCTGCGCCGCCAAATAATCGGCAGGGTCATGTCTGCGAACGCAGACGCTGCTGACTTTCGGCTTCGGCAATGATGGCATCCATTTCAGCCTCCACTTGGTCATGCGGAACGCCGGGGCGAGGATCTTGCAAACTGGCTTGAATTTTTGCGGTTAACCACGCCGCATAGCTACTCGCCTGCTCTTCGGTGTCAAATTCTGAAACGATGGGGGATAAGACTGCGCTCATAGGTGCAGATTAGCAGAAATGAGAAACCTCAGGGTCGAAATTAAGCCGCCCCGCCCAGTTCCAGCTGCATCACGATCATATTGACCAGCGTAGAAACCGAGGGTCGCCCGGTTTCGATCACAAAGTGCGCGGTCTCCACATACAGCGGATCGCGGATGGCGAACAGGTCGCGCAAGCGGGTCAGGGGGTCGGCCACTTGCAGCAAAGGCCGGTTCACATCATGGCGTACGCGGCGAAAGACCTCTTCAGGAGAAGAGCGCAAATACACCACCTGGCCACGGGAGTGCAGCGCCTCCCGGTTGGCAAGCCGCAATACCGTACCACCGCCGGTGGCCAACACACCAGGACCGTTTTGGGTCAAGGCCTCTATCACCTCGGCCTCCACATCCCGGAAACGCGGCTCCCCCTCGCGCTCGAAGAACTCCCGGATCGAGCAGCCAATGCGCTGCTCGATCACGTGGTCTGAGTCGATGAAAGGAACCTGTAGCCGCCGGGCAAGCTGGCGGCCTACAGTGGATTTACCGGAGCCGGGGAGGCCGACGAGGGAGATCAAATCAAAATGGGGTTCTGGAAATGGAACCCTTAGGCGTTGTGACAGTCACCGTCACGGTCACCGTGGTGCAGTCTGCCGCACTGTCCAGAGCAATTTTATGTGCTGTCGTTGTCACGCTGCTTGCCAGCACCGTACTGGGGGTTACCGATTGCACCTTACAGGTCGGTGAAGTAGACGTAATAACCGCCGCCACCGTAGAACCACTGGGCATGGCATTGCCACGCCCAGTGGAGTCTTGAATCAGTACGGTAAACCCGGATGCAGTTCGTGACCCACTGAGCGTCATGATTGCATCTGAGCCACCAACCCAAGAAATGGTCGTCTGCTTGCGTACCTTAATGGCGCTACTCCATACGCCGTCGCAAGTATTGATCACCGAGGGGTAAGTGGTCGCATCATAAGCACAAGTGGATGCGCCCGTGGCACCACCCGAAACCAACTCATCCCCCGTTGTAAATGTCTGACTACCATCCACATCCTTGTAAACCGACCCGGTGTCCGTAAAAGTTTCACCGGAGTTATACACACCATTGCCATTGGTATCCACGAAGCTCTCTTCCCCATCCAGGTACGCCAACACAATATCCCGTCCATTGCTTGGAGCCGTACCATTGGCCGTATAGGTCACCGTGCAGGTAGAACTGGCCAACGTGCAATTCCCTGTCACATTACCAGAGGCCGCCACAAATGTAACGGCCGTCCCATCGGGCACGTTATTGCCAGAGCGGTCACTTACAGAAAACGTCAGTGTCGTAGTCAAGCCCGTAAACGACAAGGCCTCAAGACTATGGGCAGCAGGTTCCAATTGAGCCTTCACCTGAGAGGGCATACCAGAAGTCACGACCAAACTATTGGAAGATGCCGTGATTGTGCTATCGGAATCCAGCGTGGCTACCACTACCACCGGAACGGGAATGGTGCCCGATGCCACGGTGATAGACACATAACCGCTGCTGTCGGTTGTCACGCCGGTGGTCGTGCTACTGGCAAAGGTGACGCCTGCAGCCGAGACCGTACTAGGCAAAGTGAAACTTACCGCCTGCGATGCCAAGCCCGTAGTGCCACTGCTGTCCACAACCCGAAATTTAACCGTCGCATTTTTCACGCCGGTCGCAGCGGAAGAGACATAAATTTTTCCTGTTGTCGGTGATGTGACCTCACTAAAGAGAATATTGGTTGCCTTGGCTGCTGCAACCGCAATCGTCTTGGTCAGATCCGTTGCTCCAGACGCGGAAGCCGTAACCGTTACCGAAGTGCCGCCACATCCTGATAGCGACTGGTAGGTTGAACTCGCTACGCCACTGCTAGGTGTTGTCACACTGCCAGGGCTAAAGCTGCCGCAACTAGCGGTAAAGCCCACCACCACACCGGATGTGGCAGCTCCATCGACCATCCCCACCACCGATACGGCAGAAGTACCTAGCGCCGCAATACTGGTGGGAGAAGCCGTCAAACTACCCAAGGTAACGTTCGCAGCCGTGGTACTGAAATTCAAACTGGACGACACAGATGCGCTACCGATGGTGGCAGTAGCGGTTAAAGTCGCCGCGCCCGTCGTCGTCAAGGTCAAGGGACTAATCAATACTTTCGCAACCCCGCTGCTGTCGGTCAACGCGGTGGCATCTGCAGCACTCCCGGCTAAAGTTGCAATGGTGTACGCAGTAGAAAAAGTCACTAACTGATTAGACAACACGGTTCCACTGGCATCCTTCACCACGGCCTTGGCGTAGTAGTTGGCGCTTTTGCTAATAGCATTTGTACTCACGGTCGTCCCCGCAGCATTCACCAGGGATAAGGTCAAAGTTGGGGTGATGGTCGTGGTCGTTCCGCCAGACGAAGATGTCGTCCCCGGATTCCCTCCGCCCCCACAAGCAACCAAGACCATCGTGACAACAGCCAACACCCACAACTTTAGATAACGCATTTTTTAAGTCCCTGATTCCAGTTTCAATCTGTATTACCGTGCCGCCGAACGTTCAACAATCATTTTCGGCGTAATGAATACCAGCATTTCCTTCTTGGTACTGGCCGAAGTTTTGGTCTTGAACAAGTTACCCAAATAAGGAATATCGCCGAGCAAGGGGACCTTGGTGACGCTGTCGGTCTCGTCCAGTGTGAAGATGCCGCCAATCACGACCGTGCCGCCGTTTTCCACCAGCACCTGGGTTTTGATGTGCTTGGTGTCGATGGCGATACCGGCCGAGGTGGTTTCGCCGCGACTGTCTTTGTTGATGTCCAGATCCAGGATGATGTTGCCTTCGGGGGTGATCTGGGGCGTGACCTCCAGCTTCAGATTAGCCTTACGGAAAGCCACCGAAGTAGCGCCGCTGGAAGTGGCCTGCTGGTAGGGGAACTCGGTGCCTTGTTCGATCAACGCCTTGGTCTGGTCGGCGGTGACGATGCGTGGGCTGGAAACCAGCTTGCCTTTACCGTCATTTTCCAACGCTGAGATTTCCAGGTTCAAGAAGCGGTTTGCGGCGCTGCTAAAAATAGACAGGGCAAAGGTTGCGGCGTCATAGCCGCCCTCGCCCACGGCAGACAGGTTGACCGAGTTGCTGGAGGTGTCCACCGCCGAGCCACTAGAGCCATTGCTGGCGGTGACGTTGCTATAGCTGGAGCCCACGGTGAATCGTGTGCCCCCCGTTAGACCATAGCTGCCAGCCGCCGTGCCCGAAGTGGTAGAGCTGCCCGCTGTGGTGCCCAGCTTGACACCCAAAGATTTGCCCCAGCTGTCAGAGGCCTCGACGATGCGGGCTTCAATAAGCACTTGGCGTACGGCAATGTCGAGCTTTTTAATCAGGTCTTGCACGGCAGCAAGTCGGCTGGGAATGTCGTTGACAAAAATCTGGTTGGTGCGGGGCTCAGAAATGACCGTGCCACGGGAGCTAAGGAAGCGCGGAGCACTGCCCGTGGTGGCACCCGTGCCGCCTAATTGGGCCACGATGTCGACTGCCTTGGCGTAATTGAGCTGGAAGGATTGGGTTTGCAATGGCTCAAGTGCCTGCATGGATGCCGCAGATTCCATGTCTTTTTTGGTACGGGCATCAATCTCGTCTTTGGGCGCAATCCACAGGACCGAGCCCGATTTGCGCATGCCCAGACCTTTGGAGTCCATGATGATTTGCAGGGCTTGGTCCCAGGGTACATCTTTGAGGCGCAGGGTAACGGAGCCGGTCACGGAGTCGGAGGTAACCACATTGAAGTTGGTGAAGTCGGCAATGACTTGCAACAGCGCACGGACTTCGATGTTCTGGAAATTCAGCGACAACTTTTCACCGGCATAGCCCGGACCTTGAACCAATTTGGTGGGGTCCACTTTTTGCTGCCGCACTTCGACCACAAACTGGCCATCGCTTTGGTAGGCGCTGTGGTCCCACGCGCCTTTGGGCTCAATGAGCATACGCACGCGGTCACCGACTTGGGCAACGGTGATGTTTTGCACAGGGGTGCCAAAGTCGCTGACATCCAGACGGCGGCGCAAGCCTTCTGGCAAGGTGGAACTTAAAAATTCGACCACCAAATTCTGACCTTGTTGGCGCACATCCACACCGACTTGGCTGTTCTTCAACGAGACGATGACACGGCCTACGTTGTCATCACCCCGGCGAAAATCGATATCTTTGAGTGGAGACTTGTCGCGGCTTCCGCTGTCGGCAAAAGTCGGCATGGCACTGGCGATAGGTGCGGCGACTGCCACTGCGTCGAGCACCACCAGGATAGATTTGCCTTTTAGTTCGGCTTTATACGAGGTGGCTTGTTTGAGGTTGAGCACGATCCGCGAACGGTCACCCACCTGCACCACATTCACAGAACGCAGATTGCCTTGGTTGACCTCGATGGATGAACGGCCAATGCCGTTGGACACGCCCGGAAAATCAAGCGCAATACGCGCGGGCGACTGGATGGATACCCCTGCCGGTAGTGCCGCCAAAGGTTCACTGAGGTCGATGCGGATGACCTCGGCCCCTCCTTGGATAGAGCCCGTGACGGACTCAATAGTGGCTTGCGCCTGCGCGGCTACCGAAGTCAAGACCAATACCAGCGCAGCGGCAAACTTCTCCAGCTTATGGTCTAGCATGTGCCACCCCATTCGATTCTGCTTATTCATTTCGCTCCCTCTTGTAGCACCAAACTAGCCGACCGCTCAACCCAGTCTCCGGTCGAGTCCTGTACGATTTCTCGCAATGTGACTTCTGATTCATCAATTTTTGTGACCCGTCCATAGTTCAGGCCCAGATAGTTGCCGACACGGACTTGGTACAACAGGTTGTCAATCTTGACCAAGGCAACCGGTTGACCTGCTTTTCTAAGGCTGCCGACCATCTGCATGGAGTCCACCGGATAGGCCTCCAGGGCTTCTTTGCGCCGCGCCAACTCGGGCGCTATCAGCGCAGTATTGGCAACGCTTTGGGTGGAGTCGCGCTTGAGCGCCTGTGTCAGCTTTTGTAGACTAAACGGGTCCACCATGCCATCTTGAGTATAGGCTTGGGGAATGAATTTTTTAGGTTCAACCAGGGGTGTTACCCGGGGGTGAACCTGGTTGCGTTGGTCGTTCATCCACTGGCGTAACTCATCTTCTCCAGAAATACTGCAACCTGCCAGCACGGCCACCGCCATGACACCAGCAACGACACAAAGAGCCTTTTTCATTTCTTGGCTCCTGGCTTCTGTGCGGCAATTTCTTCGGCATCGAGGTAGCGGAAAGTCCGGGCCGTCACCTCCATAGACAGCATGCCGTCCTGGGTGGCATTGACGGGGTTGATGGACAAATTATTCAAGGTCACGATGCGGGACAAATTGGCGACATCCGAGGCAAAAGCCCCAATGTCGTGGTACTTACCGGTCACCTTGACCGAGATAGGCAGTTCAGCGTAATAGTCCTTCACCACGACCTGGCCCGGACGGAACAATTCAAACTGCAAGCTTCGACCCAAGCCGGCCTGGTTCACATCCGACAACAAGGCGGCCATTTCAGCTTTGCTGGGCAACTGTTTCTCTAGCTGCGTGACGTATTGCATCACTTGTTCCCGCTGCTTTTTAAGCGCCTCGAGGTTGACGGCCTTGGTTAACCGCGCCGTGTAGGTTTCGCGCAGTTGGACTTCTTTGGTCTGCTCCGCTACGAGCTCTTCCTCGTAGCTACTGAGCCAGGAGTACCAAAGCCCTGCCACCACAGCCAGTACCACCACAAAAAACAACAAATACCGTGGCACCACTGGCCACACCGAGGGGTCGTTGGGATTGAGATCTCGAAATTGCTTTTGCAGGTTGTCCTGCAAAGTTTTGAAATCTATATTTAATGAAGGTTTTTTAGTTGCCATGACGCTTTTGCTATGGGCTGACGACCGCAGCAGATGCCGCCGATTCAACGGTTTTTTGCACTTCGCTGGAACGCATGAGCCGTACCCGCAAATTAAATTTAGCTACCCGCCGCTGGTCACGCGGACTCAAGGTCACGGTACTGGCCACGATCTCGACCAAATCAGGCTTCGATAACCACGGTGTATTACTGGCCAAATTGCGCAGCAACTCAGACACTCGCTCATTGGACTGTGCGACCCCCTGGATCGTAATGCTCTGATTTTCCTGCTTTAAGCTGGTGATGTAAGTTCCATCTGGCAGCTGCTTCACCAGTTCATTGAGCAAATGAACCGGCAGATTACGGTCTGCTTGCAGGTCTTCTACGGCTTTTTGGCGTTCGCGCAAAGCTTTGATTTCAGATTCGATGTTGGCAATTTCTTTGATTTGGCCATCGAGCACCGCGATCTCTTGGGTCAGGATGCCATTGCGCTCCTGCTGACCCGATATCTGGGTCTCAAACCACAAGAACCCCGCACCAATGAGCGCGGCCCCCAACAACACGGAAACCCCGAGCATGACTTGGAAAGTTTCGCGCCTACGCGCCCGTGCCGCCTCCCGGTGCGGCAATAAGTTAATCAGGATCACTGCAAAAACCTCCGCATGGCCAACCCACACGATGTGAGGTAGGAGGGTGCTTCACGCAGCACTTTTTTCAGCCGGACATCGTTACCCATTTCCATGCCTTCAAAAGGATTGACCAGGCTACAAGCAAACGCTGCATGCTGGGTGACGGCTTCGGTCAGACCGGGCAACGCAGCCGAGCCGCCCGCCAGCAGCACATGGTCCACTTTGTTATGCGGCGTGCTGGTAAAGAAGAACTGCAACGCACGGCCAATTTCTTGCGCCAAGCTTTCAACAAACGGCTGCAACACAACGCTTGCATAGTCTTCTGGCAGGTCGCCATTGCGTTTTTTGGTTTCTGCTTCTTCTTGCGAAAACCCATACTGGCGCACGATCAACTGGGTGAGTTGCGCGCCGCCAAAAGCCTGGTCGCGCTCGTACAGCACCTCATCGTTACAAATAACCTGCATGCTGGTGGCCAAGGCACCCACTTCAAAAAGCGCCACCATCGCATCCACACCCTTGTTGGCCATGCGCTCTATCAACCGCGAAGTAGCCAACCGTGCCGAATAGGACTCGATATCAAGGATTACAGGATTCAGCCCGGCGGCTTCGGCCAGGCCTTGGCGATCCTGTACTTTTTCTTTGCGCGATGCAGCAATCAAGACATCCACATCGCCAGCCGAACTGGCACTGGGCCCCATCACACAAAAGTCAAGACTGACTTCGTCCAATGAAAATGGAATGTACTGGTTGGCCTCAGACTCCACTTGCACTTCCAGCTCCATATCCGACAAACCACCCGGCAAAATAATGCGCTTGGTAATCACCGCAGATGGAGGCAGAGCCATCGCCACATTTTTAGTGCGGGTGCCGCTTTTCTTGACCAACCGGCGCATGGCTTCGGCCACTTCGTCGAATTTTTCAATATTGCCGTCGGTAATCCAGCCACGTTCCAGAGGCTCAATCGCACAGCGTTTGAGCACCAGGTTCCCGACCACGTCATGGTCTAGCTCAACCAGCTTCAAACTGGATGAACTGATGTCGAGACCCAGCAATGGCTGGGGTTTGCGACTGAATAACGATCCCAATGAGATCAAATCTTTCTCCTGGTGCTGAGCAGAATGCTACAAAAATTAACATTTGCCGGGGATGCTATCAGCAACACTACACCCCGGCAAAGCATATTTCCAAACGTAAATCTACAGAGCGTTGCCAAAAGCACACGCAAGCCTTCTGCAAACAGCCCCGAGGGTAAGGGCAAAATAGCGACGATCTACCCACCATCCCTATCGTTTTTTCTTTTCTGCTTGCTGTGACCTATGCCTTCAAAATTTCCGTCTGACACCCCCGCCGCAGCCCCACGCCCCTTGATTCTGGTCTGGTTGCTACGCCTGCTGGGATGGGGATTGGGACTGGCAGCGGCAGGTGCTCTGGCACTGGCCATGGTGATCGGCTTGGCACTGGCCGTGGCGTACCCCAATTTGCCGGACATCTCTGAACTGTCGGACTACCGCCCCAAGCTGCCGCTGCGGGTCTTCTCATCCGAAGGCATTTTGTTGGGCGAATTCGGCGAAGAGCGGCGCAGCCTGACGCCTATTAAAGACATCCCGCAGGTGATGAAAGATGCCGTACTGGCAATTGAAGATGCCCGCTTTTACCAGCATGGCGGTGTGGACTACAAAGGCATGGTGCGTGCCGCGCTGGCCAACCTGGGCCGCGTGAAGAGCCAGGGCGCATCCACCATCACCATGCAGGTGGCGCGCAACGTGTATTTGTCTGCCGAAAAAAGCTACACCCGAAAAATTTACGAAATATTGCTGACCTTCAAGCTAGAGCACGCACTGAGTAAAGACCAGATTCTGGAAATCTATATGAACCAGATCTTCTTGGGCAACCGTGCCTATGGCTTTGCCTCTGCCGCTGAGACCTACTTTGGCAAGCCGCTGAAAAACATCAGCATCGCCGAAGCTGCCATGCTCGCAGGCCTGCCCAAAGCCCCCTCGGCCTACAACCCGATCAGCAACCCGGCCCGCGCCAAGATACGGCAGCAATACATCATCAGCCGCATGGAGGAGAACGGGTTCATCACCGAAGACCAAGCCACGGCTGCGCGGCAGGAAGAACTCCACATTCGCTCGGGCCCCGGCACCGGCCGTATCCATGCCGAATATGTGACGGAAACCGTGCGCCAGTTGATGTTTGCCCAGTACGGCGAAGAAACCTACACCCGGGGCCTGAACGTCTACACCACGCTCAAAGCCAGCGACCAGGACGCGGCCTACAAATCGCTGCGCCGGGGTCTGATGGACTTTGAACGCCGCCAGATCTACCGGGGGCCTGAAAAGTTTGCCACCCTGCCCACCGCTGCGGCCGACCTGGACGAAGCGATTGACGATGCATTGGCCGACCACCCGGACAACGGCGATGTGATGTCGGCCATGGTGCTGGAGGCCAACCCCAAGAAAATCACCGCCGTGCGCCAAAACGGCGATGCGGTAGACATCACTGGCGACGGCCTGAAACCCGCCCAGTCGGGCCTGGCCGACAAGGCCCCACCCAACATCAAGATCCGGCGCGGGGCCGTCATCCGGGTAATGAAAACTGCCAAAGGCAGCTGGGAAATCACCCAATTGCCCGAGGTGGAAGGCGCATTTGTGGCACTGGATCCGCGCGATGGGGCTATCCGGGCGCTGGTCGGAGGTTTCGACTTCCAGAAAAACAAATTCAACCATGTGACCCAGGCATGGCGGCAACCGGGCTCCAGTTTCAAGCCCTTTATTTATTCAGCGGCACTGGAAAACGGCTTTACCCCGGCCACCATCGTCAACGATGCCCCGCTGTTTTTTGACGCTGGTGTGACCGGCGGCCAACCCTGGGAGCCGAAGAACTACGACGGCAAATTTGAAGGCCCCATGACCATGCGCACCGCGCTGGCCAAGTCGAAAAACATGGTCTCCATCCGCCTGCTGCAAGCCATTGGCCCCAAAAAAGAACAGGAGTGGATCACGCACTTCGGCTTTGACCCGGAAAAACACCCCGCCTATCTGACGATGGCACTGGGTGCAGGCTCGGTCACGCCCATGCAAATGGCTTCGGCTTACGCTGTGTTTGCCAACGGCGGCTACCGCGTCAACCCCTGGTTGGTGGCCAAGGTCACCGACCAAAAAGGCCGGGTGCTGGTCTCCACCAAAGCCCCCGTGCTAGACGAATCGGTACGCACCATCAGCCCGCGCAATGCCTTCATGATGACCAATTTGTTGGGCGAAGTCACCCTGCGCGGCACCGCCGCATCGGCCCAGCGCATCCTCAAACGCCCCGACGTGTACGGCAAAACCGGCACTACCAACGACTCCATTGATGCCTGGTTTGCGGGCTACCAGCCCACACTTGCGGCCATTACCTGGATCGGCTTTGATACCCCGCGCAACCTGGGCGCACGCGAAACGGGTGGCGGCCTGGCCCTGCCGGTGTGGATCAATTTCATGGAAACCGCCTTGAATGGTGTGCCGGTAGTGGTGCCCGTGCCCCCGGAAGGTGTTACCAACGCAGGCGGCGACTGGTTCTACACCGAATATGGCCGCAGCACCGGCGTGACCAGCCTGGGCGTGGACGACAAGCCCGGAGCCCCCGGCACCGAATCCACCACACCCGCCCCCCCTGCCGCCGAGGAGCGCAACCGCATCATTGACCTGTTTAAAAACTGATCAGGGCTTGAACTCCAGCGGCTCGCCCGCCTGGGCCGTGGCATCGCGGGTCAAACTGGCAAAAAATTCGCCCTGGCCCTTGGTATCCATCCACTGGGTGCTATCAAACCTGTAGTGATACCCACCGGACTTGGCGGCCAGCCACACCTCTTGCAGTGGTTTTTGCAGATTGATGATGATCTGGCTGCGGTTGGGGAAGGTCAAAGTCACCATGCCGCCGGTGCGCTGGTTATCGATATCGGCATCGGTGCTGTCGTTAAGCCGGTCGCAGCTGGCCTCCACGGCTTGGAGCAAAATTTCCGCGCGGTCCATGAATTCAGGGTCGGTCATACAATTTCGCCATGTTGAAAAACCATCAAATTTTAGTCAGCCGCGCGCTGCTCGCCGCTACCGTGGTAATTCTGGGCGGTTGTGGCCAAAAGGGCGACCTCTACCACCCCACCGAAGCCGCCGCCCAACGCCGCGCCACCCTGCCCCAAACCCTGACCCCCGATGTACTGGGCACTCCAGCGCCTGCGGGCCCAGCCTCGGCCCCCTGAATCTGTTCCACGCCCCAGGCCTCGGCCTGTATTGCCACCCTTTTTCTGGTTTCATCCGCCCATGACATCCCCCCTGCCCGGCCATCCGCACATCGCCTACCAACATAACGCCCTGTGCATCGAAGGCCAATCCCTTGCCGCCCTGGCCCAGATCCACGGCACGCCCCTGTTCGTCTACTCCAAAGCCTCCATGCTGGACGCCCTGGCCGCCTACCAGCGCGGCTTTGCGGGCCGCAAGGCACAAATTTGCTACGCCATGAAGGCCAACTCGTCGCTCGGCGTGCTGCAAGTGTTTGCGCAAGCGGGCTGCGGCTTTGACATCGTCTCCAGTGGTGAACTGGCACGCGTGCTGGCGGCGGGCGCTATCCCCTCCAAAGTGATTTTTTCCGGCGTGGGCAAAACCCGCGCTGAGATGCACCACGCGCTGGAAGTCGGCATTGGCTGCTTCAACGTGGAGAGCACGGCCGAACTGGAGGTGCTGAACGAGGTTGCCCTGGCGATGGGCCTGCGCGCACCCATCAGCATCCGCGTCAACCCGAACGTCGATCCCAAAACCCACCCCTACATCTCCACCGGGCTCAAGGGCAACAAGTTTGGCATCGCCCATGAAGAAACCCTGGCCACTTACCAGCGCGCCGCCAGCCTGCCCGGCCTGCGCGTGATGGGCATCGACTGCCACATCGGCTCGCAAATCACCGAGGAAACCCCCTACCTGGACGCGATGGACCGCGTACTGGACCTGGTGGACGCGATCGAGGCCGCAGGCATCACCCTGCACCACATCGACTTCGGTGGCGGCCTGGGCATCAACTACCAGGATGACACGCCCCCCGAAGCCGACGTGCTGTGGCAAAAGCTGCTGGCCAAGCTGGACGCGCGCGGCTACGGCCAGCGCCAGTTGATGATCGAGCCCGGCCGCTCGCTGGTCGGCAATGCAGGCGTGTGCGTCACCGAAGTGCTGTACCTCAAGCCCGGTGAACAAAAAAACTTCGCCATCATCGACGCGGCCATGAACGACCTGCCCCGCCCCGCCATGTACCAGGCCTACCACCACATCGCCCCACTCAGCCCCCGTGCCGATGCAACGGTGGTGTATGACGTGGTCGGCCCGGTATGTGAAAGCGGCGACTGGATTGGCCGCGACCGCGACCTGGCGGTGCAGCCCGGCGACCTGCTGGCGGTGCTGTCGGCCGGGGCCTACTGTATGAGCATGGCCAGCAACTACAACAGCCGGGGCCGCGCCGCCGAAGTGCTGGTCGATGGCACAGCAGCCCACCTCATCCGTGTGCGGGAGACGATTGCGGAGCAGTTACGTGGCGAATCGCTCGTCAATTAAGAACGGGTTCCGGGCGCACCTGCTGCGCCCTGTTTCAAAAAGTTTTTTCGAGTGCCACGGCGGCCGACCAAGGGGTTTTTTGCTCCACCGTATCGCGCTGTGTAGTGCCATTGGCATCGGTGACCAGGTGGGCCACGCTGGCATTGCGGCCACCGCCCAGCCGGGCCGCACTCAGGCGCAGGCGGGTTTTCGGGTCGAACGCCCATTGGGCATACAAATCAAGCGACCGCGTGGCGCGGATGTCCAGCGTTTGTTGCTCACTCACCCGCACGCTGTAGCCCGGTGACGCATTGAAGTTGCCGCCCCAGGTGAGCGGCCAGCGGCTGCTGCGCACATCAAAACCCAGGTTCAGTACGGCGCGGGGCTGGCCCACCAGGCCGTTGGGGGACTCCACGCCCACCAATCGGGATTTGTACAGGCCCAGGTTGCTGCGCAGCGTCAGCGGCAGGGCCACGGCCGTGTGGGCCAGCTCCCAGCGGCCATCCAGTTCCATGCCCTGCATCCGCGCATCCCCCATATTCACTGGCGCCAGCAGCCAGCGCCCGTTGGCAAGCGCCAACTGGTACTGGATGTGCTGTTGGATGCGGCGTTGCAGCACCGTGATGCCGACCGCACCCGCTGCGCCGTCTGCGCCCAGCGTCTGCTCCAGCCCCAGCTCGATGCCGGTGGCGCGCTCGGGCTGCAATAGCGGATTGCCACGGGTATCCGGGTTGTCGGCCGCGTTCTGATTGGTCAAGACGGTGGTTGGCGACACATCTTTCAGGCGCGGCGAGCGGTAGGTACGGCCCGCGTTCAGGCGCAGTCGGCGTTGCTCGGTCATATCCCACAGCAGGGTTGCGGAGGGGAGCCAGATGCCGCTATCGGTATGGCGGTTGGTGGCATCGTCGGCCACATCCAGCTGGGTGCGTTCGTGGCGCAGACCCGCCTCCAGCCGCCAGTCGGTAGCGAGTGCCGCCTTGGCCTGCACGAAAGCGGCGCTTTGGCTACGCTGCACGCGGCTGTGGGCTATTTCTGCACCACCTGCTCCCCATGTCATGCTGGCTTCCCGCTGGGTTTCGGTTTCTACGCGGGCCCCCAGCACCCAGCGCAAACTGGGGTTGGCGGCAACATCCCAGCGCAGATCCAGATGGTGGCCACTGTTGCGGGTATCCCATTGCTGCGCATAGGCCGCCACCTCGTAGCCGTCGGCATTTTGGTATTGCCGGGCATAGCTGCCCTGCTCATGGTCTCGGATGCCGCCTACGCCAAGCACCAAACGGTCGCCGTTGTCCCAGCGGTGCTTCCATTGCAATTGGGGCCGCACCCCCCAGAACTGGACCCGCGTTTGCTGGTCGATGGTGCCATACCAGGCGGGCCAGGGCGCTTGCTGGTCAAAGCGTTCTGCCGTATTCAGGTGGACGCTATTGGTCTCCACCATGCTGCCCAGGGTAAAGCTGTCGTGCGGACTGGCGTGCCAGACGATTTGCGGCACCAGTGCCGTGCCACCGGTCTGGTTATTGCGCCGAGTCGCCGTCTGGCTGGTGGCATAGCGATAGCCGTCCACGCGGGTGCTCTCCCCGGTGGCCTGGCTCGAAGGCGAAGCGCGGCGCTGGCTGCCGCCGACGCTGAGCTGGTAATCCACCGCCCCCGTCTTGCCGCTCCACTCCAGCCCGATGGCCGCACTGGGGTGGCCCGCATCGCTGCCCAACTGGGCCTTGAGGCGCAGCAACTCTTGCCCGCTGGCGCGGCGGGTGGTGATGCGCAGAATACCCGCCACTGCTTCGCCACTGCTGCTGGCCGAGACACCGCGCACAATTTCCACGCTCTCCACCGTGTCTACGTTGAAGCCCTCCAGCGTGGCCCCGGCACCCAGGCCGCCCACGGCCACACCGTTGATTTCGATCCGGGTATAGCCATTGCCCATGCCGCGCAATTGCACCCGGCCCTCCGCGTTGATCTGCACACCGGGCAGGCGGCGCAGCGCATCGCGGATGTCGCCACTATCGCCGAACTGCTCCAGCGCGGCACGGTCATACCACTGGCTATTGGCATCCTGCTCCAGCGGGGCATGGACAGTCACGGCAGGTAGCTCGGCCGCTGTAGCGGCGGTACAGGCACCCCACAGTGCGGCGGCAACGGTGCGGCGCATTAGGCCGAAATTTTCAGGATATACATACCTGAAAATTTTACATACATATAGTTACAACCGTAACTATAAACCAACAGAAATATTTATTTCTATAGCTACTAACGTACTATTCGTGGGCGTTACAGGCATTTTTTCTAAATTTCAGCGTGGCTTATAGGCAGTTACATCCATCTCCACCTTCGCGTCGATCATCAGGCGCGACTCCACGGTGGAGCGGGCCGGGCGGTGCGCGCCAAAGCACTCCATATAGACCCGGTTAAAGCTGCCGAAATCACGCGCATCCTCCAGCCACACGCTGACCTTGGCCACATCGGCCAGGGTGCATCCGGCCAAGGCCAAGGCCTCCTCCAGCCGCTGGAACACCCGGCGGGTTTGCGCCTCGATGCCGCCCACGATGACCTGGCCCTGCTCGTCGGTGGGCACCTGGCCCGAGACAAACACAAAGTCACCACAGCGGGTCGCCGGGGACAGCGGGCGCACCTGGCGGTCCGACGCAAGCAAGGGTTGACCCAACATTTCTACCTGAGACATAGCAACTCCAAAAATGTAATTAATTTACAAAAAAGAAAGAATAATACCGTTTGACTTTTAAAAAGTCTTACTTTACGATCAAAAAATGTAATGTTATTACTTATGGAGCCACTATGCAACCTACGACCCTTGCGCCCTTCTCCTCCGTCCCATCGGCCCCATCGTCCTCCTCGGTCGCTGCCCCCTCGCGCCGCCGCTGGCTTGGCGCATTGGCCGTCACCGGTTCACTGGTTGGCCTAGGCGGCTTGCCCATGGGGGAGGCCCTGGCAGCCCCCGCCAAGGGCGGCGCGGCCAACCTGGCCATGGTGGGCGAACCGCAGGGGCTGGACCCGATGACCAGCACCGCCGATTTGGTGGGCACCATCATGCAGCACGTGTACGAGCCGCTCTTCACCTTTGATGCCAACTGGGCCATCGCACCCATGCTGGCCGAGAGCCTGCCCAGCGTGTCCAAAGACGGGCTGACCTACACCATCGCGCTGCGCAAGGGTGTCAAGTTCCACAACGGGCGCGACATGGCCGCCGACGATGTGGTCGCCTCGCTGGAACGCTGGATGGCCGTGTCGCCACGCGGCAAGGCAGTGGGCAAAGAAGTCGCAACGCTTGTGGCCAAAGGCCCCAATAGCATTGAGCTGAAGCTGAAAAACCCCTACGCCCCGCTGCTGGCCCAGCTGGCCCTGCCCAGCGGCATGGCCGCCATCATGGCCAAGGAAAGCATTGCACCGCAAATCAAAGATTTCATCGGCACCGGCCCTTACCAGTTCAAAGAGCGCCGCCCCGACCAGTTCACCGTGCTGACACGCTTTGATGGCTACGCCGCCCGCAAAGAAGCCCCCAGCGGCTACGCTGGCCGCCGCGAGGCCCTGCTGGACGAGCTGCGTTTTGTGCCCGTGCCCAACGCCAACACCCGCGTCGAAGGGGCCTTGTCTGGCCAGTTCCAGTACGCCGATTTGCTGCCCGTAGAAGCCATCAGCCGGGTAGAGAAAGCCGGTGCCACCGTGGTGGTGCCCATCGTCACCAAAAACTTTGGCTTCCCCTACATCGTGTTCAACACCAAGGAAGGCGTTTTGTCCGCACAGCCCCTGCGTCGTGCCGTGCAAACCGCCGTGGGCGAAGGCGAAATGCTGGCCGCAGGCTTTGGCGACAACCGCTTCTTCGTGGTCGAACCCAACTTCTTCCCCAAGGGCACGCCCTACTTTTCCACGGCAGGCGACAAGCTCTACAACGAGCGCAATCCCCAGGCCGCCAAAGACCAGGCCGCCAAGGCGGGCTACAACGGCCAGCCGATCCGCATCATGGCCAGCCGCCAGTACGAATTCCACTACAACATGGCGCTGGTGATGTCCGAGCAGCTGAAAAAAGCCGGTTTCAAAACCGACCTGCAGGTGGTGGACTGGGCCACGCTGGTGCAGCGCCGCAGCGACAGCAAGCTGTGGGACGTGTACTTCACCCACTCCGGCCTGTTCCCCGAACCCATGCTGTCGCCACCCCAACTGGGTGACGGTGCGCCCGGCTGGTGGGACAGCGCGGCCAAAAAGTCCACGCTCGCCGCCTTCAACCAGGAAAACAACCCCGCCAAGCGCGGCCCGCTGTGGGGCGCGGTACAGCAAACCGTGTACGACGAAGTGCCGTTCATCGAGGTGGGCAAATTCAACGCGCTGTCGGTTCGGTCGGCCAAGCTGGAGGGCTACACGCCTGCGGTGTGGCCGTTCTTTTGGAATACGAGCCTAGCCAAGTAGCCGGGTTTTCCTCCCTCCCCCGCCGGGGGAGGGTCGGGGTGGGGGCTCTGCGGGTTAGACCCAGGCCCCCATCCCGGCCTTCCCCCGGAGGGGGAAGGAGCGAAGCCCGTCGCGCCACCACATCCGTCCATCCTTTTCAAAACCCATGCGCTTTTTACTCAACCGTCTTGCCGGTGCCGCCGTGGTGCTGGCCATCGTCGCCGTACTGGTGTTCCTGCTGACCCGGCTGGCCTCGGGCGACCCAGTGGCACTGCTGCTGGGCGACCAAGCCACGGCGGAAGACATCGCCCTGGCACGGGTCCAGTACGGGCTGGACAAGCCCCTGCCCACGCAGTTTGTGCTGTGGGTGGGCGAGCTGCTACACGGCAACCTGGGGCAGTCGCTGTTTTTGCAGCGCCCCGTGGCGCAGGCGCTGCTGGAGCGGGCCGAGCCCACGCTGTTTTTGGCCCTGTTTGCCGTGGCGATTGCGGCGCTGATCGGCGTGCCCTGCGGCATGGCGGCAGCGATCTGGCGCGGTAGCTGGGCCGACCAGGGTTTGAGCGGTATCGCCATGCTGGGGGCCAGTGTGCCCAGCTTCTGGATGGGGTTGATCCTGATCCAGTTTTTTGCTGTGCATTTGGGTTGGTTTCCGGCCTCGGGCTATGGCGACCCCGGCATGCCGCTAGGCCAACGGCTGGTCCACCTGGTGCTGCCCGCGATGGTGCTGGGGCTGCTGAATTCGGCGCTCATCATCCGCTTCACCCGCGCATCGATGCTCGACATCTTGGGTGAAGACTTTGTGCGCACCGCCCGCGCCAAGGGCCTGCCCGAGCGGGTCATCATGGTCAAGCACGTACTGCGCAACGCGTTGGTGCCCATCATCACCGTGCTGGGGCTGACGGTGGCGCTGATGATTGGCGGCACGGTCGTGACTGAGACCGTCTTCAACCTGCCCGGCGTGGGCAACTTGGTGGTGCGCGCGGTGCTGCGGCGCGACTACCCCGTCATCCAGGGCACGTTGCTGGTGATTGCGGGGATCTACGTTTTTATCAATTTGGCGGTGGACTTGCTGTACACGCTGGTCGATCCGCGCATCCGCCTACAAAAACCATGATGCTATTCTTTTCAGAGCTACTCGCGCAGATAGCACCTGCGCTACAACGTCTTTTTGCTCGAAAAATTGTGCTAGTGGCGGCGGTGGTGCTGGTGGCCATTGTGCTGATCGCCACCGTCTTCCCCTGGCTGTCGGATGCCGACCCCAACGCGATTGCGGTGACCGAGCGCCTGCTGGCCCCCAGCGGCGTGCACTGGGCGGGCACCGACGAGCTGGGCCGCGACGTGCTGCTGCGCATCGTCCACGGCGCACGCTACTCGCTGCTGATTGGCGGTGTCACCGCCTTTTGCGCCGTGGTGCTGGGCACGCTGCTGGGCATTTTGGCGGGCTTCTTCCAGCGGCTGGACGCACCGCTGATGCGCCTGGTGGACGCGATGATGTCCTTCCCCGACATCCTGCTGGGCATTGCCCTGGTGGCCATCCTGGGCGGCTCGCTGTGGAACGTGGTGCTGGCGCTGTCCATCGTCTACACCCCGCGTGTGGCCCGTGTGGTGCGCGCCGCCACCCTGGTGCTGCGCGAGCTGTTGTTTGTGGATGCCGCCCGCGCCCTGGGCGTGCGCACGCCGCGCATTCTGTGGTCGCACATCTTGCCGAACCTGATGTCGCCGATCCTGGTGCAGGTCACCTTCATCTTTGCCTATGCCATTTTGGCGGAGGCCGGTTTGTCCTTCTTGGGCGTGGGCGTGCCGCCCGACATCCCCACCTGGGGCACCATGATTGCGGGCAGCCTGGAGCATGCCGACCGCGCCTTCTGGACGATTTTGTGCCCCGGCCTGGCGATTGTGTTGACGGCCTTGTCGCTGCAAATGCTGGGCGATGGCGTGCGTGATTTGCTCGACCCGAAACTGAAGAAAACAACATGATGAATATTGCCCCCACGCTTGTCACTGCCCCGGGATCGGCGGTAGCCGATAACGCAGGTACTGCGCTGCCCCCCGAGGGGGCCGTGCCTTGCTTGGGGCGGCCCGGCGCGGCGGCGCTTCGACTCGAAGTCAAAGGTTTATCCACCTCGTTCGCCACCGATGCCGGGCGCATCCAGAGCGTGGCCGACGTGTCCTTCAGCATCGCCCCCGGCGAAACCCTGGCGCTGGTGGGCGAATCCGGCTCGGGCAAGTCGGTCACCAGCCTGTCGCTGATGGGCTTGCACGCCAAAACCTCGCAAGCCCGCATGCAGGGCGAAGCCTGGTTTGTGCAACGCAACGGCCAACGCGTCAACCTGCTGGCGCTGGACGAGGCGGGCAAACGGGCCCTGCGCGGTAATGAGATGGCGATGGTGTTCCAGGAACCCATGACCAGCCTGAACCCGGTGCTCACCGTGGGCGAGCAGATTGCCGAATCCGCCCGCCTGCACCTGCGGCTAGACCACCGCGCGGCCCTGGCCCACGCCCTGCGCATGCTGGAGCTGGTAGAGATACCCGCCGCTGCCCGCCGCCTGCATGAATACCCGCACCAACTCTCGGGCGGCATGCGCCAGCGCGTGATGATCGCCCTGGCCATGGCCTGTAGCCCCACGCTGCTGATCGCCGACGAGCCCACCACCGCACTCGACGTGACCATCCAGGCGCAAATTCTGGCGCTGATGGGGCGGCTGCAAAAAGAAACCGGTATGAGCATTTTGTTCATCACCCACAACCTGGGCGTGGTGGCGCAGTACGCCGACACCGTGGCCGTGATGTACGCGGGCCGCATCGTCGAAGCCGCGCCGGTACACAGCCTATTCGCGGACCCCGAGCACCCCTACACACGCGGCCTGCTGGCCTGCCTACCCGGTGTGGCACGGCAGCGGGCCGGGGGCATGGTGGCTGGGCAGCAGCGCCCCAAGCTGGTCGCCATTCCGGGCCAGGTATCCAGCCCCTTATCGCCCCCGCCCGGCTGCGCATTTGCGCCCCGCTGCGCCCAGCGCATGGCCGGGTGCGACAGCCGCATGCCCCCATTGCTAGACCACGGTGAGCGTCGCCGCGTGCGCTGCATTGCCGTCACGGGCACGCTCCAGGAGGCCGCATGACCGCCGCCAACAACCTGGTTGAAATCCAAGGTCTCAGCAAATATTTCGGCAACGGCAGCCACCCGGTCAAGGCCGTGGACAGCGTGAGCTTTGCCATCCGCCGAGGCGAAACCTTGGGGCTAGTGGGCGAGTCCGGCTCGGGCAAAAGCACCATTGGCCGCCTGCTGACGCGCCTGGTCGAGCCCACGGCGGGCCAGATGCTGTACAGCGGCCATGAAAAAACAGGCACTGCGCCCATCGACCTGGCCCGCCTGTCGCAAGCCCAGTACCGCCCACTGCGCTCGCAGATCCAGATCATCTTCCAGGACCCCTACGCCAGCCTGAACCCGCGCATGCGCATCCGCCAGGTGCTGGCCGAGGCACTGGACACGCATGGCCTGGCCAGAGGCGCCGCCCGCCTGCCGCGCATCCACGCCCTGCTGGAGCAAGTAGGGCTGCGGCCCGAGCACGCCGAGCGCTTTCCGCACGAATTCTCTGGCGGCCAGCGCCAGCGCATCGGCATTGCCCGCGCCCTGGCGGTGGAGCCGAACTTCATCGTCGCCGACGAGCCGCTGTCGGCGCTGGACGTGTCCATCCAGGCCCAGGTGGTGAACCTGCTGGGCGAACTGAAAGAGCAACTCGGCCTGACCCTGCTGTTCATCTCACACGACCTGGACGTGGTGGAATATTTGTGCGACCGCGTGGTGGTGCTGTACCTGGGCCGGGTGATGGAAATCGCCCCCACCCACGCGCTGTACGCCCACGCCCAGCACCCCTACACCCAGGCGCTGCTGGCAGCGGCCCCGATTCCCGACCCGGCCCAGCGGCGTAGCATTCCGCTGCTCACCGGCGACCTGCCCAGTCCGACGAATCCGCCCTCGGGCTGCGTGTTCCGCACCCGCTGCCCGCAAGCGATAGAGGCCTGTGCGAGCCATGAAACACCGCTGCGAGAGGTGGGTGTGGACCACTTCACGGCCTGCTGGCGCACCTAATATGCACGCCGTGGATGTACGCCCGCCCCCACCCCAACCCTCCCCCGAGGGGGGAGGGAGCCATACCTGGCCCCGCATGACTCCCTCCCCTCCGGGGGAGGGTTGGGGTGGGGGCCGGATGTCCTGCCTTAATTTTGCAATCCCCTATGACCTTCACCCTAGACCCCCGCTTTAAAAGCTTCCCGCCCACCGCCGCCCCGCTGCAAAGCGACGCCCTGGCCCTCCAAGGCTGGAACCTGTTCGCCAACGACCTGGCATTCCCGCTGGCCGTCATCAACCGTACCGCCCTGGCCCACAACATCGCCTGGATGCAGGCCTACGCCGAGCGCAAAGGCGTGGCGCTGGCGCCACACGGCAAGACCAGCATGTCGCCCGAGCTGTTTGCCCAGCAACTGGCGGCCGGGGCCTGGGGCCTGAGCTTTGCCACGGTGTACCAGGCCCGCGTGGGCATTGCCGCTGGCGCGCGCCGCATCATCATCTGCAACCAGGTGGTGTGCGATGCCGACTTTGATGCGCTGGCCGCCGTGCTGGCTCAGCACGCGGATCTGAAAGTGTGGTTTCTGGTGGACTCGCTGGCGCAACTGGGTTTGATTGAAAGCTGGGCCCACAAACGCCAAGCCACCCAAGCCTTCGACGTGCTGCTGGAAATGGGCATTCTGGGCCAGCGCACCGGTTGCCGCACACATGACGAGGCGATGGCGCTGGCCCGGGCACTCGCCGCGTCCCCCGCCGTGCGGCTAGGCGGCATCGAGTGCTACGAAGGCGGCTTGGCCCAGTGCAACAGTGCGCACGACACCACGGAGGTGACCGCCTTCATACGCCGGGTCACAGAGATGGTGCGCGACTGCGATGCCCGCAACATCTTTGAAACCGAGGAAGTACTGGTCACCGCAGGCGGCTCGGCCGTGTTCGACCTGGTGCTGCCGCTGCTGCGCACACAGGGTTTGTCACGGCCCTTGGTCGGCGTGCTGCGCTCGGGCTGCTACATCACCCACGACCACGGCAACTACGCCCGGTTTTTACGCCTGCTGGAGCAGCGCGAAGGGCTCACCAGCTCCCTGCGCGCCGCCTTGTCGGTGTGGACGATGGTGCAGTCGGTGCCCGAGCCCGGCCTGGCCCTGCTGACCTGTGGCCGCCGCGACATATCTTATGACCTGGAAATGCCGCTACCGCAGATGTACGCTGCACAAGCAGCTACTGAAACCATAGCAACCCCCACCGACTGGAAGATCAGCGCCCTGAACGACCAGCACGCCTACCTGCGCTTTGACCCGGCCGGCCTGGTGCCCCAGGTGGGCGACCGCGTGGTGCTGGGCATTTCGCACCCCTGCACCACCTTCGACAAATGGCGCTGGCTGGCCGTGGTGGAAGACGATGGGGCCGTCACGGGCGCAATTCACACCCAGTTTTGACATCCAATTTTGAGACCCTGCCCATGAACGAATCCACCTCCACCAACGCCCTCTCCCAAGGCCTGCTGCTGCAACTGCGCGAGCGCCTGCCCGGCTTGGCCACCGCCCAGCGCAAGGTGGTCGAATGCATGCTGCAAGACCCGCGCGCCGCCGCCGGGGCCACGGTCGAGCTGCTGGCGCAGACCGCGCAGGTGTCCATGCCCACGGTGGTGCGCACCTGCCGCAGCTTTGGTTTTGAGACAGTGCGCGAATTCATGCTGGCGCTGGCGCAAGACCTGGCCATATCCGGTTCGCCCCTGCACCGCAGCGTGCTGACCGACGATACCGCCCAGCAGGTGTCGGCCAAGATCATCCAGGCCGCCGTGGCATCCCTCACCGACCTGGGCCGCCGCATGGACACCGACATGGTGGAGCGCGTGGCCACCCGGCTGGCCCAGGCACGGCGCATCGACTGCTATGCCGTGGGGGCCGCGTCCAGCTTCATGGCCAGCGAGCTGCAAAGCCGCTTGTTCCGCCTGGGCCGCACGGCGAACGCCATCTTTGATGCCCACCAGCAGCTGGTGTCCGCCAGCACGCTGGGGCCGGACGGCGTGGCCTTCGTCATCTCGCACGTGGGCCGCATGCCCTACACGCTGGAGGCCGCCAAGTTCGCCCGTGCGCAAGGCGCGACGGTGGTGGCGCTGACCCAGCCAGACACCCCGCTGGCCAAAATCGCCGACCTGGTACTGGCCGTATCCGTGCCGCCCGACGCGGTGATGCGCGTCGGCACCGAAGCCTATCTGGCGCACCTGCTCATGATTGAAATCGTGATGGTGCGGCTGGCCCAGCAGCTCGGGCCGCAGGTGGCCCACGGCCTGCAACAGTTCAAACAATTGCTGCACAAACATGGCTTTGACAGCGACGAATACGCGGGCTTCACCGAATCAGCCGAATCCACCGACTCTGCCGACCCGGAGCAAGACCTCTGATATGCACCCCACCACTCTGCTGACAAACGGCCTGGTCGTCGATGGCCGCAACACCCCCGGCTGGCATGGCGACGTGCTGCTGGCGGACGACCGCATCATCGCCATCGGCCAACCCGGCACGCTGAGCGCCATGGCCCTGGGCGCGGTGGTGTTCGATTGCAGCGGCAAAGTCATTGCCCCCGGTTTTATCGACGTGCACACCCACGACGACGCCGCCGCGCTCGACCACCCGGCCATGTTGCCGAAGCTGTCGCAAGGCATCACCACCGTGGTCACCGGCAACTGCGGCATCTCGCTGGTGCCCATCGTGTCCCGCACGCCTGACGCGCCTTTGTCGCTGCTGGGCCAGCACCAGTTTCGCTTCGGCAGCATGGCCGCCTACGCCGCCGCCATAGATGCCACCCCGCCCGCTGTCAACGTGGCGGCGCTGCTGGGCCACACCGCCCTGCGTATGCGCCACATGGCCCAACTCGACCGCCCGGCCCTGCCGCACGAGCTGGCCGCGATGGCGCACGACATGCAAGAGGCGATGGACGCGGGCGGCCTGGGCCTGTCCAGCGGGGTGTTCTACCGCGAGGCTTTTGCGGCCGATACCGCCGAGCTGATCGCCCTGGCCAGCGTGGCGGCGCGCGCGGGTGGCATCTACGCCACCCACATCCGCGACGAGCTGGCCGGCATCCTGCCCGCCCTGCAAGAGGCCGCGCTCACAGCCCGCCAGGCCGGGTTGCCGCTGGTGCTGTCTCACCACAAATGCGCCGGCCCGGCCAACTGGGGCCGCACGCAAGAGACCCTGCCGCTGATCGAAAAACTGGCCGAGTCGCAAGAGATTGCAATGGACGTGTACCCCTACACCGCAGGCTCTACCGTGCTGCGCGAAGACCTGGTAGACGGCGTGATCGACATCCTCATCACCGGCAGCCAGCCCCACCCCGAAATGGCCGGGCGCTACCTGGCCGCCATCGCCCAACACTGGGGCGTGACGCAGCAAGAAGCCTGTATCCGCCTGAAGCCGGGCGGGGCCTGCTACTTTCAAATGCGCGAAGACGATGTGGAGCGCGTCATTGCCCACCCGCTGTCCATGATCGGCTCTGACGGCCTGCCGCACGACGAGCGCCCGCATCCCCGGCTGTGGGGCGCGTTTCCCCGCGTATTGGCCCGCTACTGGCGCGAAAAAGGCGTGCTGGAGTTGGAGCAAGCCATCCACAAAATGACCGGCTTGTCGGCCCGGCAGTTCCGCCTGGCCGAGCGCGGCACGCTGCAGGTGGGTAATTTCGCCGATGTGGTGGTGTTCGACCCGCAGACCGTACGCGACCTGGCCACCTTTGAAAACCCCATGCAGTGCAGCGCCGGGATTGAGCAGGTGTGGGTGAACGGTGTCCTCAGCTACACCGCCCAGGGTCGCGCTACCGGGATGCGGGCGGGGCGGTTTGTGCGGCGTGGTTCGCTATAATTTTTATAGCATTTTGTGCAGGCAGCACATGCGCTAGAGCCACTTTTCCTTTAAAAGTTGAGGGGTTTACATCCCTGCCAACTTGGCGCCACAGCTCTCGCAAAACCCGGCATCGTCTGGGTTGTGCACGCCGCACGCGCTGCAAAACCGGCGTAACCGAGGTGCAGCCACCTCGGCACGGGACGGCACAGCGGGTCCGCTGGCCTGGATCAATGCCTCGGCCAACACACCTTGGGGCAACGCCGCCTGCGCGCCACCAGCGGCACCCAACTGGTTAAGAGCCCCCAGCGTCGCCATGCGCCGCACGTCCTCGGTGGAGCCGGGGGCCACCACAATGCTTTGCTCGCTGGCAAATTGCGTGACCAGGTTTTTGAGGTACTGGGCTTCTTGCGGGTGGCCTTGCATACCGGTGATGACGCGCCGGGTGGCGCTGCCGTTGCTCTGGTGGCCAAACACCACGCTGCGCAGGTGCGTGACCCACACCCGCAGCGTCATGTTCTCCACGTTGACAAGATCGCGCTCGGTGAACACCCGGTCTTGCAGGCGGTTGCCCAGGTCAATCTTGGAGCGGATGAAGCTGCCCTCCATCTCGATCCAGGTCAGGGTGGACTCAAAATCAAACCGGCCCCACAGGGTGTGGGCACTGCGAAACGCATAGCCGCCCACGGCCACCAGGGCCAACCCCAAAGTGGCCAGACCCATCACGGGCCGCCAGTCTTGCAGCGGGTCGAACTGCACCGCAAACACCACCAGGGCCAGAGTTCCCGCCAGCGTCAGAGCTACGCCCAGGGCATCAATTACCATCAGCCAAAAAAAGCGGGGATACGCCATTACCGTGGCCCAGTCCATCTTGGCAAAGGTGCCGGGAGCCATGGGTTGGGTTTCTTCGAGCACCAGGCCCTTGAAGTTGCCTGCGCGCTGGTTCAGCGCGATGTTGGGCAGCAATCGGGCATAACGGCGGTTGGGAATGCGCTGGGCCCAGTTGCGCTGCATTTCGCGGTCGATCTCTTGCATTAACAGGTTGGGGTCGCTGTTGAAGCTCACTGTGCCCAGGGTGTCCACCTTGCTCACGGGCGGCGGTGGGTCGATGTTCTTTTGCACCGCCACAAAAAATACAGCCTCGATGGCGGCCAGCGCCAGCAAGATCACAAAGGCCTGCGCGCCAAAGTGGGCCCACGACACATCGGGCAACCGGCTTTGCAGAAAGCTCAAGGCCACCGGCCCCAGCACGGCGGCCAGCACCAGCAGCACGATTTGCGTCAGGTTGAAACTGACCTTGGCATCGGCCCCGCCGCCCGACACCGGCTTCACCGCCATGAACACCACCAGTACCAAAAAGAAGCCGCCCACCCAGCCTTGCACCGGCGAGCCCCACACAAACAGCATGGCCACGCCCATGATGAGCATCAAAAACCCATACGAGGCCAGGTTGGAAAAGCGCATTTGCAGCACGTTTTGTACATAGGCGGGCGCAGTAATGAGATGCTTGACCAGCGAATACAGTACGCCGTTCAGCGGGCCACTGGGCAGCGCAAATTCCAGCGTACCCTGGCGGATGGTTTGCATCAGCGCATTGGCATCGTCGCTGCTGCCGACCGCATCAGAGCCCAGCTCAATGGCCAAACCAGCAGGCTGACCCCGGCCAAAAAATACCCGCAACTGCGCTCCAATGCGCATCAGATTCCAGGCCCCTAGCACCAACAACACCACCCCCAGCGCCACCGGCACAATGAAACTGCCGATTGCCTGGGCGGCCAGGTGCTTGCGGGCCAAAAATAGCAGGGCCACCGCACACACCAGCAAAATGCCAGCGCGTGCCGCCCACAGCATGTTCTCCACACGGTAGGGGTTGGGGAAGTCGAGCTGGGCCTGGTCAGAGCTGTATTCGTAGGACATAGGGTGAGCCTATTTCACGCGTTTGTATTGAACGGACATCAGACCCATGTCCACTTTGGCGGTGTCGCTGTCTATCATCACAAAAATCAGCCCGCCGGGCTGGCCCTCGGGCATCACCTTGACCCGCTTGCCATCCACCTCAAATGTGGCCTTTATGCTTTGCCCGCCGACGTCCATGCTGGTGCTGGTGAAGGTCATGTCCATCTGGTTGCCCAGCATGCCGCCCATGCCTTTGCCTACACCCATCGACTCGCCCATAGCCTCGGCATCCATGCGCCAGGTGCCCTTGAGCGGGTGGCCGCCAAAGCTGAACAGGTTCGATAGCGATGCACCGATGCCCGAAAACAGGCCAGGGCTAGCAGCGGCGGTGCTGCCGTCGGCTTTTTGGCCACGCCGGGCAGCCTTCACCTGCTGCTCCAGCTCGGCGACATAGGCCATGCCGGTGGCCCATTTGCCCTCGCGCAGGCCAAACGAGTTGGGTTCCACGCGCTGCAAATGGGCATCTTGGTAGGTCCAACCCTGCAACTGCGGCAGCACGGCATCGCGCACTTCGGCGGTGGACATCCACGGCGCGGTGTCAGTGGTTTGCAGTACAAAAGACGCTTTGACGGCCAGTACCTTGGGCGAATCTGCGCCGCCGGTGATGGACTCTTCGGCGGGCTTTTGGATGTCGCTCACCTCGGCAATGCCGACGTGGTGGGCCGCGCACAGGCTGCGGCCCTTGCGCCATTTGGCCAACTCGGGGGTAGGCTGGTATTGGGCCAATGCCTGCTGAAAATCAGCCGCAGGAATCTCTACCGCCGGGCTGTACAGACCGGCCTTGACCAGCGCGTCCAGCCAGGTGCGGGTGCTGGTGTCGCCTTGCGCTGCATTGAACGGGCTGGCGGCATAGTCCATATTGCCAATGCACAGCGTGGACTGGTACTTTTTGTCGAACGCATCGCCAAAGCCCGCCTTGGCCGCTGCCAGCAGAGCGCTGGGAGTGGCGGCAGGCGGCTGGTTGACGAAATACACCACGCCGCCCGCCACGGCCAGCACCGCACACAAGGCGGCCCCGGCGATCAGGGCTTTCTTGGGTGAAATGGAGGGAATGGACACAGCAGGAGCGGGTGCAGACGCCACCACCACGGGCTTACGCAGCGCGCCCCCGCAGTTGTCGCAAAAGGCTGCGCCGTCTTCGTTATGGGTGCCGCATTTTGTGCAAAAAATAGCCATGGATATCCCTTGGACCAGCCCTAGGGACTGGTGGTTGAAAGTTGGGGGGGGGGGGGTGCGGCAGTTGGCCGCACAGGGATGTCAGGCCAGCTTATGCCCGCAGCCGCCACAAAACACGTCGTCGGCCACGCAGGCAGTGCCGCACACCGGGCACTGGGGCTGGGCCGTAGTGACGACAGCGGCTACAGGGATGGCAGCCGTTGCTTCAAAGCGGTGAGCCTGCTGGGCGGCCATCGCCTCACCCTTGGCCTTGACCTCTTCGGCCTTGCGTTTGGCGGCATCCATCGCCCCACGCATTTGCTGCTCCATGCCCTCCACATCCACACCCTGGATGCTGGACAAATACACCTGGCAGCAACCCCGGAAGTACACCAGCGTGGGCAGGGTGAAAGCAATCGCCCACACAATACCGCCGCCAAATGCGCCCGCCGCCATGTAGCTGCCACCGCTGCCGCCCGATTGGTTAACGAGGGAGGTGATGCTGTTCATAGACATGCTGCCCACGTTCAGAATTCCGGCAGACAAACCGCCCGACACCAGGGTTCCGGTAAGCATGATGCCCACCAGAATGCCGCCCACCACCATCACGATCAGCAGCAGCACCAGCATCGACAAAATCACCACTACGATGCGCTGGCGCGCAATCGCCGCCAGGCGCGACATGGCCTGCATGGCCGTGGCCCCGCTCCAGATGGCGGGAGCCGCCAACGGGGTAATCACGGCATACAGCGCAAACACCGCCATGCCCGAAACCACCACGCACAACGGAAACACCAAGGCAAACAGCAGCGGCCCCAGCCCTGGCAGCTTGCAGACAAATAACAGTACCACCAAGGCTAGCAGGCCCAGCAGGTAGACAGCCCCCACCATCAGCATCACCAAAATCAACCGGTGCCCGGTGCCCACCGAGGTCAGCACGGCAGCCAAGATGGGGCGCGATGTACCGCCCCGGGCCTCGTCCATCAGCATGATGCCGACCGCATTGGCCCCGTAAAACGCCACCGCCAGCCCGAGCAAAAAGAACACAGCGCCCACCAGCGCATGCACGTGCACCGCCACCACCCCGCCCAGGGCAAACACCGCCCCGGCGGCCACCATGCTGGCCAGCAAGAGCACGGCGGCACGCCAGTTGCGAATGGCATCTGCCGCTGATATGAGGCCCGCCGACTGGCTTAACTGTTGTTGAAATGACATTTTTTAGACTCTCTGTGGATGGCTGTTGCGCTTAGACGGTGGTGTGCTGGAGTTTTCCGGCCCGCACCGTCACCCGCTGCATGCCCTTGGGCACGGTGTTGTCGGCCACCTTGGCCACGGTGACGGTGCTGCCCTTGGCGGTTTTGGCGCTGGCGGTTTCCAGCGCAACCTTGCTGGCGCGGGCATCGGCGGTCGTCATGGCCAGCTCGATGGTGGACGAGCCACGCTCGTCGGCCACGCGTTCGGCCAGGGTTTTGAGCTTGCCAATGGCCGCGTCGTACTCGGGCGTGCCCTTGGTGGACAGGGGCAGGTCCACACTGACCGAGTCAAACGCTTGGTACTTCTTGGTCTCGTTACTGGCCTTGTCGGTGGCGGTTACTTCCACGGTTTTGATCTCACCCACCCGGGCCTGCTGGCCCGCAGGCAGATTGGCCAGTGCCGCAACAGCCTCTTGCTGCGCCTTGGCTGCGGCATCCATTTCGTCTTGGCGGGCTTTTTGGAAGCCGATCAAGCCCCCGGCCACCGCGCCCACCACGCAACCCGCCAGCGGGTTTTTGCCCATCAGCTTGGCGCCAATGGCACCCACCGCACAGCCCGCAGCAGCCCCCACGCCTGCGCCCACGGACTTGCTGTCCATGCCGGTTTTTTCTTGGATCTGAGCGCAGCCCGAAAGAGCCACGGCCAGGGCAACTGCCGACAAACGAAGTAATTTCATAGTGTGTGTCCGGTTCATTTCAAGAGGTCATCCAGAGTGCGGTTGGCATCTTTCAATGCCGCCTTATCTCGCACGCGCTGCTGGGCCTGGACATCGCGCTCGGCGCGCTTTTTCTGGGCCGCTTCGTCAGTTTTGGCCTTGTCCGGCACCACACGGAGCTCGGCCTGGGGCTTGGCGGGCGGGGTTTCGGGTTTTTCAGGTGCGGGTGCAGCCACCACGGCAGGGGCTGGCGCGGGGGCCACGGCGGGCGCTGGCGGCGGCGCTTCGACGGCAGGCGGTGCGGGTGCAGGCTCGGCCGTGGGCACAGGGGCCGGGGCTGGCGCGACCACAGGCGCAGCAGGCACGGCCTCCACCACAGCGGGCGTTGGTTCAGGCGAGCTGCGGCCAAATGCGAAGTAGCCACCCATTACCGCCGCCAACAACGCTGCGCCGATGCAGGCGGGTACCACATAGGAGGGGCGGCCTGTCGTGGGCAGCGGTGCAGGTGCAGGGCTGGGCGTTGGCTTTGGGGGCGGCGGAACCGGCACGGGTGCCGGGGCGGGAACAGGCTCTGGCTTTGGCACAACCACGGGCGTAGGTTCTGGTTCAGCGACAGGGAGAAAAACGGGTTCGTCAAGAGGCGCAGGCTGGGGTGCAACGGGTGGCGGTGGCACTGGAGCCGGCACGGCAACGGGCTCTGCCTGCGCGGTCGGTGTTCCGCAGGATTTGCAGAACTTCGCCGTAGGGGCATTCACCGCCTGGCATTGGCCGCAGGCTTTGCCAACGGGGGCTTCCGGCACGGGTGCCGGAGCCACCACGGCGCGCAAATCACAGCCACAGGATTTGCAAAATTTCGCGGTGTCCGCGTTGGCAGTTGCACACTTCGGACAATTCGTAGCCATTGGTTTCCTTGCGACAAGCGCGGGATAAAAAATGAACTGACAACCCAATTTGAAAGTTCTTGTAACCATTCTAGATGCTAAAAATGAAGGCAATTTTCAGTACCGTGCCCCGAAATTCTTTCTTAACCCAGCGCACCAACTGCTATTTTTATAATAGCTACTAGCGCATATTAAATATGGGCTGGTAGCCCATATTTAATAAGACTTTGTCTACTGCTGCGACCACAGTCCCAAAAAGCCCCGCGTCAAACCCGTGGTGCTGGGCGAGCCATGCTCCAGCACGGCATAGGCGGTGCTGCCGTCGCCTTTTTTATAGCTGTAGGCCGCCAAAGCGATGGAGCCGCCACTGATGGGGTGCAGGCTACCCGCCAGCACCTGCGTGAAGTCCGCCGCCGCCAGGGTGTAGATCCCACTAGAGTCTGTGATGTTGGCATTGCCTGCACCGTCCACGGCAAAGCTGAAGCCGCTGGTGATGGCACAGTCTTCCCGGAACACGCTAAAGCTCTGCCCTGCTAGGTCGGCGGCCTTCAGCAAACGCGTGGCGCTGGCGGCCACCAAGATGTCTGTTCCTTTTTGGGCCATGCTGGCGGCGTTTTGGCACAACAGGGCGATGGCGGGCAGCTGGGTATCCGCCGTGTTGCTGCCCACCGCCACGCCCGCCGTGACGGGGCCTCCATAGCCAATGCCGCCATCGCTGGCCGGAGTCATGGTGATACTGCTGCCGCGCAGGCTGAGCACACCCGCCACGCCGACCCCTTTGTCGGTGTAGGTGGCGGTGGTAGTGGCCGTCGCAAGGTCTTGCAGGTAATAGGTGCCCAGGTAGTTAACGTTGACGGGGTTGGTGGCCGTGCCGGCAGTACCGCCGGTTGCACTGCCGATACCGGTTCCGCCGCTCGCAGCGGTGGTGTCATCGCTTCCGCCACCGCAGGCGGTCAGCACAAGGGCAGTAGTCAGGGCTAGGGCGAATGCGGAAATATTTTTCATGGCGAATCCTTTGATTGATAGGGGATAAAAATGGCGAGCGCAGCGCTCAGTCAGCGATGCCAAGCGTGCCCGCGTACCAGGCGGGGCTGGCAGCTTGTGCCGTGCTGGCCGCCTTGTCAGGAGGGGCGGAGGCGCAAGCACCCAGGATGGACAGGAGTGCCACGATGGCGGCAATGCGGGCGGCGGTTTGGGTCATGGGGTTGGCTTTGCGGTTGGGAGGGGTTGAAAAAATCGGCTCCTCTGTTATTCGCAAGCCCACCCACCCCGGTTCAAACTATTTGTGTAACAACCAAAGTTATGATCCCCGCCTATCCATGCAAGCTCCCCCCACCCCCGCCGAACTCCTGGCATCCGTACGCGCTGGCGACACCCGCGCTCTCGACAGCCTGTACCGCAGCTGGTCGCCCAAGGTGCGGCTATTTGTGCGCTACCGGGTGCTGCCCAGCGGGCTGGATGTGGATGCGCTGGCCGAGGAGGTGGTCATCGACGTGTTCCACGACCTGTGGCGCTACCCCGAGCGCTTTGACGGGCGGGTGGCCTTCAGCACCTGGCTGCTCACCCTGGCGCGCAACAAGGCGATTGACCAGTTGCGTAAATTGCAGCGCCACCCGCCCGGCGATGAACTGGACGGCACAGACGACCTCCCAGCCGACCCTCAGAACGAGCCCCCCGCCCAATTGGCCCGGCAGCAGCGCCAGCACGGCGTGATGGACTGCCTGCGCCGACTGCGCAATCCGCAACAGCGCGAAAGCCTGATGCTGTGGGCACTGGAAGACATGCCCCTGGCTGATATTGCCCGGCTACAAGGCAGCCCTGAAAACACCGTTAAAACCCGCCTCTACCATGGCCGCCTGAACCTGCGTGCCTGCCTGGAGCGCTGGCTGGCCCGCGAAGGAGAACCCGATGGCCGTGCCTGAATCCCACCCCGACAACGACCTTGGTCTGCGCGCCGCGCTGCGCGAAGGCTTGCAGGCCGAACTGGCCCAGATCGACCCCGAAGCCGGGCTAGACCGCCTGCATGCCCGACTGCGCGCCGATGCGGCCCATGCCCCGGTGCGCGTCGCAGCCGATTGGCGCAGCGCCCTGCGCGGCTGGTTTACCCGCTGGCCCACGGCTTTGGCCAGCTTGGTGATCGTGCTGCAAGCCGGGCTGCTGGGCTGGCAGACGGTGCACCCGGTGGATGAAACGGCATGGCGCGGCATAGTCACGCCCGGTGACAACAAAGTGCCCCACACTGTGCTGGCCGTGCGCTTTGCGCCTCAAGCCACGGTGCAGTCGCTGGGGGGTTTGTTGGTGCAGCTACAAGCCACCGTGCTGAGCGGCCCCGATGAAGACGGCATCTGGCGCTTTAGCGTGCCCACCGTGCAACACAAGGCCGCGTTATCGGCGCTGCGCGCCCATCCGACGGTGCTGGATGCGACGGCTCGTTAACAGGTGACTGAGGGCGGGCGCTCAGTGGAGGGCTTGCAGCACCTGTTCCTGCCACTGAATCTCAAAGTCATCGAACACAGGAACCTGGTAGTTGGCCACATCGCAATACGCCTTGATGTCTGCCAGGTTCTGGCCGCTGAGCCCGCCCGCCCCAGGTAACGAGCTGTTTTTGAGCTTGAACATCAGCGCCTCACTGCCCGCAGTCGCGTAATCGAAACACGGTAGAGGACCGCAACCTTGTTGGTTGCCCAGCGACTCATACGAGTGCGCCAGACGGAGCACGCGCTGCCCGTTGTCTGCCGTCAAATCGCGCTGACATTCAGCGCTGGTACGTAGCGTCCCTGGTGCAGTGCGTATGGCGATGGACCCGTTGGCGTGCTTATTGAGTTGAGATTGGTAAGTTTCCTTGTCACTTTGCAGGCGTTCTTGAAGGCTCGCTTCATCACCGGGCTTGTTACAGAACAGTTGAAGCAAGCGCAGGTCCACGGCGGTGAGGGCGGGTACCTTCTGCGGGCGGTAAGTGAGCTGCTTGCGCAGTGTTGAAACAGGGCTGACCTGCATGGAGCGAATGCTTTCCATGCAAGCGTCTTCAGACTGGAGCAACTGCGGGTACTCCAAAAACACCTGCACCATGGTCTGATTTCCACTTTCGAGCGGCCGCTTGATGGTTCGTTGCGACCACGGCATTCCTCCGGCCAAGAACAAACTGACCACAGCCGTGTCTCCGCTTTCAACCGCATTGGCCCGGTCACTCGTCGTCCACAAAATCCCCTGATTGGCCAGCTCGCGCCGGGGATTGGAGGTGCGCCCTTCTCGAATGTCTTCGAGCACGGCGGTTTGCACGCGCTGCTCTTTTTGGACGCCTTGCAGCAGGCCCAGCTGCATCTGCGCATTGCGCGCCGCATCAAAATGGCTGGCAACCACGCCCCCTTTGGCTGCCGTGGCATGCGACCACGCCGCGCCAGACACCATGAGCAGCGACAAAACCCCTGTACCCACCAGCAACGGGGAGCGGTGCAAGGCAAGGTTCGGGGTCAGCAACAGACGCAGTGGGTTGGCATTGGGCAGGTTGGGGGCCACAAACCGGCGCAAGCCCACCAGGGTCAGTAGACAGGCGAGCACCACCGCTGCGGCGGAGGGCAACAGCGCGATGCGCGGCGACACAAAGTCGAGCACGCCCACCATGGTGGTACCAAACAGCAAGGAGGCGTTGAACGGCATGACCCAGCTGCTGATCCACTTGCGGGCCTGGTCTATCGGTGGCCCGGCCTCAGCGGGAAAACTGTGACCGCAGTGTTCGCAAAACTTGGCATCAGCTGGGGCGGCTTGGCCACAGTCGGTACAAAAACCCATAAAAGACCTTTTAGCTAACGTTTAACGGTGCGCAGTGTGCCGCATAGCTGCTGGTAGAAGGCCCAGCGGGGTTGCAGCAGGGTGTTGAGCGTTTCACGGTGAAAAAGAATGCGGGTGCCGTCCAGTGCAGGCGAGTCATAGCCGCGCTGGAGCAGATCGGGCAGTTGATTGAACCGCCGGGCCATCGTGGGTACGTCGCACATCTCGGCGGCGAAAGGCAGGGTGTGGGCCTGGTGCACGATGGACTGCATGATCTTGCTCGGCCAGTCCCACCGGTTCTCGCGCGGGTCGATGATCTTGACGATATCCTGCACTTCCACCCGCCAGCCCGAGGCCATCAGCACATCAAACACCTGCACATCGTCGTTGTCGATGGCCTCCTGCCAGCTTTGCTTGTTGAAGCCTACCCCCAGCTGCGCCAATTGGCGGCGCGCACTGGTGGTGTCGGGTGGCGGCATCCGGGGATCGACTGACCGGCTCGCAGCCAATGGGCTGGAGTTGGGCTGCACAGGGGCCTGTGCGGCGGAGGGGGTATTGGGGCCGCCCCCCGCCAAATACATATCGGCCCCGGTCAGCAGGCTGTACTCCGTGGGGATTTGCGTGCCGCCCGTCTCGGCTTGCACGGCGGCGCGCGTGCGTTTGAACACCTGCTCCAGGGTGAGATTGGGCTCTTTTAGCCAGCGGGCCAGATGGCGGGTATAGGGGCCGTTGCCCGCATCCCGTCCATCCGATGCCAGCATGCCCGGCTCTGTGGAAAACGCCACAAGCGCCCCCTCGGGAGGATGCATGGCCGCCAAACCGGGCTTGGTCGCAGGGCCACTACCCGCACTGCGACTAGGGTTGGTCGCCAGCAGCGGGTTGTTGCGGCAGGCATCCAGCACCACGATATTGAGCGGGTTACCGGTGTCGCGCAGTCCCTGCAACAGCGCATCGGCATCAATGGCGTACTTTTGCGCATCTTTCTCCCGCACCAGGTATGCGCCAATCGGCACGATGTAATTGCGCCCCGTCACCTGCACGCCATGACCGGCGAAGTACACAAAACCAATCCCTTTGGTCTGGCGCAGCGTGCTCTCTAGCGCGCGAAGCGCCTGCTGCATGCCGGGCAGGTCGGCGTTCTCCCGCAGGCGTACATCAAAGCCCAGCTCTTTGAGCGTGCGCGCCATCAAACGGGCATCGCTTACCGGGTTTTTCAGCGGCGCATCAGGGGCGGAATACGCGGCATTTCCGAAGACCAACGCGGTGCGCGGTACCGCCCCCACAGCTTGTGCCAATGCCGGGCAGCCCCACATCCATAGGCAAGTGGTAAATAAGGCCCCAAAAATTACTACGCGTCGCAACATTCATAGAATATTACTACATTATTTATAGCTGCTTTCGCATATAGGACGTGCGCTGGAGGCCTTTTTTCTTTAAATAATGCACCACACGCCAGCCCAGCAGCACCGCGATGATGGCGGCGTACACGCCCACCTCGGCAAAGTTATTTTTACCCGCCCGCATCCAGAAAAAGTGCAGCAAGCCCAAGGCCGCGATGGCGTAGACCAATTTGTGCAGGGTCTGCCAGCGCTTGGCCCCCATCGCCTTGATGGCGCGGTTGAACGAGGTGGCGGCCAGGGGGGTGAGCAGCACAAAGGCAGAAAATCCGACCAGGATGAACGGCCGCTTGGCGATGTCTTTGGCGATGTCCGGCACGTCAAAGCCCATGTCGAACCAGCTGTAGCTCAGCAGGTGAATGACCACGTAAAAGTACACAAACAGCCCCAGCATGCGGCGAAAGCGCGCAAGGCCCGGCGTGTTGGTGAGGGTGCGCAAGGGCGTGACGGCCAGCACGATGCAGAGGAAGCGCAGCGTCCAGGAACCGGTGGCGCGGATCAGGTGCTCAGCGGGGTTAGCGCCCAGGCCGTCGGTGAACGCACCCACCACCAGCCACAGAAAAGGCAGCAGGCAGAGCAAGAAGACACCCGGCTTGGCAGCGGGGTGGAGCAAGAGCTTTTTCACGGGGGAAATCAGAAGTTTTTGTTCAGGTCCAGCCCGGCATACAACTGGCCCACCTGGGCTTCGTAGCCGTTGAACATCAGGGTTTTACGCTTCTTGGCGAACAGGCCGTCTTCGCCGATGCGGCGCTCGGTGGCCTGGCTCCAGCGCGGGTGGTCCACATTCGGGTTGACGTTGGAATAAAAGCCGTATTCGTTGGCGGCGGCCTTGTTCCAGGCGGTAGCGGGCTGCTTGTCGGTGAAGCGGATTTTGACGATGCTCTTGCCGCTTTTGAAGCCGTATTTCCACGGCAACACCATGCGCACCGGCGCGCCGCTCTGGTTGGGCAGCACTTCGCCGTACATGCCAAAGGTCAGCAGCGCCAGCGGGTGCATGGCTTCGTCCATGCGCAGCCCTTCCACGTAGGGCCATTGCAGCACGCGGGAGCCGACGAAGGGCATGGTCTTGGGGTCGGCCAGGGTAACGAATTCGACAAACTTGGCGCCGCTGGTGGGTTCCACCGCTTTGATGAGCGCGCTGAGCGAATAGCCCACCCACGGAATCACCATAGACCAGCCCTCCACGCAGCGCAGGCGGTAGATGCGCTCTTCCATCGGGCTGAGCTTGAGCAGGTCTTCGAGCGTGTACTTGGCGGGCTTTTTGACCAAGCCCTCGATCTCGACGGTCCAGGGCGTGGTTTTCAGGGTGTGGGCGTTTTGCGCCGGGTCGGCTTTGTCGGTGCCGAATTCGTAGAAGTTGTTGTAGGTGGAGGCATCTTTGTACGGGGTGATTTTTTCCATCACCGCAGCCCCTGCCACCGCCGATTTGCCTCCCACCAGCGGGGCCAGCTTGCCCCCACCTTGGGCAGCCACCTCAGCCATTGCCTCACGCCCGGCCCAGGTGGCCAACGCCGCCCCGGCGACGCCGCTGGCCATCAGCTTGACCATGTCGCGCCGCCCGGCGTAGACGCTGTGCGGCGTGATCTCGCTAGAGGCTGGGTGGAGAAAGCCGTCGGAGTGGGTCTTGATCAACATGGGGCAAATCCTGGTGGTTTAGCTATCAGTCGTCCGAGGCGCAAAAGTCTTACAGAGTTCCGTAGCTATGGAGTCCACTCAAGAACATATTCACGCCCAAGAACGCAAAACTGGTCACGCCCAGCCCAGCCAGCGCCCACCAGGCGGCTACCGTGCCGCGCAGACCCTTCATCAGGCGCATGTGCAGCCAGGCGGCGTAGTTCAACCAGACGATCAACGCCCAGGTTTCCTTGGGGTCCCAGCTCCAGTAGCCGCCCCAGGCTTCGGCCGCCCACAGAGCACCCAGCACGGTGGCGATGGTGAAGAAGGCAAAGCCCACGGCGATGGATTTGTACATCACGTCGTCCAGCACTTCCAGGCTGGGCAGGCGCGCGGCAATGCGTTGGCGGCCCCACAAAATGCCCCCCATGATGGCCGCTGAAATCAGCAAATACACCGCCCAGTAGCTGCCGCCCGCCTCAGTGGTGGTTTTGCGAAACACCAGCGGCATGAAGCACAGCACGATGCCCAGGAGCCACAGCGGGGTGAGCTTGTGCCAGCGCGTCTCTAGCGCTTGCTGCTTGATCAAATAGCCAAACGCCAACATGGCGGCCATCGCAAAGGTGCCGTAGCCAATGAAGTTGGCAGGCACGTGCAGCTTCATCCACCAGCTTTTCAGCGCGGGCACCAAGGGCTGGATTTCATGCGCCTCGCGCACCACGGTGTACCAGAGCAAAAAGCCCACCGCCGCGCTGACCACCAGCATCACCATGGCACCCATAGCGCGGGTGTTGTACTGGGCTTCAAAGTACAAATAAAAGGTGGCGGTGAGCCAGCAAAACAGCACAAACACTTCGTACAAATTGCTGACCGGGATATGGCCTACATCGGCCCCGATCAGGTAGCTTTCGTACCAACGGACCATCGTGCCCACCAGCGCCATCGTCACTGCCGTCCAGGTGATGCGCGAGCCAAGGGACTCCATGCTGGCGCTGTTGCCGCCCGATGTGGCCACACCCAACCAGTAAAAAATAGTGGCCATGAAGAACAGCACGCTCATCCACAAAATGGCCGACTGGCTGGACAAAAAGTATTTCAGCCAGAACACGGTTTCCGAGCGCGGCAGGCTGCCCTGCCCGTCTACCTGGTAGGACCATATCGCCAACAGCGACAACGCCGCCACCGTGAGCATCAGCACCCGCAAAGGCCGCCAGAACCAGCCGATCCAGATGGCGGCGGGCAGGGTGCCCAGCAAGATGCCCTTCTCGTACACGTCCATAAAGTCGATATAACGGCTGAAGGCAAACAGGCCACCGGCCACCACCAAGGCGGCAAACAGCCAGTCAAAGGGGCTGCGGCGGCCAAAGTAGGCTTCGTTGAGCTGGATGGTGACAGGTGAGGTAGTGGTGGTCATATCAGTCTTTCGCCTCGGTCGGGGAGCCTATCAGTTTGCTTTTGAGGTGGTCAAATTCGCGGTCGCCGTCCATCGTCTTGCGGTTGGTGGACAAGGCCATGCTGGCTTCCGTAATACCCTCGCCCTGGCTCAGCCACACCCAGACGCGGCGTTCGCGGATGTACAGCATGGCAAACACGCCGAGGATCAAAAACGCGCAGCCAAGGTACACCACTTTTTTGCCCGGTGCGCGGGCCACCTGGAATACGCTGGCCTGCACCTGGGTGAAGTTGGTCAGCCCAAAGGCCATCGGCGCGGGGTAGAACTGCACGTCGCTCAGGGCCAGCACGGCCTGGGTCATGTAGCCCTGGGTTGTGTCTGATGCCTCCAGGGGCGGCAGTCCGGCTTGGGCTTGCGTGGCTTGCAGCAGCTCGAACAGCACGCCGTTCAGGATGCGCACCAACACCGCACCGGCTTTTTCACGCTCGGCCTCGGGCACATTGGTTTCGATGAAGTCGGCGATGGCTTGCAGGCCGCCCTTGGCGTTCTTGCCGCCAGGCTCAGTCCCGGCAAACAGGGCCAGGGCGCGGTTGGCCGACAGGCTGAGTTGCTGCGCCAGCTCGGGCCGCGCCGGGTCTACTGCCTTGGCGGCGTAGCGCTGCACCGCTTGGGCGCGCAGGGCCGGGTCGAGCAGGGCCGCACGCAGGCGGGTGAAGCTGTCCATGCTGCCCTCGCCATCCACCGGGATGCGCAGGTAGCGGAAGGCATCCACCGGGTTCTCGCGCATACCCAGCAGGTACACCGGCACGCCGTCGCCGGTGTCCACTGGCAGCATGTAGTTGTGGAATTCGCGGGCCTGGCCGGCGGCATCGCGCAGTTTGTAGGTGATGCTGGGGCCGACGTTGCGCAGCACTTTTTGGGTTTGCGTCTTGTTGGCCGCACCCAGACGCGAGTCGATGGCGTGGCGCAGATCCACCTTACGCACATCCGCGCCCGAAGAAGAGGCATCGGCCCCAAAGTTTTCCACGTTGATGACGCGCAGCGCGGTGTATTCCAGCGTGAGCTTTTCACCGCCGGTGCCCTGGCTCAGCTGCGAGGTGCCGCCGATCACGCCTTCAATCTCGAACGGCTTGGTGGCCGCCCCCATTGGCACGGCCCGCAGCGACACCTGGGAGCCACCGTCGTCAAAGCTGGACTGGTAAATCTCCACGCCCTTGTAGTGGGCGGGGTGGTTGACCTCGACCCGCGCCGGAATGGCGGCTCCGGTTTCCTTGTCGTGGATGACGATCTCGCTGGCAAACAGTTTGGGCATGCCGGTGGAGTAGTACTCGACGATGAATTTCTTCAGCTCGATGGCAAACGGCAGGTCTTGCAGCACCACGCCATCAGCCCGGTTCAGCAGCGCCGTGCTGCTTTGCCCGCCCTCGGCCACCAGGATGTTGCCGCGAAAGGTCGGGTTGCTGGCATCCAGGCGGTGTTGCACGGGCACATCGGCAATCAACCCGCCGCCGGTGTAGACCGACTTGCCATTTAGCAGCATCTGCGCCTTGACCACCAAATCGCCATCCAGCAAGCCGCCGATGCAAATCAGCACGATGGCGCTGTGCGCGGCGATGTAGCCCAGCTTGTTGGCGGCACCGGCTTTGGCGGCCACCATCCAGCCATTGTCACGCTGCTGTAGCTTGACCTTCCAGCCACCGCTGGCCAGGGTTTGGCCGATACGCCGGGCCGCCGCCTCGGGCGTTTCAGCCAGGGTGGCCTGGGCGTGGTGGGCAAAGGCTTTCAGGCTTTGGGCGCGGATGTTTTCTTTGTATATTTTGAAGTCGGCCAAAATTTTGGGCGTGCTGCGCGCAATGCACAGCGAGGTGCTGAGCACCAAAAACCCCAGGATCAGCATGAACCACCAAGCGCTGTACACCGTGGTCAGGCTGGCCGCCGCAAACACCTGGGCCCAGAACGGCCCGAACTGGTTGACGTAATTGACCAGCGGCTCCTGCTGCTTGAGCACTGTGCCGATGACCGAGGCAATGCAGATCACGGTCAGCAGCGAGATCGAGAACCGCATGGACGACAACAGCTCTACCGCAGCGCGCAGCGCGTGGGAGCCGGTTTTGACGCGAACGCCGTGGGTGCTAACGGACATGGAAAAAAGTGCAGAAACTAAAAATTAAAAGGGCGGGCCATCTGGGATGGCCCGCCCTATGGAGCGCAAATGGGAGAACTTGGTTCCCCCACGTCACATCAATGCAGGCCCGCGATGTAATCGGCCACAGCCTTGATTTCACGGTCGTTCATCTTGGCGGCCACCATCGTCATTTGGGCACTGTTCTTGCGGCCACCGTCGCGGAAGGTGGTCAACTGCGCAGCCACATAGTCGGCGTGCTGGCCACCCAAGCGCGGGTACTGGGCCGGAATGCCCGCACCGTTGGGGCTGTGGCAACCGGCGCAGGCGGCCACTTGGCGGTCGGCAATGCCCCCCCGATAGATGCGCTCACCCAGAGCCACCAGCTCTTTGTCTTTGGCAAAACCGGCTTTCACCTTTTTAGAGGCCGCCCAGTAAGCGATGTTGCGCATATCGTCATCGCTCAGGGTGGTGGCAAAGCCCTTCATCACCGCGTTATTGCGCTTGCCGGACTTGAATTCCTGCAATTGCTTGAGCAGGTACTCAGGGTGTTGCTGCGACAGCTTGGGGTTGGCGGCGATGGCCGAATTGCCGTCAGCACCGTGGCAGGCGGCGCACACAGCGGTAAAACTGGCCTCGCCTTTGACCAAATCGGGCTTGGCGGCCATAGGTGCGGCAGCTTTTTCTTCATTGGCCGAAGCCGACAAAAAGGGGCTCGCCAGCGCGGCGGCGGTCAACAGGGAGACAAGGAGCTTCATATTCGTGGGCCTATCGATTTGTCTTTTTTCTGGGTCGTATTAGCCGATGATTCTACAATGCAGGCCCGGTTCTCTTTACGCGAACCCCATGAACACGACGGGCGCAACACCTGCACCTTGTCCTTCGAAGACTCCATGATTCCTACCTCTCCCCCGGCAGCCGACGGCGCGCCCTTGCCCAAATTGCCGCCCGCCAAAAGCCAAGCGGTCATCGCTTCGGGCTGGATGCACACCGCCAAGTTCCTGACCACCGCGCCGCAACTGCACCACTTGCCGCCGCTGACCGTACCGGAGATCGCCTTTGTGGGCCGCTCCAACGCGGGCAAATCCACCTGCATCAACACCTTGACGCAGCAAAAGCAGCTAGCCTACGCCTCCAAAAAACCCGGCCGCACGCAAAACATTAACCTGTTCAGCCTAGGCAAACAGGGCATCACCGATGCAGTACTAGCCGACTTGCCCGGCTACGGCTACGCAGCCGTGCCCAAGGCCGACAAAATCCGCTGGCAGCGCGTCATGGCCAATTATTTGGTGACGCGTGAGAACCTGATCGGCATCGTGATGATGTGCGACCCGCGCCACGGCCTGACCGAGCTGGACGAAATCTTGCTGGACATCGTGCGCCCCCGCGTTGCCGAAGGTCTAAAGTTCTTGATTTTGCTGACCAAGTCCGACAAGCTAAACCGCGAAGAGGCCACCAAGGCCTTGTCCATCGCGCGGCTGCAAGCCGGTGGCGGCGAGGTGAAGTTGTTCTCGGCGTTAAAGAAGCAGGGCATCGACGAAGCCAGCCAGTTGCTGTGGCAGTGGGCGCACCCCGAAGGCTCGGATGCACCTGCGCCCAAGCCCGCCGCACCGGTGATCGACGAACCTGAGAACCTCGACGAACCCGAGAATCTGGACGAAGATCAATAGTCTTTTAGGCCTCTAGCGCATATCTCACCTGCGCCAGATGCTACTAAAAACATAGCGACCCTCAATACACCTCTGGCTGGCCCGGAGGTCGGGTTTTGAAACGCTTGTGGACCCAGAAGTACTGCGCGGGCATGGTGGCGATGTAGTCTTGCAGGCGGCGGTTCATCAGAGCGGTGTCGGCTTCAGCATCATTGCTGGGGAAGTCTTCCCAGGCGGGCAGCACCTCCACCTCGTAACCCCAGGCTGTCATGCGGGTCAGCACCGGCACCACCTTGGCGCGGCCCAGCCGGGCGAAGCGCGACAAAGACGGCACGGTGGCCGCAGCCACCCCGTAAAACAGCACAAAAAACGCGTCCTTGGCCCCAAAGTCCATGTCGGGCAGCAGGTACAGCGGCTGGCCCTGGCGCAGCGAGGCGACGACTTCTTTCACCCCCTGGCGGCGGTCAAACAGGCGGGCGTTGCCAAAGCGTTGGCGGCCCTGGGCGATCCACGCGTCCATCACCTGGTTGCTTTGGGGGGTGAAGATGGTGTTGAAACTGCGCGGAATCTGCTGCGACAGGGCGGTAGCCCCTGCGTCCAGCCCCACAAAGTGCGGCACAAACAGCACGGTCGGTGCATCGCCGTTCAGCTGCGCCACGTCGCCCACAATTTTGAGCCGCTGCAAGGTGCGCTCGGGCGCGCCGTGCCACAGCCAGCCCCGGTCCAGCCAAGCCTGGGTGAAATACACAAAGATTTGCCGCACTAGCGCCCGCCGTTCCTGCGCAGACTGCTCTGGAAAGCATAGTGTGAGGTTGGTGGTGGCGATGGCCCGCCGACCGCCCAGCAGACCGTACAGCAGCATCCCCAAGACCCAGCCCACACCACGTAACCAGGCTAACGGCAGGCGCGCCAGCAGGCGCATGAACACAATCAATCCTTGGGACAGCATCAAAAATCCAAATCAGAAACGGGCAGAAAAACGAAAATCAGGGGCGGGCTTCTGGGCGCGGCTGCTTGTAGCGCGCATAGCTCCAGAGGTACATGCCGGGGCGTTGGCGGATCAGGTCTTCCATGGCTGCGTTCAGCGCCGTAGCCGCCACCACATCGCCCTGGTCCAGCGGCAAATCCAGGGGGTGCACATGGATGACGTAGCCCCGCCCCCAGGGCAAACGGTCGCCCAAGGCTACCAGCATCGGCGCGCCACTTTGCCGGGCCAAACGTAAAGCCAGGGTCATGGTGTAGGCCGGGCGGCCAAAAAACGGCGCCCACACGCCCTGCCCTTCTCCGGGCACTTGGTCGGGCAGCATACCGACCACCCGGCCCTGTTTGAGCGACTTGAGGACCATGCGCACGCCGCCGGTGGTGGTGGGCGCGGCCTCCAGCCCGGGGGCGGAGCGGGCGGCCTTGAGCAGCGCGTCCAGCCAGGCGAATTTGGACGGCTTGTAGAGGATGGTCATGGCACCATACTGCTCGCTGAAACGGGCGGCGTGGGCCTGGGGCACCACCTCAAAACTACCCACGTGCGGGGTCATAAACACGACGCCCTTGCCCAGGGCCAGTGCGGTCTCCAGATGCTCCACGCCTTGCCACTGGATTTTGGGTAACTTCTGGGCGCGTGGGCGCAGCCACAGCCAGGGCAGCTCGGTGACCAGCTTGCCCGCTTCGGCAATGGCACGGCGGGCTTGGCGCGGGGCAATCCCGGCCTGGGCCACGTTCTCGTTGAAGCGTTTGCGGTAGGTGGGCGATGCCCAATACGCCAGCCAACCCAGCAGCGCGCCCAGCATGTGCAGCACCGCCAGCGGCAGGTGGGCGGACCATCGGAACAACAGGGACATAATTTGTGACGGTAAAATGAAAAGGTCGCTGAGTTAACTGAACTACTTGCAGGGCGACGTTAAACACATCTGCTAAAGCGTTCGCCAAAGCTCCAAAGGCTGGCAACGCGCCATCCACCACTACAGGAGTTTACAAAATGGCGAACGACTTTCTCTTCACCTCCGAATCCGTCTCCGAAGGCCACCCCGACAAGGTTGCCGACCAAATCTCGGATGCGATTCTGGATGCCATCTTCAAGCAAGATCCCTTGAGCCGCGTGGCCGCCGAGACGCTGACCAACACCGGTTTGGTCGTGCTGGCCGGTGAAATCACCACCAACGCGCATGTGGACTACATCCAGGTGGCGCGCGACACCATCAAGCGCATTGGCTACGACAACACCGAATACGGCATCGACTACAAGGGTTGTGCGGTCATGGTCTGCTATGACAAGCAGAGCAACGACATCGCCCAGGGCGTAGACCACGCCAGCGACGACCACCTGAACACCGGCGCAGGCGACCAGGGCCTGATGTTCGGCTACGCCTGTAATGAAACGCCCGAGCTGATGCCCGCGCCGATCTACTACGCGCACCGTCTGGTCGAGCGCCAGGCCCAGTTGCGCAAAGACGGCCGCCTGCCGTTCCTGCGCCCGGATGCCAAGAGCCAGGTAACCATGCGCTATGTGGACGGCAAGCCGCACAGCATCGACACCGTGGTCTTGTCCACCCAGCACCACCCCGACCAGTCGGAAACGCCCACCAAGATGAAGGCATCCTTCATCGAGGCGGTGATCGAAGAAATCATCAAACCGGTGCTGCCCAAAGAGTGGCTGCAAAACACCAAGTATTTGATCAACCCCACCGGCCGCTTCGTCATCGGCGGCCCGCAAGGCGACTGCGGTTTGACTGGCCGCAAGATCATTGTGGACACCTACGGCGGTGCCTGCCCGCACGGCGGCGGCGCGTTCAGCGGCAAAGACCCGACAAAAGTGGACCGCTCGGCCGCCTACGCTGCCCGCTACGTGGCCAAGAACATCGTGGCCGCCGGTTTGGCGCGCCAGTGCCAGATCCAGGTGGCCTACGCGATTGGCGTGGCGCACCCGATGAACGTGACCATCTACACCGAAGGCACGGGCGTAATCCCCGACGAACAAATCGCCGAGCTGGTCAAAGCGCATTTCGACCTGCGCCCCAAAGGCATCATCCAGATGCTGGACCTGCTGCGCCCGATCTACGAGAAGACTGCGGCTTATGGCCACTTTGGTCGCGAAGAGCCTGAGTTCACCTGGGAACGCACGGACAAAGCGCAATTGCTTCGGGCAGCGGCGGGCCTGAAGGGTTAACCGCACTTTACGGTTCGCGGGGATACTGGTGGGCTCACCACCCTGCCCCCTGATATGAACCCTAATGCCGCCCAGTTGTGGCCCGCACCACGCTGGGCACTGGCAATTTTGTTGGCCCTGCTCGGCATGCTCGGGCCGTTCTCCATCGACACCTTCATCCCGGCGTTCTCTGGGATTGCGGCATCACTGGGCGCGACCCCGGCGCAGATGCAGCAAACGCTGTCGGCCTACCTGTTTGGCTTTGCGTTCATGAACCTGTTCCACGGGGCACTGTCAGACAGTTTTGGCCGCCGCCCGGTGGTGCTCACAGGTCTGGCCATCTTCACCCTAGCCAGCGCGGGCTGCGCACTGTCACAAAGCATTGAGCAACTGGTGTTCTTCCGCGCCATGCAGGGTTTGTCTACCGGCGCGGGCATTGTGGTGTCGCGGGCGGTAGTGCGCGATATGTTCGCCCCGGCGGATGCGCAAAAAGTGATGAGCCAAATCACCATCTACTTCGGCGTGGCCCCGGCGGTGGCGCCCATCATTGGCGGCTGGCTGTTTGTGCACCTCAACTGGCACAGCATCTTCTGGTTTTTGACCGGCATCGGCGTACTGCTGTGGGCCGCCAACTTCCGGTTTTTACCCGAAACCCTGCACCTGGACCAACGCCAGCCGCTGAATGCTAGGCACCTGCTGCGCGGCTACCGGCAGCTGTGCTCGAACCCGCGCTTTGTGCTGCTGGCGCTGGCCAGCGGTGTGCCCTTCAACGGCATGTTCCTCTATGTGCTGTCGGCCCCGGAATTTCTGGGCCACCTGCTGGGGCTGGGCCCGACGCAGTTTTTCTGGTTCTTTCTGCTGACCATAGCCGGCATCATGTCCGGGGCCTGGTGCAGCGGGCGCATGGCGGGCAAGGTGCCCGCAAAAACGCAAATCCGCCACGGCTTTGTCATCATGGTGGTGGTCTCTGTGGTGAATGTGCTGGCTAACCTGCTGTTCACAGCGCATGTGGGCTGGGCGCTGTTTCCGGTGGCCATCTTCGCATTTGGCTGGGCCATGATGGTGCCCGCCGTGACCCTGCTGGTGCTGGACCTGTATCCAGAACGGCGCGGCATGGCCTCCAGCCTGCAAGCCTGTTTGGGCTCCACCGCCAATGGACTGGTGGCCGGGGTGCTGGCCCCTCTGGTGATGCATTCGGCCATCGCGCTGGCCCTGGCATCAATGGGCATGCTCAGTGTCGGCTTGCTGGCCTGGATATGGCTGCACCGCCGTTGGCCTGACATTGGCCGCACGACATAAAGACTATGCGCTGAAGCCCTTGGGATTGGCACTCTGCCAACGCCAGGCATCGGCACACATCGCCTCCAGCCCCCGCTCGGCCCGCCAGCCCAGCAGCTCTAACGCCGCAGTGGGTTCGGCGTAGCAGGCGGCAATATCACCGGGCCGCCGGGGGCCTACTTGGTAGGGCACGGGCTTGCCGCTGGCTTTTTCAAACGCCCGCACCATGTCCAGCACGCTGTAGCCAATACCGGTGCCTAGGTTGACGGTCAAAAATTCGGGCACGGCCTGCAGCCGCTCCAGCGCCTTCAAATGGCCCACGGCCAGATCGACCACATGGATGTAGTCGCGCACGCCGGTGCCGTCGGCGGTGGCGTAGTCGTCGCCCCACACATTCAAAAATGCCCGCTGGCCCACGGCCACCTGGGCCACAAAGGGCAGCAGGTTATTGGGAATGCCGCGTGGGTCTTCGCCAATCAGGCCACTTTCGTGCGCTCCCACCGGATTGAAGTAGCGCAAGATGCCGATGCGCCACGACGCGTCGCTACGGTGCAGATCGCGCAACAAGTCTTCCACCATCAGCTTGCTGCGGCCATAGGGGTTGGTGGCGGAGAGCGGATGGTCTTCGGTCAGCGGCAGACGCTGCGGGTCGCCGTACACCGTGGCCGACGAGCTGAACACCAGCGTCTTCACACCACACGCGCCCATCGCTTCGAGCAGGCGCAGCGTGCCCACCACGTTGTTGTCGTAATAGCGCAGCGGCTGCGCCACGGACTCGCCCACCGCCTTCAGCCCCGCGCAATGGATCACCGCCGTGGCCCCGCTGGATTGCAGTGCCGCCGTCAAAGCCGCCACATCACGGATGTCGCCCTCAATCAAGCGCGGCTTTTTGCCCGTGATGCGCTCCACCCGCGCCAGCGACTCGGGTTGGCTGTTGCAAAAGTTGTCGAACACTGTCACGTCCAGACCGGCATTGAGCAGTTCAACGCAGGTGTGGGAGCCAATGTAGCCAGCGCCACCGGTTACGAGAATCATGGGTGCCCTTTTCATGCCTCCGAAATGAAGGCAAAAACGAAAACGCCCCAGAGTCCATGTGAACTCTGGGGCGCATGCATTGAAATGGTAGGGCGTGAGTGACTTGAACACTCGACCAAAGGATTATGAGTCCTCTGCTCTAACCAACTGAGCTAACGCCCCACACAACCCGGCATTCTACTGTGCCCGAATCAGGTTACTTTTGGTGGCTCAGCGCGTTACTGACCAGCTTGGAGGTGATGTCCACGATCTGGATCATGCGGTCGTAGGCCATGCGGGTGGGGCCGATCACGCCCAGGGTGCCGACGACTTGGCCGTCCACCTCGTAGGGGGCGCTGACGATGGAGAGTTCTTCAAACGGCACGACCTGGCTTTCGCCGCCGATATAGATGCGCACGCCCTCGGCTTGGCTGGAGATATCCAGCAGCCGCATGATCTGGGTTTTTTGCTCGAACAGATCGAAAGCGCGGCGCAGATGGCCCATGTCGCCCGAAAAATCGCTCACCGACAGCAGATTGCGCTCGCCCGAGATCACCACATCGCCTTGCTCGCGGGTCAGGGCTTCGGAACTGGCATTGACGGCGGCCTGCATCAGGCTGGCGATCTCGCCGCGCAGGGTTTCGACCTCGTTTTTGAGGCGTTCGCGCACCTGCTCGATAGACAGGCCTGCGTAGTGGCCGTTCAGGTAATTGGCGGCTTCGACCAGTTGCGAGGAGGTGTAGTCCACCTCGGTGAAGATGACGCGGTTTTGCACATCGCCTTCGGGCGAGACGATGATGACCAGGAAGCGCTTGTCCGACAGGCGCAAAAATTCAATGTGGCGAAACACCGAGGTGCGCCGGGGGGCCATCACCACGCCGACAAACTGCGACAGGCTGGACAGCAGGTTGGCGGCGTTGACGATGACTTTCTGCGGTTGCTCGGCCACCAGCTTGGGCGGGGCCAGCGGGCCGGTCTGCACGGTAAGCATGGTGTCCACAAACAGCCGGTAGCCGCGTGCCGTGGGAATACGCCCGGCAGAGGTGTGCGGGCTGACGATCAGACCCAGCTCTTCCAGGTCGGACATCACGTTGCGGATGGTGGCGGGCGACAGGTCCAGGCCCGAGGCTTTGGAGAGCGTGCGCGAGCCAATGGGCTGGCCATCGGCGATATAGCGCTCGACCAGCGCTTTCATTAACAACTTGGCGCGGTCATCTAGCATAGCCATATTTTAGTGATGTAATTTGTGCATGAAATCACAATTCCGCCACGTAGCGCTCTTCGGCAAATACGCCGCACCGGGCACTTACGCAGCCAACGCATCGTCGCGCCAGATACTGGAAGAGATTGCCCAGTTTTTAACCAGCCAGGGCTGCGAGGTGGTGGTAGATGCGGAAACCGTCGCCAACACCGGCCTGACCGGCTACCCCGCGCTGGATATCGCCACGATTGGCCGCCAGTGCGACCTGGGGCTGGTGGTCGGTGGCGACGGCACCATGCTCGGGATTGGCCGCCAACTGGCCTGCTACGGGGTGGCGCTGATGGGCATCAACCAGGGGCGACTGGGGTTTATTACCGACATTCCGATCGAGTCCTACGCCGCCACCTTGCTGCCTATGCTGCACGGCAAGTTCGAGGAAGACCACCGCAGCCTGATGCACGCCCGCGTGATGCGCGCCGGTGTCTGCGTGTTTGACGCGCTGGCGCTGAACGATGTGGTGGTTAACCGGGGGGCCACCTCGGGCATGCTGGAGCTGCGCGTGGAAGTGGATGGCCGCCTGGTGGCCAACCAGCGGGCGGACGGCCTGATCATCGCCACACCCACCGGCTCCACCGCCTACGCTCTGTCGGCGGGTGGACCGCTGATGCACCCGTCCATCCCCGGCTGGGTGATGGTGCCGATTGCCCCACATACATTAACAAATAGGCCGATCGTGCTGGCGGATGCTGCGGAAGTAGCTATTGAATTAGTAGCAGGTCGCGATGCCAGTGCGAATTTCGACATGCAGTCCTTGGCCTCGCTACAGCACGGCGACCGCATCATCGTGCGCCGCTCCGAACACCGGGCACGCTTTCTGCACCCCCAGGGCTGGAGCTACTTCGACACCCTGCGCCGCAAACTCCACTGGAACGAAGGAACCTAAAGTTATGGCGCTGAAACGTATCACCCTGCGCGACTTCGTGATCGTGCGCGAACTGGAGCTAGACCTGCACAGCGGCTTCAGCGTGCTCACCGGCGAAACCGGTGCGGGCAAATCCATCCTGATCGACGCACTGCAACTGGCCCTGGGCAGCCGTGCCGATGCGGGCACCGTGCGCGAAGGCGCGGCCCGGGCCGACATCAGCGCCGAATTCGACAGCCCCCCCGCCACCAGCGCCTGGCTGGAGCAGGCCGGGTTCGACCAAGCCGACAACCTGCTGCTGCGCCGCACGGTAGACGCGCAGGGAAAAAGCCGCTCCTGGATCAACGGCAGCCCGGCCACCGCCACCCAGTTGCGCGAGATCGGCGACCAGCTGCTCGACATCCACGGCCAGCACGCCTGGCAAAGCCTGACCCGCCCCGACACCGTGCGCCGCCTGCTGGATGCCTACGCCGGCAGCAGCACCCGCACGCTGGAAGGGCTGTGGACCCAGTGGCGCAGCACCCAGAAAGCCCTGGCCGATGCCCAGGCCGCACGCGATTCGCTGCAACAAGAGCAGGAGCGGCTGGCCTGGCAGATTGGCGAGGTGGGCAAGCTCAACCCCGGCGCCGACGAGTGGACCGGGCTGAACGCCGAGCACACCCGCCTGTCCCACGCCCAAACCCTGCTGGATGCCGTGCAAACCGCCATCGACGCGCTAGAGGGCGAAGAATCTGGCGCGCTCAGCGGCCTGTCCCGCGCCCACACTGCGCTACACAATCAAGAGCACATTGCGCCCGAGTACGCTGCGCTAGCAGAGGTTTTGGCATCCAGTTTGGCGCAGGCCGAAGATGCCGCCCATTCGCTGCACGCCACCCTGCGTAAAACCGAACTCGACCCCACCCGGCTGGATGCACTGGACGAACGCCTGTCCCAATGGGTGTCGCTGGCCCGCCGCTACAAGCGCACGCCTGCTGAGCTGCCCGGTCTGCTGGCAACCTGGAAAACCGAGCTGGCCCGGCTGGACGCTGCCGCCGACGCACGCGCCCTGGAGGCCGCCGAACGCAAAGCCCAAGCCGCCTACCGCGCCGAGGCCTCCGCGCTCAGCAAAGCCCGCACGCAGGCCGCCCCCAAATTGGCCAAAGCCATCACCCTGGCCATGCAGGGCTTAGGGATGCAGGGCGGCCAGTTCCAGGTGGCGTTGCAAACCACCGAGCCCAGCGCCAGCGGGCTGGAAGAAGTGCAGTTTCTGGTCGCCGGGCATGCGGGCAGCACACCGCGCCCGGTGGGCAAAGTGGCCTCTGGCGGCGAACTGTCGCGCATCGCTTTGGCGATTGCCGTCACCACCAGCGAGCTGGGCACAGCACAGACCCTGATCTTTGACGAGGTGGATTCCGGCGTCGGCGGGGCCGTGGCCGAAACCGTGGGCCGCCTGATGAAGCAACTGGGCCGCGACCGCCAAGTGCTGGCCGTGACCCACCTGCCACAAGTCGCCGCCTGCGCCGACCACCACCTGGTGGTGGCCAAGCAGCGCGACGGCAAAAGCACCGTCAGCAGCGTGGCCTTGGTACTGGGTGAACAGCGCGTGGCCGAGGTAGCGCGCATGCTGGGGGGCGAAAAACTATCCAACACCACGCTGGCCCACGCCAAAGAAATGCTAGGGATCGCGCTATGAAACTTGAAATTGTTTTGATCACCGGCATGTCCGGCTCCGGCAAGTCGGTGGCCTTGCACGCGCTGGAAGACGCGGGCTACTACTGCGTGGACAACCTGCCGCCCGAGCTGCTGCTGAGCTTTGTGAAACTGGAGCAAACCCAGGGTGCGCAGAAAGTGGCCATCGCGATGGACGTGCGTAGCGCCACCGCCCTACCCTTGGTGCCGCAGCACCTGGAAACGCTGCGCAAGCAGGGGGTGCACACCAAATCGCTGTTTCTGGATTCGGCCACCGACACCCTGGTGCGCCGCTACTCCGAGACGCGTCGCAAGCACCCACTGTCACGCTCCGAGCGCACCGACCAGCAGCATGCACTGGTCGAGGCCATCGAGCTGGAGCGCGAGCTGCTGGCCGATCTGCGCGAAGAGGCCCATGTGATCGACACCAGCTTCATCCGTGCCTCGCAGTTGCAGGGCTACATCAAGTCGCTGATCGCCGCGCCCGAGGCGCAGCTGACGCTGGTGTTCGAGTCCTTCGCCTTCAAGCGCGGCATTCCGGTGGATGCCGACTTTGTGTTCGACGTGCGCATGCTGCCCAACCCGCACTACGAGGCCGATCTACGCCCGCTGACCGGACGCGACGACCCGGTGGCCGCGTTTTTGCGCCAAAGCTCGGATGTAGCGCAGATGTTTACCCATATCGAGACGTTTTTAAGCCACTGGCTCGGCCCCCTGGCGCGCGACCACCGCAGCTACGTCACCGTGGGCATTGGCTGCACCGGCGGGCAGCACCGCTCGGTGTACTTGGTGGAGCAACTGGCAGCGGCGTTCAGCAAGCGCTGGGTCACACTGAAGCGGCACCGCGAGCTGGATGGCCGGGGCGATGTGCCGCTGCTGTCCGGCGGCTCCACCGTCTTTTAATCGTCTAAAGCTTTTTAGGCATCTAGCGCATATAGTACCTGCGCAAGCAGCTATCTATTCAATAGCACTCAAGAGTTTGCGGATGGGTGCGGGCAAACCCATCTCCGGCCAGCGCAGGGCCTCGACCCAGTCGCCGTGCGGGCCGGGCCGGGCATCCTGCGGCCACTGGGTCTGTACAGGGTGCAGGTACAAATCCTTGTGCGTCAGCACGTGCAAAAACACGGGCAAGTCGTCCAGCACAGCCGCCCCTAGCGATGCAGCCAAGGCCTCGCGGCTGTCGAACACCGGCAGGCAGTACAGCCCTGCCCACACACCGGCATCGGGCCGCCGTTGCAACCACACGCGGCCAGCAGTGTCTTGCGCCCACAGCAGCCACCAGGACTCGGTGCTGCGCTTGAGCTTGCGGGTTTTGAGCGGGTACTTTTCGGGCGCACCCTGGCGCTGGGCGGTGCACACCGGCTGCACCGGGCACAGCAGGCAGGTCGGCTGGCGCGGCGCGCAGACGGTAGCCCCCAAGTCCATCAGGCCCTGGGTGTAACGCGGCATGGTGTCCAGCCCGGCTTGGGCGGGCAGCAAGGCGGTGGCCTGGTCCCATAGCGCGCGCTCGTTGGCGGCCACGGCCAGATCGGCCCCGAAACCCAGCACCCGGGTCAGCACGCGCTTGACGTTGGCATCCAGAATCGCGGCGCGTTCGCCATAGCAAAACGAGGCGATGGCGGCGGCGGTGGACCGGCCGATGCCCGGCAGGGTTTGCAGCAGCTCGGCGGTAGGGGGAAACCGCCCGCCGTGCACCTCCATCACCTGCTGGGCGCAGCGGTACAGGTTGCGGGCACGGCTGTAGTAGCCCAGGCCACTCCACAGGGCCAGCACGTCGTCCAGGCTGGCGGCGGCCAGACTTTTGACATCGGGGAAGCGGGCCAGAAAGCGCGGGAAGTACACCAGCACCGAGCTGACCTGGGTTTGTTGCAGCATGATTTCAGACAGCCAGACGCGGTACGGGTCGTGGGTGTTTTGCCAAGGCAGGCTGTTGCGGCCGTGGGTCTTTTGCCAGGCAATCACCTGGGATGCAAAAGCGGTGGCCACCGCCTGGGGGGCCGCATATGCCGCCTCTAAAACTGCCGTCATGCCGAAATTATTCCGAAGTGGGCCGGGGGCCGGCGGTGGTCAAAAAATACGAGGTCAGCAGTTGCAGGCGGGTTTCAAACTGGCCCAGCACCGCCTCTTGCCCTTCGATCTCGGCCACCTGCACGTCTAGCCCCCCGGCGGCAGTCTGCATGCGGTCGATGCCTTCGATGCGCCGGGTAAAGCTTTTGCGCCGTTCTTTGAGCTGGTCTTCGAGCTGGGCGGCCGCAGATTTGCTCCACAGTTCCACATCGTCAAAGGCCGACTGGGTGACGCCCCGCAGCCGCGAGCGCAGTGCCCGCACCAGCCGCTCGGCAAATTCGGGCTGGGCCAGTTTCAGGACATTGCGCAGGCTCAGGTACTGCACGTGGCTGGCTTCGATCTCGGCCAGTTCGGCCTGGTAACGCTGTAGATCGGGCACGCCCGCCAGCAGCAGCGAGAAACCGAACTCGGCATTCAGCTGGCCAAAGGTGGCCGCCAGCATGCTGTGGATTTCCTCGCCAAAGGTCTGCGCCTTGGCCAAGTTGGCGTACAGCCGGGCAAAGGTGTCGGAGTACACGCCTTTCACGCCACGCTTCCAGCCGGGTTGGCGCAAGGCCTCGCCCAGCAAGGCCATTTCGGATTTCAGGGTGCGGCCACCTAGCAAGACGTAGACCTCGCCCAGCAGCTTGTGCTGGATGGCGCGCACGGCATGGATCTTGGCGTTGCCCATGTCGAACTCGCGCTTTTCCTGCTCAATGCGCTGGCGCATGGCTTTCACCACGGTCAAATTTTTGCCGCCCAGGCTTTGCAGCTCCATTTTTTGCTCGGCCAGGTCGCGGCGGCGCACATGCAGCACACGGCCCGTCTCCATCCGCAGATCGGTAATGCCGCGCGACACAGCGCCCCGCAGAATCTCTTGCCGCTGGCCCAGAATGCCCTGGCCCAAGGCCACCTCCAGACCGGGCAGGCCACTGGCTTGCAGCAGCTGCGCGTCATTGGTGATCTTGGCCACCAGGCCTTTTTGCGCCGATACCGCCAACACCCGCGCCGCAGGCACGCCCAGCAGCGCCGCCGAGGCCATGCACTGGCGGTCCACTTGCGCCTGCACCTGCTCGGGCGTGCTCAGGGCATCCCACAGGGTATCGACCTTGTTGAGCACCACCAGCCGCGCTTCCATGCTCTCGGCATCCGGGCGCAGGTGGTCGCGCCACACGGTGAGATCGGACTTGGTAACCCCGGTATCCGCGCCCAGGATAAACACCACGGCATGGGCCTGGGGGATGAGGTTAACGGTCAGTTCCGGCTCGGCACCGATGGCGTTGAGCCCCGGGGTATCCAGAATCACCAGCCCCTGCACCAGCAGCGGGTGGGCCATATTGACCAGCGCATGCCGCCAGCGGGGCACTTCGACCTGGCCATCGGCATCCATCGGCGGGTTGTCGTCGGGCTCTTGGTCGTGCCAAAAACCCAGGGCACGGGCTTCGTCCTGGGTGACGCGGCGGACTTCAGTCACCTTCTCCAGCGTCTGGGCCAGCTGGTTCGCGTCATTGACGTCCAGGTCGATATGGGTCCATTGCTCCGGGGCCTGCCGCCACTCGACCAACGACTGGGGGTGCAGGCGCGATTCAATGGGCAACAGCCGCAAGCTGGGCGACACATCCGCGTCATAGCCCAGTTCGGTCGGGCACATGGTGGTGCGGCCTGCGCTAGCGGGCATGATGCGCCGACCATACCCGGCAAAAAACACCGCATTAATCAGCTCTGACTTGCCGCGCGAGAACTCGGCCACAAAGGCGACCATCACCTTGTCGCTGCGCATCTGGTCTTCCAGGCGCCGCAGCCGGGCCTCGACCCCTGCATCCATCAGCGCATGCTCTTTCATCCATGCGGACAGCAGCTTCAGACGCAGCGCCAGCTCACGCCGCCATGCGCCATGCTGGCCTAGTTGTTCGTTGAAAGATGTCGCCACAGGAGGATAGGAATTGGAAATTAGAAAAAACTCAAAGAAATCAATCGGACTGGGCGCACAGAAGAGCTTGCGTAAGTCTGGATCAATATAGCAGGACTACCGCTTTTGACAGACCGGGCAAAAATAAGTCGATCGTTGGCCTTGGCGGATCTGCTGGATGGATGTACCACAGACCCGGCACGGCAAACCCTGGCGATCGTAGACCATCGCTTCCAACTGAAAGTAGCCGCTCTCGCCATACGCATTGGAAAAATCTCGCAGCGTGCTACCCCCCTTCAATACCGCCCGGGCCAGCACGCTGCGCACTGCGGCGTGCAGTTTGGCGGCGCGTGGCTTGCTGATGCTATTGGCCCGCAGCGTAGGGCGGATACCGGCCATGAACAGCGCCTCGGACGCATAGATATTGCCCACGCCCACTACCACCTCGCCCGCCAGCAGCACCTGCTTGATGGCGGTTTTACGCACATGTAGTCCCGCGTAAAAAGCCGGTAAAGAAAAACCGTCGTCCAGCGGCTCCATGCCCAAATGGCCCAACAGCTTGACGGCCTCGGGCGCGTCCTGGCTGTCGGCATATACCACCGCCCCAAACCGGCGCGGGTCATGCAGACGCAAGGTGCCCAGATGGGTGACCACATCGCAATGGTCATGCACACCCGGCGCAAGCGGGTGGTGGGCGAAATGCAGGCTACCCGACATGCCCAGATGCAGCAGCAGCAGGCCCGCATCCAGGTCCAGCAGCAAATACTTGCCCCGGCGGCGCACCTGTAGCACGGTACGGCCCGCCAGTTGCGCCGGGTCGCACCCCAGCGGCCAGCGCAGCGGCTTGCCCATGCGCACGCTGTGGATCCGCGCACCCTGGATGCGGTCGGCAAAACTCAAACGGGTGACTTCAACCTCGGGCAACTCGGGCATGGCAAGCAGTTTATGAAGAGGGAAATCGGCACCGGCCAGGGAGCTTTACCCCCCGAACACGGCATGTGAATAGGCTTAGATTATTATGAGCCGATGAAGCGATATCTAAGACTGGCTACCCACGGTTTGGCAACTTTGGCCTTGGCCACAGGCGGCCTGCATGCATTGGCACAAACGCCCCCCCAGGAGGCTGCGCCAGCCCAGTCCGCCATGAATGGCGAGCTTTTCTATATTGTGTTGCTGGGCGAGCTCAACACCGTGGGCGGCGAACCCGGCATTGCCTACCAGCTGTACCTGGAAGGGGCCCGCAAAGCCGGAAACGATCCCAGCCTGTACCGCCGCGCAGTTGAAATCGCCTTGCAGGCCCGTGCCGGTGGCGATGCATTGCAAGCCGCCCGGATCTGGAGCAAGGCCGAACCCGCATCGCGAGATGCCAACCGCTACGTGCTCCAAATTTTGCTGGCCCTGAACCGCGTCGCAGACACCGCCGAACCGCTCAAAATCGAGCTAACGCTGGCCGCAGCATCCGACCGCGCCGCAGCCATCACGGCCATTCCACCCACCTACGCGCAGATTTCCGACAAAAAACAGGCTGCAACGGTGATCGAACAGGTGCTGTCAGGCTACCTGGCCGACCCCGCCATCGGCCCCTCCGCCTGGACCACCGTGGGCCGCATGCGCTTGGCAGCAGGAGACACCTCTGCCGCACTGGAGGCCGCCCGCAGCGCCCAGGCCTTGTCCATCAGCGCCCCCGGCCCGGTGCAACTGGCGCTGGAAATGATGGGCCCCAAAGCACCTCTGGCCGAACCACTGGTGCTGCACTATTTGGCAGGCCAGCCCTTGCCCGAGTTGCGCATGGCCTATGTCCGCGTACTTCTGGATGCCCAGCGTTATGCCGAAGCAACGCAGCAGCTCACCCTGTTGACCCGCAACCACCCCGACTTCCCCGATGCCTGGCTGGTGCAAGGCAGCCTGCAAGCACAAGAAAAGCAACTTGACGCGGCAGAGGTGTCCCTTAAACAATTCACCGCGCTGGCCGCCCCCCTCCCCCCCAGTGAAGGCCGCACCCGAGGTTTGTCGGCGGCATACATGGCCCTGTCGCAGGTTGCCGAAAACCGCCAAGATTACGTGGCGGCTGCTGCGTGGCTACAAAAAATCGACAACGCAGAAGAACTGCTGGCCGTACAAAGCCGCCGCGCATCATTGCTTGCCAGACAAGGCAAGCTGGCCGAGGGCCGCGCACTGCTGCAAGCACTGCCCGACCGCACCCCGGCAGAAAACCGCCAAAAACTATCCGCCGAAGTGCAGTTACTGCGCGACAACAAGCAATACCAAACCGCCTACGAGCTGATGGCCACCGCTGTCGCCCAGCAGCCCGGCGATGCAGACCTGCTGTACGACCAGGCCATGCTGGCCGAAAAGCTCGACAAGATGGACGAGATGGAGCGCCTGCTGCGCCAATTGATCGCCACCCAACCCGACTACCACCACGCCTACAACGCCCTGGGCTACTCGTTGGCCGAACGCAATCTGCGCCTGCCCGAAGCCCGCGAGCTGATCCGCAAGGCCCTGGAATTTGTACCCAATGACCCGTTCATCGCCGACAGCCTGGGCTGGGTCGAGTTCCGCATGGGCAACAACGACGAAGCCCTGCGCGTGCTCGATGGGGCCTATAAAGCAAAGCCCGATGCCGAAATCGCAGCTCACCTGGGTGAGGTGCTCTGGACCCTGGGCCAACGCGACCGCGCCACCAGCATCTGGAAAGAAGGCCTGCAAATCAACCGCGACAACGAAACCCTGCTGGCCACACTCAAACGCCTGCAAGTCAAGCTGTGACCACCATCGCCCGCCGGTGGGCCCTCATGGCATGCGCCGTGCTACTAACCGGGTGCGCGCATGTGCGCAGCAGCCGCCAAACCGCAGACCCTTCTCCGTTCTGGAGTGGCCGCCTGGCCTTGCAGATAGAGGGCTCGGCTGCGCAATCTTTTTCGGCCGGCTTTGAGCTCAAGGGCTCAGCAGAAGCCGGTGAACTCATACTCTTCAACCCACTCGGCGGCACGGTTGCGCGCATGCTGTGGCAGCCCGGATCGGCAACCCTGTACACCAACGGCGAAGTAAGACCCTTTGATTCGCCGGAGGCCTTGGTGGCACAAGCCACCGGAACCCCGCTACCCCTGGCCGCGCTGTTCGACTGGCTGCACGGCAACAACACTCCGGTGCAGGGCTGGCAAACGGACCTGTCCCGCCTGGACGATGGCCGGTTGACGGCAGTGCGCAACCACCCCCTGCCCATCTCCACCTTGCGCGTAGTTCTCGACCAATAAGCATGCAAGCCCTGTACGACGTAGCCGCCCCGGCCAAACTAAATCTTTTCTTACACATCACCGGTCGCCGGGCTGACGGCTACCACCTGCTGCAATCGGTCTTCATGCTGATCGACTGGTGCGACACCCTGCACTTTGAACTGCGCCGCGACAGCCAACTCAGCCGTGAAGACCTCAGCACGCCACTGCCACCCGATGACCTTGTGCTACGCGCCGCCCGCGCACTACAAACCGCCACCGGCACCACCTTGGGTGCACACATCGGTGTACTGAAAAATATCCCAGCGCAGGCTGGCATGGGCGGTGGATCTTCCGATGCCGCATCCTGCCTGCTGGCGCTGAACCGGTTATGGAAATTGAATGTGCCGCTGGCGCAACTGCAAAAAATAGGCCTGCAATTGGGTGCCGACGTGCCATTTTTTCTCGGTGGCAACAACGCCTGGGTGGAAGGCATCGGAGAAGACATCACCCCGATCAGCCTGCCGCCAAGCCGCTTTGTGGTGGTCAAACCACCCGAGGGACTCGACACTAAATTGATTTTTTCATCGCCAGACCTAAAACGCGATTCAGCCAGTGCTATACTCGCAGGCTTTGCTGCACAGCCTTATTACTTCGGTACTAATGACTTGCAGCCAGTCGCAAAAAACCTCTGCCCTGCTGTAAATCAAGTCCTTGAGTGGCTTGAAAGCAAAGGTTTAAATGCTAGAATGACTGGCTCAGGTAGCGCAGTGTTTGCTGAAATGCTGAGCGATGTAGATTTGCAAAATGTACCGAGTACATGGCAAGTTCGAAAATGCAGCAATATGGACGTTCACCCTCTCAAAGGTTGGGCCTCCAGCGATGGTTAATCGGTTTGCAGCTTCATGCTGCGGACCCGTGTAGGGGAGTCGCCAAGTTGGTTAAGGCACTGGATTTTGATTCCAGCATGCGAAGGTTCGAGTCCTTCTTCCCCTGCCAAATATTCTGAATACGCAGATATTCGGAATATGCACACACAGTTACTTCATCGCAAAGACGCTCATGCAGCCCCACCACACTGATTTCATGATTTTCACAGGCAATGCCAATCCTGGCATGGCCGCTGACATTGCCAAGCACCTTGGCATCTCATTGGGCGCGGCCCGCGTCGGCCGCTTCTCAGATGGTGAAGTCACCGTCGAGATCAACCAAAACGTCCGTGCCCGCGACGTTTTTGTGGTGCAAAGCACCTGCGCCCCCACCAACGAAAACCTGATGGAGCTGCTGATCATGGTGGACGCGCTCAAGCGTGCTTCTGCCGAACGTATCAGCGCCGTGATTCCTTATTTTGGCTACGCCCGCCAAGACCGCCGCCCGCGTTCGGCCCGCGTGCCGATCACCGCCAAGGTCGTCGCCAACATGCTGCAAGCTGTGGGTGTTGACCGCGTATTGACGATGGATCTGCATGCCGACCAGATCCAGGGCTTCTTTGACATCCCGGTGGACAATATTTACGCCTCACCTGTTTTGCTGGGTGACCTGCGCCAAAAGAACTACGAAGACCTGATCGTGGTGTCGCCCGATGTGGGTGGCGTGGTGCGTGCCCGTGCGCTGGCAAAGCAGCTAGGTTGCGACATGGCCATCATTGACAAGCGCCGCCCCAGGGCCAATGTCAGCGAAGTAATGCACGTGATCGGTGAAATCGATGGCCGCAACTGCGTCATCATGGACGACATGATCGACACCGCCGGCACACTGGTTAAAGCCGCCGAAGTCTTGAAAGAGCGCGGCGCCAAAAAAGTCTACGCTTACTGCACCCACCCCATCTTCTCCGGCCCGGCCATCGAACGCATTGCGAACGGCTCGGCCCTGGACGAAGTGGTGGTCACCAACACGATTCCACTCAGCGCTGCTGCGATGGCATGCCCCAAAATTCGCCAACTCACCGTAGCCCCCCTGATCGCAGAAACGATCCAGCGGATTGCCAACGGTGAGTCGGTCATGAGTTTGTTCTCGGACCAGGAAAACCTTTTCTAGGCCAGAGCAAAAAAGCAGGCCCGTGCGCGTATTGCGCGCGGGCCTTTTTAAATCGGAGTGACACTGGTCGCGGTGCACTCTCACAGGAGTTAATTATGAAATTCGTCGCTTTTGAGCGCGCACTGCAGGGCACGGGTGCGAGCCGCCGTCTCCGCATTACCGGCCGCACCCCCGGCATCGTCTACGGTGGAGAAACACCCGCGACCCAAATCGAAATCGACCACAACTCTCTGTGGCACGCTCTGAAAAAAGAAACCTTCCACTCCACCATTCTGGACATGGAACTGGATGGCAAAGAAAGCAAAGTGCTGTTGCGCAATGTGCAAATGCACCCCTTCCGCCAACTGATTCTGCACGCTGACTTCCAGCGCGTCGAAGCAGGCACCACGGTAACCATGAAGGTGCCTCTGCACTTCAGCGGCCAAGACCTGTGCCCCGCCGTCAAGACGGAAAACTGCATGGTCACCCCCGTGGCGAAAGATGTGCAAATTTCCTGCCTGCCTGCCGACCTGCCAGAGTTCATTGCGGTGGACCTGAGCGGCCTGACCAAAGGTTCGTCTTTGCACGCCAAAGATCTGGTTATGCCCAAGGGCGTGTCGGTTGTCACCCGTGGCAAAGAAAACCCCGCGTTGGTGTCCGTGATTGCGCTGGCCGCAGAAGTGGCTGTTGATCCAGCAGCCGCTCCCGCCAAGGGCAAAGCCGGTGCCAAGCCTACAGCTAAGCCAGCAGCCAAGAAGTAATTCTTTTCAGCTCAAAAAGGCCCACTTCGGTGGGCTTTTTTGTTTTTGGATAATCACCACCATGATCAAACTGTTTGTCGGCCTGGGCAACCCCGGCCCGGAATACGAAGCTACCCGCCACAACGCCGGTTTCTGGTGGATCGACGCACTGGCGCGCGAGCTCAAAACCAGCCTGCAACCTGAAAAAAGCTACTACGGCCTGGTGGCACGCACCGTGGTGGACGGCGAGCCGCGCTGGCTGCTCAAACCCCAAACCTTCATGAATGCCTCAGGCAAATCGGTGGCGGCGCTGGCCCGGTTTTTCAAAATCCAGCCGGGTGAGATTCTGGTGGTGCACGACGAGTTGGACATCGTCCCCGGCCAGGCCAAGCTCAAGCTGGGCGGCAGCCACGCCGGGCACAATGGCCTGCGCGATATCCACGGGCAACTCGGCAGCCCCGATTACTGGCGGTTGCGCATCGGCATCGGCCATCCGGGCGCGCGCGATGAGGTTCTGAACTGGGTGCTGAAAAAACCGTCTGCCGACCACCGCACAGCCATTGAAGACAGCATGACCCGTGCGATTCTGGCCGCGCCCGCACTGCTGGCAGGTGATATGGACAAGGCCACGATGGCCATCCACACCACTAAGCCGCCCCGGCCCAAACCGGTGCGGCCGCCTGAACCGGTTTAAACCACGGGTTTGACGATCTCGGCTTGCAGCCGCCGGTACTTGGCCCACAAACTTTCGTTGTCTTCCACGTGCTCCGGGTTCACCGGAATGCACGACACCGGGCAGACCTGCACGCACTGCGGCTCGTCGAAATGGCCCACGCACTCGGTGCATTTGTGCGGGTCGATCTCGTAGATCTGTACACCCAGGTAGATCGCGTCGTTCGGGCACTCCGGCTCGCACACATCGCAGTTGATGCACTCGTCGGTGATGATCAATGCCATAGCGCGCTCCCGTCGTTCATGGAGGAATAGTAGGTCACGCAGTGGCCAAAGCCACACGCATCGCGTCGATCACCGCCTTGTAATCAGGGTTGCCGAAGATGGCGCTGCCCGCCACAAAGGTATCGGCACCAGCCGAAGCCACGCGGGCGATGTTGTCGGTCTTGATGCCGCCGTCCACTTCCAGGCGGATATCCTTGCCCGACGCCTCGATGCGGCGGCGCGCCTGCTCCACCTTGCGCAGGGCCGAGTCGATAAAGCTCTGGCCGCCAAAACCGGGGTTGACGCTCATGATCAGAATCAGGTCGATGTCGTCGATCACCCAGTCCAGCACGTCCAGCGGCGTGGCGGGGTTGAACACCAGCCCGGCCTTGCAGCCTTTGGACTGGATGGCCTGCACGCTGCGATGTACGTGCCCGGTGCCTTCGGGGTGGAAGCTGATCAACGACGCGCCCGCATCGGCAAACGCGGCCGCCAGCGCATCCACCGGCTGCACCATCAAATGCACGTCAATCGGCACGGGCGTGCCATCGGGCTTTTTGGCATAGGGACGCAGCGCACTACAGACCATCGGGCCGAAGGTCAGATTCGGCACGTAGTGGTTGTCCATCACGTCAAAGTGGATCCAGTCGGCGCCGGCTTCAATGACATTTTTCACCTCTTCGCCCAGGCGGGCAAAGTCGGCAGCGAGGATCGAGGGGGCAATGCGGTAATTTTTCATGGGCCGTATTTTCGCAGACCGTATGTGCACGCACGGTACGATGCCGCCCATGCCCAAATACCAATTCACCGTCGAGGTGCTGCCGCAGTACCTGCCCGACCAGTCCGACCCCGCGCAAGCCGTGTTCAGCTTTGCCTACACCGTCACCATCCACAACACCGGCGAGGTGCCCGCCCAGCTGATTGCCCGCCACTGGACCATCAGCGACGGAAACGGCCACATCGAAGAAGTAAAGGGACTGGGCGTGGTGGGCCACCAGCCGCTGCTGCAACCCGGCGAATCCTTCCAGTACAGCAGCGGCTGCCGCCTACGCACCGGCACCGGGGCCATGCGCGGCAGCTATTTTTGCGTGGCCGAAGACGGCGAGCGCTTTGACGCCACTGTGCCGACCTTTGTGCTGGATGCCACTGGCAACAACCTGCCTTTGTCCAGCCACACACTGCATTGAGATGGGCGAATTCGACCTCATCCGCCGCTACTTCACCCGCCCCACGCCGCGCGCCGTGCTGGGCGTGGGCGACGACTGCGCCCTGCTGCAACCCCGCCCCGGCATGCAACTGGCCATCTCCAGCGACATGCTGGTCGAGGGCCGCCACTTTCTGAGCACCGTCTCTCCCGCCGCGCTGGGCCACAAGGCGCTGGCGGTGAACCTGAGCGACCTAGCCGCCTGCGGGGCGCAGCCGCTGGCCTTCACACTGGCCCTGGCCCTGCCGCGCGCCGATGCCGCCTGGCTGGAGCCGTTCTCGCAGGGTTTGCTGGCGCTGGCCGATGCCCACGGCTGCGAACTGGTGGGCGGCGACACCACCCAGGGCCCGTTGAACATCTGCATCACCGTGTTCGGCGAAGTGCCGCCCGGCCAGGCGCTGCTGCGCTCGGGCGCGCAGGTGGGCGACGACCTGTATGTCAGCGGCACGCTGGGCGATGCCCGGCTGGCGCTGGAGGTGTTTCGCGGCACGCTATCGCTGCCCGAAGCTGCCTTTGCCCAGGCCCGCGCCCGGCTGGAGCGGCCCACGCCCCGTGTCGCCCTGGGGCTGGCGCTGCGCGGCGTGGCCACGGCGGCGGCCGATATCAGCGACGGGCTACTGGGCGATCTGGGGCACATCCTGCGGGCCTCGGGGGTGGGGGCCGTGGTGGATACGTCGATTGCTATTAAATTAATAGCTACTAGCGCAGATAAAATATGCGCCAGAGGCCTATTTGATTCAAAAATCATTCTGGCATACGCATTGTCCGGCGGCGATGACTACGAGCTGGTATTTACCGCCCCGCCCTCGGCACGCACGGCCGTGGCCGCCGCCGCCACGCAGGCCCAGACCCCCGTGGCACGTATCGGCCAGATCGAAGCCCGCACGGCGGATGCGGCCGTCCGCCTGGTCGATGGCGAGGGAGCCCCCGTGGCCCAGGCGTTCGCCGGGTTCGACCACTTTGCCTGATACAAATGCACGCAAACGGACTGGCTTGCGTACACTCAATCCCACTATGAGTGAATCTGACGCCATCCGCCAAATCCTGACGCACGCGCGCACCATCGCGGTGGTGGGCCTGTCCGACGACACCGGCCGCCCCAGTTTTGATGTGGCCCGCACGCTGCAAGCGCGGGGTTACCGCATCATCCCGATCAACCCGAACATCACCGAAATTTTGGGTGAAACCGCCTACCCCAACCTGACCGAAGCCGCCCGGCACCACACCATCGAAGTGGTCAACTGCTTCCGCCGCAGCAAAGACATTCCGCCCATCGTGGAAGAAGCCATCGCCATCAAGGCTAAGGCGGTATGGATGCAGCTGGGTATCTCGCACACGGCAGCCGCCCTCAAAGCCCAGACCGCCGGGCTGCGGGTGGTGCAAAACAAATGCATCAAGACCGAGCACGCAGTGCTGTCAGCCCGTGGAGTCATCTAAGGCATACCCCCAGGCTACAGCGCAAGCGCTTTCCGCCACCCCCCTTGCAGGGGGCAACAGCAGCGGCCTGGCGGAGCCAGTTCCACGCTGTTTTTGGAAGGGATGCCTATGAGATTGTTGTATGCTTTTTAGGCCGCTAGCGCTTATGTCGTATGCACAATAAGCTATTTAATAGAGCCACTTGCACAACCACTCAAAGATGTAATTTCCTGTCGATTGGGAGTCGAATTTTTGAGGGTGAAGGTGTAGGCGCAGCCACTGGGAAGTGACATCATCTGGTTTACCAAGACA